>JACMRD010000281.1 GCA_014376645.1 Herminiimonas sp. | reverse complement strand
GGAAGCCACCTGCATCGCACTCGGGATCACGCCGCGCGACACCATCGTCATGGGTGATGGCGCCAACGATCTGAAGATGATGGCCATCGCCGGGATGTCGGTGGCCTTCCGTGCCAAGCCGATTGTTCGGCAACAAGCCGATGTGGCCTTGAATTTCGTCGGACTCGACGGCATCTTGAGGTTGTTCGAATAGAATCTCTGTTCGTTGTAGCGATTGAGGAGAGTGCTTGATGGGCAGTGAACTCGTTCTGGACAGCAAATTACAGTCAGAAAAAAATCTCGCGTGGTGGCTCTACATCGCACATGGCGTGAGCTTCGTCTTTTCACTGGGGGCGTTTTCGTGGATTCCGCTGATCATCAATTTCATCAAGCGCAGTGACACGGCGGGCACCTTCGTCTACTCCCACCACTCGTGGCAGATCCGCTCGTTCATTTGGTTCGTGGTCTGGATGGCGCTGGCCGCGGTGCTGTTCTTCACGGTCATCGGCATTCCGCTGGCCTTCCTGGTGGTAGGCCTGGCCTGGCTGTGGAAAGCCTATCGGCTGATCAAGGGCATCCTGGATCTTGACAACAACCGCGCGATGCCGATGTAATGCTGTCGATATGATGCAGCCGGGTCGCGCAGTAGCCTGTCAAACACAGCTTAGTTGCTGCAACGCCTGTTCGATATCGGCAATCAGATCCAGCGGATCTTCGAGGCCGATATTGAATCGCAGCAGCTGGCCGCTTTCTTGCCAGTCGCGGCGCATCGTCTGGATCCGGTACGGTACGCACAGGCTGTTGGCCCCGCCCCAGCTGAAGCCGATCTTGAAGAGCTTGAGATGATCGATCAGACGATCGGTCTGCTCCTCGCTGAACCGCTCGTCGAAGATAACCGAGAACAATCCGCCCGCGCCCGTGAAGTCACGCTCCCAGATTGCATGGCCCGGGCAATCCGCAAAAGCCGGATGCAGCACGCGAGACACCTCGGGCCGCGCCTTGAGCCATGCCGCCACGGTCCGCGCCCCGGCATCGTGCGCATCAAAGCGCAATTTCATCGTCGCCAGCCCCCGCAGCACCAGGAAGGCGTCGTCCATGCCGACACCGAAACCCAGGCGCATGTGCGCCATTTCCAGCTTCTGCTGCAGGGCTGCGTCGCGGGTGATGACGGCGCCCATCAGCACGTCGGAGCCACCCGACTGGTATTTGGTCAGCGCCTGCATCACGATGTCGACGCCATGGGCAAACGCATCGAAAGCGATGCCGGCTGACCAGGTATTGTCGGTCGCGACCAGGGCGCCGTGGGCGTGAGCCGCAGCGCAGATCGCCGGAATATCCGGCACTTCCATCGTCACCGATCCCGGCGCTTCGGTCCAGATCAACCGGGTGTTGGGCTGGATCAGCGCGGCGATGCCGGCGCCGACCAGCGGGTCGTAATAACGGGCGCTGATGCCGAAGTCTCGTTGCAGCCAGTTACCCAGTTCCCGGTTCGGGTTGTAGACGTTATCAGGCAACAGCACGTCGTCACCGGTCTTGAGCAGCGCCAGATCGACCAGCGTGATGGCCGCCAGTCCGCTGGGCGCCAGCACGCAGTGCGTGCCGCCCTCGATCTCGGCCAGGCGCGCCTCCAGCGTGAAGGAGGTGGGCGTGCCGTGCAGACCGTAGGTATAGGCGGTCTTGTCCTGCCAGTTGCGAGCGCGCATGGCCTCGACGTTCTTGAACAGGACCGTCGAGGCGTGGTGGATCGCCGTGGGAAAGGCGCCGAAGCCGACCGGTGGCGTGTAATCGCTGTGGACCAGCAAGGTACGGAGAGATTTTTTCATGCTTGTCCTGGGTCGGTTCGATTGCCGTTTCTCGTGCCGCGCTGTAAGTCGCGATCGAGGTCCACGACGCGATCGATCAGGCCTGGCCCCACAGATCGTGCGCGTCAGCAGCCGTGATCTTGACATCGACGAATTCGCCGACCTTCAGTTTCAGATGCGGCTCGTAGGGTGGGCGGACATAGACCACGCCGTCGATTTCCGGCGCATCCGCTGCCGATCGCCCGACGCCGCCGGTGCGGTTGACCTCATCGATCAGCACCCGCAAGGTCTTGCCGACCTTTGCTTGCAGGCGATTCTTCGAGATGGTTTCCTGCAGTTGCATCACGCGCCCGCGACGCTCCTCGCGCAACGCTTCCGGCACCGCATCCGGCAAGGCATTGGCAGTAGCACCCTCGACCGGCGAATAGGCAAAACAGCCCAGCCGGTCGATCTGCGCCTCTTCCAGGAAGTCCAGCAGATAGTCGAATTCCGCTTCCGTCTCGCCCGGGAAACCGGCGATGAAGGTGGAGCGGATCGTGATGTCCGGGCACAGCGCGCGCCAGGCCTGGATGCGTTCGATGTTCTTTTCGCCGTTGGCAGGGCGCTTCATGCGCTTCAAGACATCCGGATGGGCGTGCTGCAGCGGCACGTCCAGATACGGCACGATCTTGCCTTCGGCCATCAGCGGAATGATGCCGTCGACGTGCGGGTAAGGATACACATAATGAAGTCGCACCCAGGCGCCATAGGGCGCGGCGAGTTCGCCCAGCGCCTCGACCAGTTGGGTCATGTGGGTCTTGACCGGTCGGCCGTTCCAGAAACCGGTACGAAATTTGACATCGACGCCATAAGCGCTGGTGTCCTGTGAAATCACGAGCAGCTCGCGCACGCCGGCCTTGAACAGGTTCTCCGCTTCCATCATCACGTCGCCAATCGGGCGCGAGACCAGGTCGCCGCGCATCGACGGGATGATGCAGAAGCTGCAGCGGTGATTACAGCCTTCGGAAATCTTCAGGTAAGCGTAATGGCGTGGCGTCAGCTTGATGCCTTGCGGCGGCACCAGGTCGATGAACGGTGCGTGCGGCTTCGGCAGATGCAGGTGGACCGCGTCCATGACTTCAGCCAGCGCATGCGGGCCGGTCACGGCCAGCACCTTCGGATGCACCTTCTGGATGATGTCTTCGCCGTTGGCATCCTTTTTTGCGCCGAGGCAGCCGGTGACAATGACCTTGCCGTTTTCATGCAGCGCCTCACCGATGGCGTCGAGCGACTCCTGCACTGCGGCGTCGATGAAGCCGCAGGTATTGACAATCACCAGGTCGGCGCCGTCATATGATTTTGCGGTGTCATAGCCTTCGGCGCGCAGTTGCGTGAGGATCTGTTCGGAGTCGACCAGCGCCTTGGGGCAGCCGAGCGAGACGAAACCGACTTTGGGAGGGACCAGCAGGGAGGTAGACATGGCAGCGGACAATCGGTGGACGTAAAAAGTCCGCTATTGTACCGCTTGTGTGTCGGCCGGGCGCGCCTGTCAGGCCGCTCCTGTCAGGCCGCTACTGTCAGGCCGCTACTGTCAGCCCGCGCCGGTCAGTGCCGCAGTGCGCGCAGGTAGTTGCCTTGCTATCGGCTCAGGTGTCCGCCTTGTCGCCGGTGCCACCGACAGGAGGAATGAAGGGGAAGGTTGTGAAGATGTTCTTGGCCTGGCTCTGCATCTGTTCCTGCATCTGGATGAACAGCGTCTTGCTCTGCTCGATGTAGTTACCCATCATTCCCTGCATCATCGGGCCCTGGACATTCATGAACTGGGTCCACATTTCCGGACTGAACGGCTTACCTTCGTACATGCCCTTGGAGTTTTCCGTCAGCTTGTTCTGGATGTCGATGAATGCCTGGATGTTCTTTTCAAGATACGAGCCCATCATGCCCTGCATCGCATGGCCGTAGTAGCGGATGATCTGCGACAGTGCACCGCTGGAGAACATCGGCGAGCCGTTCGATTCTTCTTCAAGAATAATCTGAAGCAAGATACTGCGCGTCAGGTCTTCATCCGACTTCGCATCCACGACCTTGAACACTTCGTTGTCCAGGACCAGTTGCTTCACGTCGGTCAGGGTGATGTAAGAGCTGGTCTGCGTGTCATACAAACGACGATTTGGATATTTCTTGATCAGGCGATCGGCGTTCTTTTTTGCACTATTCATGAAAATTCCAGTGGATTGCAGACCAATGAATTACGTTGGACCGAGGAACGGCGCGACGCATGCCACACCGCAGCAGCATTATATTGCCAACAGCCGCACTCTACCCAACAACTTCTCCTCGTACCAGTGATTTTCATCCCACGAATTTTATTTAAAAATCGCAATTGTCCGCTGCCGAAAGCAGGCTGCCGATTACCGACGCGGGTGGTTGCTCGAGTCTGTGCTTGGCAGGCTACTCCAACCGCACCTTGACATAGCGCCCCGGCGCCGGCTCGATCGCCGTGTACGTCGTGTTGCCTGGTTTCTTGGGCGCGGCGATTTTCTTACCGCCGTGCGTGGACAGAAACGCAGACCATTCGGTCCACCAGCTGCCGGGGTGCTCGGTGGCGCCGGCCAGCCAGGCTTCCGGATTTTTCGACTCTTTTGGATTGACCCAGTAACTGCGCTTTTTCTTCGCCGGCGGATTGACGACGCCGGCGATGTGACCCGAGGCGCCGAGCACGAATTGATTGCGCGTCAGCTTTTTCGGATTGAGCAGCTGTTGCGAGCCGAATGCCGATTGCCACGGCACGATATGGTCCTCACGCGACGCATACAGAAAGGTCGGCGCATCGATCTTGCCGAAATCGATAGACTCACCGAGAACGGTGACCTTGCCCGGCGTGCGCAGGTTGTTTTCGAGATAGGTATTGCGCAAGTACCAGCAGAACATCGGTCCGGGCAAATTGGTGCCGTCGGCATTCCAGTACAGCAGGTCGAAGGCAGGCGGCTCTTCGCCCTTGAGGTAATTCGTGCCGACGTAATTCCAGATCAGGTCGTTCGGGCGCAGGGTCGAGAAAGCAGACGTAAAGTCACTGCCCTTCATCAGACCGCCGGCGCCGATCGCCTTTTCGCGCAGGCCGACCTGCATTTCGTCGATGTAGACGTCGATCACGCCGGTATCCGAAAAATCCAGGAAGGCTGTCAGCAATGTCAGGCTCGACACCGGGTGTTGACCGCGCGCAGCCATGACCGCCAGCGCGGTCGACAGCAGCGTGCCGCCGACACAGAAACCGAAAGCATTGATCTTGTCCTGCTTGCCGATCGCCTGCGTGACGGCAATCGCTTTCATCACGCCCTGCTCGATGTAATCGTCCCAGGTCAGGTGGGACAGCGACTCATCCACATTGCGCCAGGAAACCAGAAACACGGTATTGCCCTCCTCGACCGCGTAGCGCACGAGCGAATTGTCCGGCTGCAGATCGAGGATGTAGAACTTGTTGATACAGGGCGGCACGATCAGCAACGGCCGCTCCGACACGGTCTTGGTCAGGGGTGCGTACTGGATCAGCTGAAAGATATCGTTTTCGAACACGACCGTACCAGCAGTCGTGGCGACGTTCTTGCCGACTTCGAAGGCGTTTTCGTCAGTCTGCGAAATGCGCCCTTTCTTGATGTCGGCCAGCATGTGGGTGATCCCTTTCTGCAGACTCTCGCCCTTGGTCTCGATGACCTTTTGCTGCGCATCGGGGTTCGTGACCAGGAAATTCGACGGCGACAGGGCATCGACCATTTGCTGCACGGCGAAACGGATTTTCTGTTTTGCCTTCGGTGGCGCCTTGACGGCATCGGCCATCGCCATCAGGAACCGGGCATTGAGCAGATAGGCAGCGGCATTGAATGCATGCAGGCTATTGGATTGCCAGGCCGGCGCCTTGAATCGTTTGTCCGGCAGCGCCGGTATTTTCGATTGGGCCAGATCCTGTACCAGAGCGGAGAACGATGCGACATAGTCTTGCTGCAGTTGCTTGGTGACCTCTGGGTCGATGCTGTTGACGATCTCGCTCCAGGCCGGCGCCGCCTGGGTGCCGAACTGCGTCATCGACGCGGTCAGGGCGGTAGGATCGATGGCCGGCATCGCCATTGGCGCCTGCGTCATCCATGCCTGCCAGCTCTCGGGGTTGGCAAGCTGGGCGATCCAGGCGGGCACTGTCTGGGAAATATCGGTTGGCTTCATCATCGGGCATCTTTATGTTTTTCGCGTATGGTACGAAGTTTAAACGCTAACCAGAGCCGTCATGTACATCGTCGCAATCGCGTGGATTTATGTAGTCTTCATGATGTCGATCACCGAAGAAAGCGTGGTCGCAGGCGTGATGACCTTGGCATTGTATGGGATTCTGCCCCTGACGATAATTTTATACATCATGGGCACGCCGCAACGCAAACGGCGCCGCGCCGCGCAGGCGGCGGCCGAAGCGCAACAGATGGCGTCGTCGGATTTACTGGTGGATAGGTCCGGTTCTGATGCGAACATGAGCACGACGCCAATTGCCGCTGTCGCTGCACCGACCGAGCATGGGACTCCAGCCCAACTTCCTCCACGATCCTGAGCGGTAGGCACACTGCTCGTTTGTTTCGCGCTGGAAGAATCCGCATGCTGCTTTATTGAGGGTAAGGCCAAGAGTTGGAGGTTTGGTTCTCCCGAACCACCGCTCAGTTGATCCAGATCAGCGTTGCCATCCGTCCGGTTTCATGATCGCGCCGATAGGAATAGAACCGCGCGGGTTCGTTCATCGTGCAGTGTGCACCGCCGGCGATGCGGGTGACGTCGCTATTGCCGAGGATGAGCCGGGCCAGGTGATAAAGGTCAGCCATGAATTTTCCGGGTTGTCCGGCAACCGACCGGAATGCAGCCGCCGCGCGCGGATCCTGGCCGACGAACGCTTCCAGCACCTCGGCGCCGACCTCGAAACGATCCGGCCCGATGGCCGGCCCCAGCCATGCCTGCAGGTCGCCGGCGCCGGCGCGTCGCATGGCGGCAATCGTGTTTTGCAGCACGCCGCCGGCCAGACCGCGCCAGCCTGCATGGGCCACGCCCACTACGCTACCGTCCCGGTCACAGAGCAGCACCGGCAGGCAATCTGCCGTCATGACGGCACACACGACGCCGGCTCGGCTGGTAAAGCTGGCATCGGCCTGTGGGATTTCAGTGGAGCCGACGGTGGCGGCGTCGACCACGACATTGCCGTGCACCTGGCGCAGCCACACCGGCTCGGCCGGCAGCAGCGCGCGCAAAATGGCTCGGTTGCGCAGCACGCTGTCGGCGTCATCCGCCGTTTGCGTGCCCAGGTTCAACCCGCCCGTGCCGCTCCCGCTACCGTCGTCGTAGGGCGCATCGCTGACGCCGCCGATGCGTTGCGTGCTGAACGCGCTGATGTTGGCCGGGGCGCCGATCCAGTCGGGTCGAATGAGCCGTGGCATGGTGGGCACTAGCCCGCGTTCAGGTCGGGCTTGGCGATGCCGGCCCGCTGCAGCAGGAGCGCGAAATCTGCCGGCAGCGCAGACGACCATTCCTTTTGCTTGCCGCTGCGCGGATGCACCAGCCCCAGCCGCCAGGCATGCAGCGCCTGGCGCGGGAAAACCGTGGTCAGATGCTGTTTGCCGTACAAGGCATCGCCGACCAGCGCGAAACCGATCGATTGCATGTGCACACGGATCTGATGCGTGCGCCCGGTCTCGAGCGTGCAGCGCATCAGGCTCACGGCGCGGCCGTCGAGCAGGCCGGTCGCCAGTCGTTCGAAGTGAGTCACGGCCGGCTTGGCGGTGGCGTTCTCGGAGACGGCCATGCGCACCCGGTCACGATTATGGCGGCCGATGGCGGCATCGACCTTGCCGGTCGCAAGAGGCGTACCCCAGACCAGCGCCAGGTATTCCCGCTTGACGGTACGCGCCTGCAGCTGGCGCACCAGATCGGTTTGCGCGATCAATGATTTCGCCACCACCAGCAGGCCGCTGGTGTCCTTGTCGAGCCGATGGACGATGCCGGCCCGCGGCACGCCGCCGAGCGCCGGCAGATAATGCAGCAGGCCGTTCAACAACGTACCCGACCAGTTACCGGCGGCCGGGTGGACCACCACGCCGGCTGCCTTGTCGATGACCAGCAGCGACGCATCTTCGTGGACGATGCGCAGGTCCATCGGTTCCGGGTGAAACGCCAGTTCCTCCGGCGCCGCCTGCGGCAGGATCACCACGTGTTCGTCGCCGAACGCAGTCGTCTTGCCGCGCGCCGGCGCGCCGTCGATGGTGACATGGCCGGCATCGATCCACTGCTGTATGCGGCTGCGCGAGTACTGCGGCACCAAACGCGAGAGCACCTTGTCGAGGCGGATGCCGCAATCCTCGGCGCTGAGGGCCAGCTCGATCGGCGGCAGCAGTATTTCCTCGTCGGTGACGTCCTCGAGCAGCTCTTCGACGCCGCCGCCGGGCAGGTTGGTTTTCGGCGCCGTTGTTTCGGCGGTTGTCAATTCAGGCAGTTCGGCTGTCATCACTACAAGTCCCATCGGCTATAATCATTCATTGTTCAGATGCACTCCAGCGAAACGTCATGCTAAAAAAATTGTTCAAGCTTGTTCCTGTCGCATTCGCTTTGCTGGTATCGGCCTGCGGGCTGTTACCGGACAAGACAGATGAAACTGCAAACTGGTCGGCGACCAAATTATACGCGGAGGCACGCGATGAGCTAGCTGCAGGCGGCTACGACAAGGCAATCGGGTACTACGAAAAGCTGGAATCGCGCTATCCGTTCGGTACCTACGCCCAGCAGGCGCAGATGGAAATCGCTTATGCGCACTACAAGCAGGCCGATCAGCCGCTGGCGCTGGCGGCCGTCGAACGCTTCATCAAGCTGCATCCGAATCATCCGAACGTCGACTACATGTATTACCTGCGTGGCCTGATCAATTTCAACGATCGCCTGAGCCCCTTCGATTTCCTGGTGCCACAGGACCCGAGCGAGCGCGATCCGAAGGCCGCACGCGAAGCCTTCGACTCCTTCAAGCAGCTCGTCGATCGCTACCCCAACAGCGTGTACGCCAAGGATTCGCTGGCACGCATGAAGTACCTGGTCAATGCGCTTGCCCAACACGACGTCTACGTGGCTCGCTACTACTTCCGGCGCGGCGCCTACCTGGCATCGGTCAACCGGGCGCAGGGCGTGGTGCGGGACTATACCGATGCGCCGGCAATCGAAGAAGCGCTGTTCATCATGGTGCGCTGCTACGACGTCCTCGGGCTGCCTGAGTTGCGCAAGGATGCGGAACGGGTATTGGACAAGAACTATCCGAACAGCCGCTTCAGCAACGGCAGCGGTGGCGTGACCAAGGCGTGGTGGCGTTTCTGGTAAAAATCCGCTACTCGCCAAGACAAGAAAGCCTCGATCGTTCGAGGCTTTTGTTCATGCGGCGGTTGTACGCCTGAATTAAGCCTCGACCCTGCGGCGAAAGCGCCAGGTCGTCGTATCGGATGCGGCGGCGTCGAAGCGGTAGCCGTCGAGATCGAACTTCTGCAGCGCCGCTGGTTTTTCGATCTTGTGGACGGCTGCGTAACGCGCCATCATGCCGCGTGCACGCTTGGCAAAAAACGAGATGATCTTGTACTGACCGTTTTTCCAGTCCTCGAACACCGGGGTCACCACGCTGGCCTCGAGCAGTGCCGGTTTCACGACCTTGAAGTACTCTTCGGAGGCCAGATTGACCAGGATGCGATGCGTCATCCCGTCAAGTGCCCTGGCCAAGGCAACACTGACCGTGTCGCCCCAGAAGGCATAGAGATCGCGCCCGGACGGATTCTGCAGACGGGTGCCCATTTCGAGCCGGTAGGCCTGCATCAGGTCGAGCGGACGCAAGACGCCATACAGCCCCGACAGGATCCGCAGGTGCGACTGCAGGTAATCGAGCTGCGGCGCCGTCATCGCCGACGCCTGCAAACCGTCGTAGACATCGCCGTCGAATGCCAGCACCGCCTGCCGTGCATTCTTCTGCGAGGCGCGCGGCGACCAGTCGTGGTAGCGCCGCACGTTGAGTTCGGCCAGCGAGTCGGACAGTTTCATGAGGGTGGCCAGATCGGCCGGTGACAGCGTGCGCAGGATGGCGATGAGCTCGGCGGAGCGTTTCATGAAATCCGGTTTGGTCCGCAGCTCGGTTGCAAGCGGCGACGTGTAATCGAGCGTCTTGGCGGGAGATAATACGAGCAGCATGTCAGCCTTGAGAGAAAAATTTTCGTAATGATACCGAATCGCATCGTCATCGACACCAATGTCTGCCTGGACCTGTTCGTGTTCCGTGATCCGCGCTGGAGCCGGCTCGCGTCAGCCCTGCAGAGCGGTGCCGTGGTGGCGGTGACCCGAACCGACTGCCGCGACGAGTGGCGCCTGGTGCTAGCCTATGCCTGCTTCGCACTCGACGCCGACAGTCAGGCCGCCGCCGGCGCCGCCTTCGATGCGCTGATTACCTGCCTGCCGGCGGCGTCACCCTCACCGTCACAGACGCTGACGCCACTGCCGCGCTGCAGCGATCCGGATGATCAGAAATTTCTAGAAGTCGCACGCGACGCTGCCGCCACCAGCCTGATCACCAAGGACAAGGCCTTGCTGAAACTGGCAGGGAAGTGCCGCCGCAGCGGACTCTTCAGCATTCACAAACCCGAGGCATGGCTCGCCACATTCGACCCACCCGCCACCTTCTGAGTCGTGCAACGTGATTGCCGAACGCGTCAAGCCGGGCCATTTGGATAAAATGCAGTACATCGACCAACGGGCGCCCGGCGCCCACCCTGCCCGGAACCTCTGCCAATGATTCAGTCTGCCCATCTCGACCTGACTTCCCGCCTGCCTGCCGTGGGCACCACTGTCTTTACGGTGATGTCGGCCCTGGCGGCACAGCACGAGGCCGTCAACCTTGGCCAAGGGTTTCCTGACTTTCCCTGTGACCCGCGCCTGGTCGGTGCCGCGACCACTGCCATGCAGGCTGGTCTGAATCAGTATCCGCCGATGACCGGGGTGCCGGCCCTGCGCGAACAGATCGCCCGCAAGATAGCGACGGTGTACCACGCGCAGTACGACCCTGCGACCGAAATCACGATCACCGCCGGCGCCACGCAGGCTGTCATGACCGCGATCCTGTGCAGCGTGCATCCGGGCGATGAAGTCATCGTGATCGAACCGGCCTACGACTGTTATGTACCTGCCATCATGCTGGCGGGCGGCACGCCGATATGCGTGTCGATGACGCTCGGGGCCGAAGGTTATGAAGTGCCGTGGCCGCAGGTTGCCGCCAGCGTGACTCCAAAGACACGCATGATCATCGTCAATTCGCCGCACAACCCGACCGGTTCGATCCTGCGCGCGAACGATCTGCAAGCGCTTGGTGACATCGTGCGCAATACGAGGATCCTGATTCTGTCGGATGAAGTCTACGAGCACATGGTCTACGACGGTGTCGCCCACGCATCGATCTGCAGCATCCCGGCGCTGGCCGAGCGTGCGTTCGTGGTCTCCAGCTTCGGCAAGACCTATCACGTCACCGGCTGGAAGGTGGGCTACGTAGCAGCACCGCCGGCACTCAGCGCGGAATTTCGGAAGGTGCACCAGTTCAACGTTTTTACCGTGAATACGCCGATCCAGCACGCCCTGTCGCACTACATGGACGAGCCGGCGCACTACGTCAATCTACCGGCGTTCTACCAGCGCAAGCGGGACCTGTTCCAGGAGGGACTTGCCGGTACGCGGTTTAGACTGTTGCCGGCCGACGGCACGTATTTCCAGTGCGTGGACTACTCGGCCGTCTCGGACCTGCCGGAGGATGAATTCGCCAGATGGCTGACGGTGGAAATCGGCGTCGCTGCGATTCCCGTCTCGGCGTTCTACCAGACCCCACGCGAGTCGGGGATCATTCGATTCTGTTTTGCGAAACAGGACGCCACCTTGCACACCGCACTGGCTCGTCTGGCAAAGGTCTGAAGACCAAGACCAGCGGGCAAAAGCCCGAGGCCCGGATTTACTTTGCGCGCATCGCTGCAGCCAGCGCCTGGTTCGCCTTGCGCTCGGCATTGACCTTCTGCACCGTGGGCCGCTCGCCGAGCATCATAGTGTAGGCGCGCACCGGCAAATCCGCCAGCAGGTCCTCGCCGTAGATCGCCTTGGTTGCTAGCGAGATCAACGGCAGGTGCGCCAGCGCCGTACAGTCGGCTATCGTGAATGCATCGCCGGCAACGAACGGCGAAAACTTTGCCATCGCGGCAAATGCCTTGATGTTCCGGGTCAGCAGTTTTTTTGTCCGCAGCTTGATATCGTCTGAAACCGTTCCACCGAAAAATGCCTCGCCATAGAGTTCGCGCGCAACCAGTTCCAGATGCAGTTCCATGAACACGATCAGCTCACGCACCTTGGCAGCGGCGAACGGGTCAGCCGGCAACAGCGGTTTTTCCGGATAGGCTGCTTCCAGGTAGTCGAGGATGACCTGAGATTCGCACAGCACGCCTTGATCGGTCTCGATGTAAGGAATTTTTCCAAGCGGCGATTTCGCCATCAGCGTTTGCGAGCGGTCAGCCCATACCAACTCTTCTTCAAATGGAACGCCCTTCTCCATGAGCGCCAGCTTGACCTTGTTGTAGTAATTGCTAAGCGCAAAGCCGCACAGTTTCAGCATGATTTTTTTTATCCGTCTGGTTGAAAGTGATCGGCAATCCTAGCATCACTTGGCACCATGCGGCGAATCCTGCGCCGATCCCGTGCGGATCCTGTAGGTGAGGAGTTGGCTCAGGCAGCGAGTTTTTCTCGCTCGCGTGCTAGGTTAATGAGCATCAGGATTTCACGGTAGACCAGCAGGTCGAAGCCTTGCCGCGGCTCGTCCCGATTATTGAGCAAGAGACTCTGCAAGAAATTGACGACTTCCTCACCGCCCCAGAGCGCGCTGATCTGTTCCATCAAATAGGGAAAACCTTCCAGGCTTTTTTCGCCATGCCCGTCGTGGGCGTCGCCTTCCGGCACCTTGCTGTTGAACTTGGCCTGGAAACGCTCGGCGAGTGCCGCGTAACGTTCAACTTCGCCGGATTCGCCGTACAGATCGAAAAGATAGAGCCAGGGGACTGGTGATTCCGACGTTTCAGAGATGCAGTAATTTTCCAGAATGTCGATCGCGCGCTGTGTCTCATTGAGCAATTTCCAGAATTCCGCCTCCTGCATGACATCGGAGACCAGCTCGAATGTCGCCATTCGCGTATGGCGGGGATCGACGGCGAGATGATCGTTGGCACTTTCCTCGGATACGGGGCTCACCACCGGCTCGGCTGGAGATACTGTAAGCGGCGACCGGGTATCGGGGGAATTCATTGGATCGCCGGCCGGCACGGCTACCGTTTTGGCAGGATCCGGTGCGACTTCTTCGCGCCCATCCGGCTCCACCTTGATGCGAACGTACTGCTTGACGTAGCAATCAAGCGCCGCGTCATCTTCTCCTGCCGCTGCGGTGGCAGTTGCCCGGGATTGCTCGCCAGCAGCCTGCGGATTGAGTTTTTGCGAACGACTGGATTCCCTCGCGCTCTTGATCAAGTCGGCTTCCCGAGCAAGCGAGTCGGCACCAGCGGTCCACCAGGGCTTGGCGGCCTTTTTCTTCGCACGGCTGGCATACTTGAGTACCACCATCACGCCGCCGGTCGCTGCCAATAACAGTCCGGCAATCCCGATGAGCCATTTGTTGAAGTCCGGCACACCAACAAACAGTGATGCGGTCTCACTGTGGCTACTTTTAGCGGCAAGCTTCGCGTTGCTGTCGAGCCTGTCCTTCCTGAGTTGCTCGGTCAGGTTACGAACCTGTTTCTGGGCGATCAGCACCGAGTCCTCATCGCGAATCATTGCCTGGAACCGTGCCTTCGCCGCATTGGCTTCTTCAGGATTGCTGATGCTGCCCCCGCGCTCGCTTTCTGCCAAAGAATTGCTGAGCTTCAGACTGAACACCGCATTGATCGGCACGAAATCTCCACCGACATCATTCGTGGACAGCTTCAGGATGCTGCCTGTGCCAGACAATCCCTTGGCGAGCGCGCGCCGTGGCACCACATCGTCGAAGATACCGGAAGGATTCTGATCGTGCAGCCCGGCACGACTTTTCTTGATCGGTTCATGGCGCTTGCGCCGTGGCTTCTGGCCTGGTTCGCCATCGACTGCGAGCGCCTTGGCCAGACCGCCGGCCAGCGGCAGTTTCGTGCCATCGCCGACAGCCGTCGAAACGACACGCGGCAAGCCATCTTTCATATCCAGCAGTAACTGATAGTCGCGTTGTAGTGTCGGCATGCACGTGATCTTGACCAGCAAGGTCACCGCCGGTTCCTCGATCAGGGCATTGCTGGTTAGAGTAATCTGAGTGAGATTGGCATCGACGGTACGCAGCTCGATACTGGGCCGCAGAATTTCGCCGCCATCGCTGGTGTTCAAGCGGCTAGAGATGCAGTTTTCCGTCAAGGAGCGCGCGTCGGGGCCCAGCACCTGTACGCTGGCACGCAGGGGCTGACCTAGCGCTGATTGAAGGCGCAGCGGACCGAGCCCGACCGACAGACTATCGGTACTGCGCAATGCGAGAAAAATCAGCGCGATGGAACGGGCAAGTGCAAGCTGCTTGCTGGAGGTCATGGGTGAAATTCCTTATCGTGAACGCGTGCCCCGGTTAAGGTTTTCCCCGGTGTTCATGCATGCGTGGCGCAGCGGTGTGAGCCATACCTGACGTCACGATGTTACTTGCTCGCAATACAAGAGAAAAAATATTAGCGAGACTATTAGTATGGGAAATGATGCATGCATCCTCCTTGTCGGAGGTCACGCTGGATGCGGCCGATCGCCGCCGGTTTCAAACAGACGCCAGGCGGCGGCAGAGCGATTCGATCGATGTGCGCGGCGTTGTGGAAGTGGGTAACGCGGGGGCTTTGATCGGCATGCGGGAAGGGGGCGCAGCAGATGCCGCGACCTGACGCTTCAGATCATGCCGGATCGGACCGGTACGATCTGAAGCTCGGGTCAATTCATTTTTCGCCGCGCATCATGGCTCGGGCGATGACGATCTGCTGGATCTGGCTGGTGCCTTCGAAGATGCGAAACAGGCGCACGTCGCGATAGAAGCGCTCGACGGCATATTCGCTGATGTAACCGGCGCCGCCATGAATCTGCACGCAGCGGTCGGCGAGCCGGCCCACCATCTCGGAGGCGAAGAGCTTGCAGCACGACGCGTCCGTCTGTACGTTATGACCCGAATCCCGCTTGCGCGCGGTTTCCATGACCATGCAGCGCGCAGCCAGCAATTCGGCGCGGCAGTCGGCCAGCATTGCCTGGACCATCTGGAATTCGCCGATCGGCTGGCCGAACTGCTTGCGCTCCTGCGCATAGCGCACGGCGTCGTCGAGCATGCGCTGACCGGCGCCGACGCAGACAGCAGCGATGGTGATGCGACCCTTGTCCAGCACTTTCATCGCGGTCTTGAAGCCCTGCCCCTCGCGCCCGCCAATCAGGTTGGCGGCCGGCACCCGGACATTTTCAAAGATCACGTCGGCCGTATGGGCGCCACGCTGGCCCATCTTCTTGTCGGTCTTGCCGATCTGGATGCCGGGCGCCGTGGCATCGACGATGAACGCCGAGACGCCGCCGGCGCCCTTGACGGCCGGGTCGGTGCGCGCCATGAGCGTGAAGACGCCGGCTTCCGGTGCATTCGTGATGTAGCGTTTGGTGCCATTGACGACATACGCATCGCCATCGAGAACTGCCGTGGTCGACACGGACGAAGCGTCGGAACCAGCGCCGGGTTCGGTCAGGGCGAACGAGCCGATCAGTTCGCCGGACGCCATCTTCGGCAGCCACAACTGCTTCTGTTCTTCGGTACCGTCGATGACGATGCCTTGCGAGCCGATGCCGTTGTTGGTGCCCATGATCGAGCGGAAGGCAGGCGAGGTGTAGGTCAGCTCCAGCGTGACCAGTACTTCTTCTTCCATGGTCAGGCCTGCGCCACCGTACTGCTCGGGAATCGTCAGGCCGAAGAGGCCGATCTCGCGCATTTCGGCGACGATGTCTGCTGGGATGGCGTCGGTCTCGGAGACAATTTGCTCGGCTGGGATCAGGCGTTCGCGCACGAAGCGCTGGACGGTCGACAGCAGCAGGTTCAAGGTTTCCTGGTCGTTGATCATGATCTCGTTGCTCTTTTAGTAAAAAAATGTTGTCGGCGCGTCGGCAGGCAGTGAATTTCTTGCCGACGGCGGATTTATAACACGACTCGCAAAACCGCGACGGACGCGCCGTCGACGGCCTCCGCCTCGACGGGTTTTACCATGCGCACGGGGAACTGGTTAGAATCGCAAGCAACGTTATTACCCACACCGTGAGCAGTCGGCTGCATCGACGACTCATTCCAACCACCTATTTCCTGGTCCGTCTCTCATGTCTTCAACCTTCAAGATCAATACCATCGGCGTCGTCGGATGCGGCGCGATGGGACGCGGCATCGTGCAGATCGCCGCCCTGGCAGGCTGCACCGTGCGCCTGTTCGATGCCGCCCCGGGTGCCGCCGCAGCCGCCGCGCAGGCGCTGGCCGAGACCTTTGCCAAGCTGCAGGAAAAAGGCAAGCTGACCGCTGAGGCGATCGACGCCGCACGTCAACGCATCCAGGTCGCAGCGAGCCTGGAGGACCTGGCCGATTGCGATACGGTGATCGAAGCCATCATCGAAAACATCGGCATCAAGCAAGCCGTCTTCAAGCAGCTCGAAGCGATCGTGCGTCCCGATGCGATCCTGGCCTCCAACACCTCGTCGCTGTCGATCACCGCCATCGCCGCCGGCTGCACCCACCCGGAACGGGTCGCCGGGTACCACTTCTTCAATCCGGTGCCGGTCATGCGAGTGGTCGAAGTCATCGACGGCGTCCTGACCGCCGCCTGGGTCGGCGAGGCCCTCATGGCGCTCGCGCGCACCATGGGGCACACCCCGGTGCGCGCCAAGGACACGCCGGGCTTCATCGTCAACCACGCCGGTCGCGGCTTCGGCACGGAAGCCTTGCGTATCGTCGGTGAAGGCGTGACCGATTTCGTCACCGTCGACCGCATCCTGCGCGACGCCGCCGGCTTCAAACTGGGACCATTCGAGCTGATGGACCTGACCGGCCTCGATGTATCCCACCCCGTCATGGAATCGATCTATCACCAGTACTACGAAGAGCCACGCTACAGGCCATCGGTCATCACGGCCCAGCGCCTGACGGCCGGCCTCCTCGGGCGCAAGACCAAGCGCGGTTTCTATGCCTATGTCGACGGCAAGCAGCAGGCACCTGCCGAAGTCAGCGCGCCAGCAGCCCGTCCGGTATCGATCTGGGTCAGCGGCGAATGGCAGTGGGCCTGTGAGCAGGTGCAGGAGTTGGTGGTACAACTGGGCGGACAGTTGGATCACGGCCGCCTGCCGGGTCCTGACTCCCTGATCGTGGTCATGCCGCTGGGCGACGATGCATCCTTCATCGCGGCCCGCGACGGCCTTGACGCGACCCGGGTCGTGGCGCTCGACCTGCTCACGCCGCTGGCCAAGCGCCGCACGCTCATGACCACGCCAGCCACGACCGCCGCCACACGCGATGCAGCGCTCGGCCTGTTCTCTTCCGATGGCGTACCGGTGTCGGTGATCCGCGATTCGGCAGGCTTCGTCGCCCCGCGCGTGATTGCCACCATCGTCAACATCGCCTGCGACATCGCGCAGCAGCGCATCGCCAGTCCGACCGACATCGATCTCGCGGTCACGCTCGGCCTGGGCTATCCGCAGGGGCCGCTGGCGATGGGCGACACTTACGGGCCGCGTCGCATCCTCACCATCCTCGAGAGCATGAACGAGCTTTATGCCGATCCACGCTACCGGGCCTCACCGTGGCTCAAGCGGCGTGCACTGCTCGGGCTGTCGCTGCTCGACGACGAACTATGACCTGCCCGCTGCACGCACGAGCCGTGTCCGAGCGGACCCGACTACCCTTTTTCGTTCACAACCTTCCAGGCCGCCATGTCCGCTGAACTGCAAGCTTCCCGCCGTGATGGCACCCTGATCCTGACGCTGTCGAATCCCGGCGCCCGCAATGCCCTCCATCCGGACATGTATGCGGCGGCCATCGAGACCCTGTCGACGGCCGAACGCGACGATACGGTACGCGCCGTGGTGCTGACTGGCGCCGATCATTTTTTCTGCGCCGGCGGCAACCTGAACCGCCTGCTGGAAAACCGCGCGCGACCGAAATCCGAACAGGCCGATTCGATCGACAACCTGCATCGCTGGGTCGAAGCCTTGCGCGATTGTCCGAAGCCGGTGATCGCCGCCGTCGATGGTGCCGCAGCCGGGGCCGGCTTTTCGCTGGCGCTGGCATGCGACCTGATCGTGGCCGGTAGCTCGGCAAAGTTTGTCATGGCCTACGTCAAGGTCGGACTGACGCCAGACGGCGGCGGCTCGTGGTTCCTGAGTCAGGCCCTGCCGCGGCAACTGGCTACCGAGATGATCATGGAAGGCAAGCCGGTCCTTGCGCCGCGCCTGCACCAGCTTGGCATCGTCAACCGGGTCGTCGCCGACGGCACCGCGCTCGATGCCGCACTGGCCTGGGCCGACGAACTTGCCCAACTGTCGCCCAACGCACTCGAACGCATCAAGTCACTGCTCGGCGAGGCCCCGCACAACACGCTGGCACAGCATTTCGAAGCTGAAAAACACAGCTTCGTGGAAAGCCTGCATCACCGCGACGCCCAGGAAGGCATCAGCGCCTTCCTCGACAAACGACCGCCGCAGTACCGATGAGCGGCCACTTGAAATAGTACGACCGTACGCTTCGATGCTGTAAAATAAACGCATGACATGTCGTCGCATCCTGGCATCGAGCCAGGAGCAGCACCCGACGCAGGAGACACGATGTACGAAGAATTCATGGGCACCATGCCCGTATCGGAACGGCAGAAATTCGATGTCGGTGCCTTGCAGGAGTACATGCATACGCATGTCGAGGACTTTAGCGGCGAACTGACCATCGAGCAGTTCAAGGGCGGCCAGTCCAACCCCACGTTCAAACTCACCGCCGGCGGCCAGCGCTACGTGTTGCGGACCAAGCCGGGACCTGCTGCAAAGCTCCTCGCATCCGCCCACGCCATTGACCGCGAATTCCGCGTCATGGATGCGCTCAACAAGGCAGGTTTTCCGGCAGCACGCCAATATGCGCTGTGCACCGACGAAGCGCTGATCGGACGCGCCTTCTACATCATGGAATTCGTCGAAGGCCGGGTGCTGTGGGATCAGTCGATGCCGGGCATGAGCAATGCCGAACGCGCCGCTCACTACGACGAAATGAATCGCGTCATCGCCCGACTGCATACGATCGACTACGCAGCGATTGGCCTGGAGAGCTTCGGCAAACCCGGCAATTACTTCGGCCGGCAGATCGAGCGCTGGAGCAAGCAGTACAAGGCATCGGAAACCGAGACCATCGAGGCGATGGACCAGTTGATCGAATGGCTGCCCAAGAATATCCCGCCCGGCGACGAGACCAGCATCGTGCATGGCGACTACCGGCTCGACAACATGATGTTCCATCCGACCGAGCCGAAGGTGCTGGCTGTCCTCGACTGGGAGCTGTCGACCCTAGGCCATCCGCTGGCCGATTTTTCGTATCACCTGATGAGCTGGCATATCCCGCCAGGTGAATTCCGCGGCATCGGCGGTGTTGACCTGAAGGCGCTCGGCATTCCGACCGAAGCCCAATACATCGCCCGCTACAGCGAGCGTACCGGCCGCACCATCCGTGCGGAAGACATGAATTTCTACCTGGCCTACAACATGTTCCGCATGGCCGGCATCCTGCAAGGGATCATGAAGCGCTACGTCGATGGCACTGCATCGAGCGCCCAGGCCCTGAAGTCCGGCAAGGCGGCGCGGCCGATGGCCGAGATGGGCTGGCAATACGCCTCTGGCCAGAAGTCCTGAACCATCCGCAATACGAACCACCACAAGCGAACAAACACACAGCATTCAACGAGGAGACAACATGGAATTCGAATACTCGGCACGGTGCCAGGAGTTACAGGGCAAGCTGTTGCAGTTCATGGATCAGCACATCTATCCGAACGAAAAAGCCTACAAGCAGGAAATCGACCAGAATGGCCGTGAAAAAGGCAATCGCTGGATTCCGACGACCGTCATCGAAGCCTTGAAGCCGAAGGCCCGCGAGCAGGGCCTGTGGAACCTGTTCCTGCCGAAATCGGACCGCGCGCCGGAAGGCCTGTCGAACCTCGATTACGCCCCACTGTGCGAAATCATGGGACGCGTGAGCTGGGCGCCGGAAGTCTTCAACTGTTCGGCCCCCGACACAGGCAACATGGAAACAATCGAACGTTACGGCTCCGAAGCGCACAAGACCGAATGGCTGGAGCCGCTGCTGCGCGGCGAGATCCGTTCGGCCTTCGCCATGACCGAACCGGCCGTGGCATCTTCGGATGCGACCAACATCGAAACCCGCATCGAGCGCGATGGTGACGACTACGTCATCAACGGCCGCAAGTGGTGGATTTCCGGCGCCGGCGATCCGCGCTGCAAGATCTTCATCCTGATGGGCAAGACCGATCCGAGCGCTGCGCGCCATTCGCAACAGTCGATGATCCTGGTGCCGGTCGATGCGCCGGGCGTGACGATCGTGCGGCCGCTGCCGGTGTTCGGCTACGACGACGCACCGCATGGTCATTGCGAAATCATCTATGAAAACGTGCGGGTACCGGCATCGAACATGTTGCTGGGCGAAGGACGCGGATTCGAAATCGCCCAGGGTCGTCTCGGACCTGGCCGGATTCACCACTGCATGCGCGCCATCGGCGTGGCCGAGCGGGCACTGGAACTCATGTGCAAGCGCCTCAACGAGCGCGTCGCGTTCGGCAAGCGGATTTCCGAGCAAGGCGTCTGGCGCGAGCGGATCGCCGAGTCGCGCATCCAGATCGATACCGCACGCCTGCTGACACTCAAGACCGCGTACATGATGGACAAGGTCGGCAACAAGCACGCCAAGGCCGAGATCGCCATGATCAAGGTGCTGGCGCCAAACGTTGCCCAGCAGGTGCTCGACTGGGCCATCCAGGCGCATGGCGCCGGCGGCGTATCGGACGACTTCCCGCTGGCGTCGATGTGGGCCGGTAACCGGACCCTGCGTCTGGCCGACGGTCCGGACGAAGTCCACCGCAATGCAGTCGCCAAGCTGGAACTGTCGAAGTACATGACCTTTCCAGGCGGTGAAGTCCAGCTGCCGATCACCCGTTCCTGAACGGTGACGGGCGGGCGGCATGCATCTTCGGGTGCATGTCGCCCGCTCGCCGTCGCATCAATCATCAATCGGAGGACATCATGATCGACGTTTATTCGACCGCGACGCCGAACGGTCACAAGGTCCACATCATGCTGGAAGAATGTGGCATGCCCTACCGGGTGCATCACATCGACATCGGCGCCGGCGACCAGTTCAAGCCCGCGTTTTTGGCGATTTCACCGAACAACAAGATTCCCGCCATCGTCGACGCCGACGGCCCGGACGGCAAGCCGATTTCACTGTTCGAATCCGGCGCGATCCTGGTCTACCTGGCATCGAAAGCCAACCGGTTTCTCGGCAACACAGACCGTGAAAAATTCACCACGCTGCAGTGGCTGATGTTCCAGATGGGCGGCGTCGGTCCGATGCTCGGCCAGGCGCACCATTTCCGCATCTATGCGCCGGAAAAGATCGAGTACGCCTACAACCGCTACACCAACGAAGCCCAACGCCTGTACGGCGTGATGGACCGCCAACTGGCGCAGACACCCTACCTCGCTGGCGAGGAATACACGATCGCCGACATCGCGACCTTTCCATGGACACGCTCATGGAAGAACCAGGGAATCGAGATGACGGAGTTTCCGAACGTGCAGCGCTGGTTCGATGCGATCAGCGAGCGGCCGGCCGTCAAGGTCGGCGTGGAAGTGCTGGCGGCACTGCGTAAGCCGATCACCGACGACAAGTCACGCGAGACATTGTTCGGCGCCACGCAGTACGCAAAACGCGAATAAGCAAAAAGAGAAGAAAAAAGGGAAAGCGGCGCAGGGCGGCTTCCCCTTCAGACTTCAATTTTCAGACTACAGACTTCAGGTGTAGCGACGCGTGATCGACTCGACCACGCACACCGGCTTGTCGCCGCCTTCGCGTTCCATCGTGACGTGCCAGACCAGTTGCGCGCCGCCGTCGAACTCTTCGATCGACAGCAGCTTGATGCGCGCCCGCAATCGACTACCCACCGGTACCGGCGCCGGAAAGCGCACCTTGTTGGTACCGTAGTTGACACCCATTTTGACGTCCCGCATAACGATCGACTGCTCGAAGAACATCGGCAGCAGCGACAGCGTCAGGAACCCGTGGGCAATCGTGCCACCGTAAGGTGACTCGCGCTTGGCACGCTCGACATCGAGGTGAATCCACTGATGGTCACCGGTAGCGTCGGCAAAACGCTGCACCCGGTCCTGGGTGATTTCAACCCAGTCCGAGACCGCGACTTCCTGCCCGATCAGGGTATGCAACTCTGTCAATGACGTGATTTCACGCATGCTGCCTCCGTGCGAACATGCCCATGCCCTTGACGGTCGCGACCAGCTCGCCGCGCTGATTGATGGCGCGCCATTCGGTAGCGATCACGCCGCGATCCGGCTTGCTGGTCGACGGCGTGGCAGAGGTCGCCGTGGTGCTGATGCTGAGGGTATCGCCGGCACGTACCGGCTTGAGCCAGCGCACTTCGTCGACGCCGGGCGAACCCAGGCTGGCCGCATCCTTCAGAAAATTGTCGACCATCACCCGCATCATCATGCTGCAGGTATGCCAGCCGCTGGCAATGATGCCGCCGTAGATCGACTGTTCGGCAGCGGCCTGATCGACATGGAAGGGCTGCGGATCGAACTCAGTGGCAAAGGCCAGGATCTCGGCCTCGGTCACGGTCCGAGTGCCGACCTGGCGCGTCTCACCGACGACCATGTCCTCGAAATACCATTTGAATTGCGCCATCGTCTGTCTCTTTCTCGCTGGTGGTTGGAAATCAGGCAGCGTGCTTGAAACCCGGTTGTGCCACAAAGCGCGCCAAGTGGTGATCGGTATCACCCAGGGTGAGCTCGATCATGGTCAGGCGTTTGAAATGATGCGCCGCCGGTAGTTCATTGGTCACGCCCATGCCGCCATGCAGCTGGACGGCCTGCTGACCAACATATTTCATGGCCTGGCCGATACGCGCCTTGGCAGCCGACACCGTACGACGGCGTTCGCCGGCATCCGCAGAATCGACCTTGACCGCAGCCAACGTGGCCATCGAACGGGCCTGCTCGAGCTGCATGAACATGTCGGCCATGCGATGCTGCAGCGCCTGGAATTTACCGATCGGCACGCCGAACTGCTGGCGTGTCTTCAGATAGTCCAGGGTCGCCGCGTTCAGCGCTTCCATCGCGCCGATCGCTTCAGCGCACAGCAGCGCCGTGCCATAGTCGGCGGCGGCGTCCAGAATGTCCCAGCCGGCGTCGGCCGTGCCGAGCAAAGCCGATGCCGGCACCTGCACATTGGCGAAGGTGATGTCAGCAGCGCGCTGACTGTCGATGGTGCGGTATTCACGCACCGTCACGCCGGCCGCCGTTGCCGGCACCACGAACAGTGAAATGCCGGTCGTGTCGCGCTGGTTGCCGGCGGTGCGGGCCGAGACGATCAGCTGTCCCGCCTGCGCGCCGTGCAACACCACGGTTTTGGCGCCATTGAGGAGGAAGCCGTCGCCGTTGGCATTGGCCGTGGTGAGGATGTCGGCCAGGTCATGGCGCGACTGCTTTTCGCCGAGCGCGCAGGCGAGCTTGAGTTCGCCGCTGGCGACTTGCTCGAGCAGGGCATCCTGGCCACCGGCCAGTTTCAGGAACTCAGCGCCGAAGACGGTTGCGAAATACGGTTCGATGATCAAGCCGCGGCCGATTTCCTGCATTACCACCAGCATGTCGACGGCAGTGCCGGCAAAGCCCCCTTGCGCTTCCGGAATCGGCAGCGCGGTCATGCCGAGTTCGGTCAGCATGTTCCATGCCTTGTCCGAGACGCCGGAGTCGGAGGTGACGATGTGCTTGCGCTGCTCGAAGGTGTAATCCTTCTCGACCCACCGGCGCAGTGCATCAGAAAACTGGGTCTGTTCTTCTGTGTAAGTGAAATCCATGCGTGTCTCCTTACAGTCCCAGAATCATCTGGGTAATGATGTTTTTCTGAATCTCGTTGGAACCACCATAGATCGAGGTTTTCCGGAAATTAAAGTAGTACGACGCCAGCGGCGCCGCATCGTCGTCGCTGGCCGCGCTGTGCTCGTGACCGCCATGCAGAAACTCGGGATCGAACGGCAAACCGTATGGACCGACGGCTTCGACCATCAATTCCGTCAGGTTCTGCTGGACTTCGGTGCCCTTCACCTTGAGCATCGACGCTTCCGGTCCCGGTCCGCGCTTGGCATTGTCCATCGAGATCACGCGCAGCACCGTCACCTCGAGCGCCATGATTTCGATTTCGAGTGTGGCGACCTTGGCCGAAAACAGTGGATCGTCGATCAGCGGCTTGCCGTTCTTTTGCTGCTCACCGGCGATCCGCTTCAAGAATTCCATCTCGCGCTTGGCACGGCCGACGGCTGCGATATTGGTACGTTCGTGACCGAGGAGGTACTTGGCGTAGGTCCAGCCCTTGTTCTCTTCACCGATCAGGTTCTGTACCGGCACCTTGACATTGTCGAACCAGACTTCATTGACTTCATGGTCTTCGTCGAGCGTGATGATCGGCCGTACGGTGATGCCCGGCGTGTGCATGTCGATCAGCAGGAAAGAAATGCCTTCCTGCTTGCGGCCGGTATTCTCCGTGCGGACCAGACAGAAGATCATGTCGGCATGCTGGCCCAGCGTGGTCCAGGTTTTCTGGCCGTTGACGATATAAAAATCGCCTTCGCGGTCGGCGCGGCATTTCAGCGACGCGAGGTCCGAGCCCGAGCCGGGTTCCGAATAGCCTTGGCACCACCAGTCTTCGCAGCTCAGGATGCGCGGCAGGTAGTGCTTTTTCTGCGCCTCGTTACCGAAGGCCATGATGACCGGCGCCACCATGTTCACGCCGAACGGCATGATGGTCGGGGTGCCGGCGCTGGCGCATTCTTCTTCCCAGATGTGGCGCTGCACCGCGCTCCAGCCGGTACCGCCGTACTCGACCGGCCAGCCGGTCGCGACCCAGCCCTGCTCGGCGACGATCTTGTGCCAGCGCACGAAGTCTTCCTTCGACAAGCGCTTGTGATTCAGTACCTTGTGTTTCAGATCCGCGGGCAGGTTCGCTTCCAGATAGCTGCGCACCGTGTCGCGAAACGCCAGATCGTCTGCCGTGTAGTTCAAGTCCATGCCGTCTCCTCTTGTGTGGGTCGGTTAAAAAGCACGACCGTTCAAAAAAATATTATACAGCGGAATTCTTTCGATTGGTGCATCAACCCCAGCGCAAACCGACACGCTTTTAATAACGCACCTTAATCACAAGATGAGTGATCGCTGGTCAGTCAACTTCGATGTGAAGAAAGTGCAGCGCCGCAGCGACGTCTTCATCTCCGGCACCAAGGTCAGTGCGGTGAAGGTCGATCCGCTGATGGTCGGGCTGGTCGTCGGCTACCGCTTCTGATCTGACTGCAACTGCCCGTGCATCCAGCGTGCAGCCGCCAGCAGT
>JACMRD010000280.1 GCA_014376645.1 Herminiimonas sp. | reverse complement strand
ATCGTCGGCGTGAATGCCGGCGAACTGCTGGCCGAGACGGTACTGGCCATGGAAATGGGCGCCGACCTGGAAGACCTGGCGCTGACCATCCATGCGCATCCGACCCTTTCGGAGACGCCGATGTTCGCCGCTGAAATGGGCTTGGGCGTGATCACCGACCTGTACTTGCCGAAGAAATAAGGGCAGTCTGGAATCGATCTGGCGCCGGGGGCATCGGATCGGCATCGGATCGGTTGTCTGTACGTCGTTCCGGTAGGTTTTCGGGCCGTGTTCAGGGTGCTGGTCTAGTCGTTCTCCGACGGCCAGTATCCCAAACGTTCCATCCAGCCCGCGATGGCGCGTTCGTTTTCTCCTCCCGCTGCATGCCAGGCCTGCATTTCCGGACGGTCTTCCGCCAGCCTGTGCTGGCCGAGCTTGAACTTTCCCTGCAACTGTGCAACCTCGATCGTGAAGCCGACGATCGTATTTACCAGCCCGGCTCGCAAGCCGCCGTCGAGCTGATCGAACTGCGCCTTGTAGGCCGGTTCATGATGGGCGATCGATTCGGTCAGCAGCGCCAGCTTGCCCTCCACGGTGTCGTCGATCACCGCCTTGCCGCTGACATGGACGGCGATGTAATTCCAGGTCGGCACACGGTTCGGCTTCGCGTACAGGGTTGGTGAAATATAGGTATGCGGGCCGTGGAACATCACCAAGGCGTCGGGCGCAGCCAACAACGCCTGCCAGTGCGGATTGGCGCGGGCGACATGGCCGCGGATCGTGACGATGCCGTCGGTTTTGCCGACCACTACCGGCACATGGGTGGCGAACGGCACGCCATCGAGGTTCGAGACCAGACTGGCAAAATTATGCCGCTGCATTACCTCCAGCAGCAGGGCCGGGTCGTTCTGCTCGAAATGCTTCGGCACGTACATCGTCGGCTCCCGAGGTCTGCAGCGCGGGTCAGTGACCGAGCTGCTTGAGCACGCTCGATAGCATGCCGATCATTTGGTCGATCTCTGCCTTGGTGACGGTCAGTGCCGGCATGAAACGCAGCAGGTCCGGACGCGGTGAATTGAGCAGCAAGCCTTCCGGCGCCAGGTTGCGCGCTGCCTCGACGATCTTCGGTCCGATGTCGTGCCCCAGTTTCAGCGCGCGCAGCAACCCCTCGCCGCGCTCGCCTTCGAGACCGTGGCGTTCGCACAACATCAGCAGCTGGGAGCGCAGGTACTCGCCCTTGTCGACCACTTCCTGCAAGAAGCCGGGCGCCGTCAGCGCCTTCATGACGGCCACGCCAACTGCGGTCATCAGCGGATTGCCGTTATAGGTACCGCCCTGGTCGCCTGGCTCGAAGCATGCGATCTCTTCGCGGCACAGCAGCGCGGCCAGCGGCACGCCGCCACCGATGCCTTTGCCAAGTGTCATGATGTCCGGCTCGACACCAGAAAGCTGATGCGCGAACAGCGTGCCGCAACGGCCCATGCCGCTCTGCACTTCATCGACCATCATCAGGATGCCGTGTTTCTTGGTCAGCGCGCGTAGCGCCTGCATGAATTCGCGGGTGGCCGGGATTACGCCGCCTTCGCCCTGTACCGGCTCGAGCATGACACCGATAGTGCGTTCGTTGATCAGGGCTTCGACGCTGGCGATATCGTTCAGGTCCGCTTTCGGAAAGCCCTCGATCTGGGGCGCGTACATGGTGTCCCAGCCGGGCTTGCCGGAGGCCGACATGGTCGCCAGCGTCCGACCGTGAAAACTGTGGTCGAAGGTGATGATCTCGAAGCGCTTGCCGCCCTGTGCATTCGGATGCATGCGGCCGTATTTGCGGGCCAGCTTGATCGCGCCTTCATTGGCTTCGGCGCCACTATTGGCGAAGAACACACGGTCGAAACATGAATTGTCCGTCAGTAATCCGGCCAGTGCGATCGACGGTTCATTGAAGAATGCCGGCGACGGATTGAGCAACTTTTTCGCTTGCGTGGTGAGGGCGTCGGTGATGCATTGCGGCGCATGTCCCAGGCAATTGACCGCCCAGCCCTGCAGGTAGTCAAGGTAGCGCTTGCCGGTATGGTCGGTCATCCACATGCCGGCGCCTTCGGTAAAGACGATATGCGGCCGGTTGGTGATGTACATCAGTGCATCGACTTCGTACTGGTTGAATTCCATGGTGGGACTCCTGGTCGGGTCTGCTCAAAAAAAAAGCCACAGGGTTCGCCTGTGGCTTGGTGATCATGGAACGGTCACGTGCACGGCGTCGGTCGCAAACGGGTTGCGGCGCGGCGTCGACGGCTGTGGAGTAAATGGTTCATTCATTGATATTAAGAGTTTTTTTCGGCAGCGTCAAAATTTTCTTGGTCTGGTGCAGCCCTGCAGCCACCGCCGCTTCAGGGCGCCACGAGATCGGCCTGCGAGGTAAAGGCGTCCGCCAGGAACGCTTCGGCCGGCAGTCCACATCGCTCGACGAAATCGTGCTGCGCCGAATCGACCACGATCGGTGCGCCACAGGCATAAACTTCATGGCCCGACATGTCCGGAAAATCGACCATCGCGGCGCGGTGCACGAAGCCCGTGCGGCCCGTCCAGTGGTCTTCCGGCAGCGCATCGGACACCACCGGAATGAAGCGGAACTGCGGAATCGTCTGCGCCCACTGCTCGCAAAGGGCCGACATGTACAGGTCGCCCGGACGCCTCCCACCCCAATACAGGGTCATCGGCCGGCTCGATTTGTTCTGGATTGCCTGCTCGACGATCGCCTTGACCGGGGCGAAACCGGTGCCCGACGCCAGCAGGATCATCGGCTTGTCGGTGTCTTCGCGCAGGAAAAAAGTACCCAACGGACCCTCGAAACGCAGGATGTCGCGTTCCTTCATGCCGCTGAAGACGTGATCGGTAAAGACGCCGCCCGGCAGATGCCGAATATGCAGGCTCAACTGCTCGTCGACGTGCGGCGCGTGCGCCATGCTGTAGCTGCGCCGGTTGCCGTCCTTGAGAATGAACTCGATGTACTGGCCGGCGCGGTACTGGAATTTTTCCGTGGCCGGCAATTGCAGCGTGACGATCATGACATCGTCGGTGACCCGTTCCAGGCGCGTCACCCGTGACGGCATCTTACGAACCGGGAAGTCACCCATCGCCAGCACTTCACGCACCTCGATCGTCAGATCGCCATGGGGCCGGGCGCAGCAGAACAATGCCATGCCGCCGTCTTCCTCGGCGGCCGACAGCGCCTTGATCTGGTGGGCGCCGTGCACGACCCCGCCGGCCAGCAGCCGACCCTTGCAGGTACCGCAGGCGCCGTTCTTGCAGCCGTAGGGCAGGCCGACGCCGGCGCGGATGGCCGCTGCCAGCACGGTGTCGCCGACATCGCAATCAAATTCTCGGCCGCTGGGCTGGACCGTTACCTTAAACGTCATACAATCCCGGGAATGAATTCATCGGTGTCACCTTAAAAAATGTCGCAGCCAAAACCCTTCGGTTTGCCGCGCCTGCTGATCCTGGGCTGCGGCGATGTCGGCATGCGCCTGCTGCCGCTGCTGCGGGACCGCTTTCGCGTCTTTGCCCTGACCAGCCAGCCGGCACGCTGTGCCGACCTGCGTGCGGCCGGTGCGATTCCGATCGTGGCCGATCTCGATCATGCCCAGAGCATGCCGCGCCTGGCCAGGCTGGCGCGGGTCATCGTGCACCTTGCGCCGCCACAATCGAGCGGCGATCAGGACCGGCGCACCCGTCGCCTGTGCGCTATTTTACCCGAGGGCGCGCACCTGGTTTATGTCAGCACCAGCGGCGTCTACGGCGACTGTGCCGGCGCCGCCATCGACGAGACCCGGTCCGTCAATCCGCGCAATGCGCGCGCGGTGCGCCGGGTCGATGCCGAGCAGGCATTGCGGCAGTGGGCACGCCGCAGTCAAAGCCGCGTCAGCATCCTGCGCGTGCCGGGGATTTACGCAGCCGACCGCTTGCCGCTGGAGCGGCTCAAAAAAGGCTCACCCGCCTTGCTGGCCGAAGAAGATGTCTACACCAACCACATCCATGCCGACGATCTGGCGCGCATCATCGTGCTGGCGCTGGCGCGCGGTTTGCCCGGCCGGGTGTATCACGCTGTCGACGACTCGGACATGAAGATGGCGGCCTATTTCGACGCAGTGGCCGATGCGCATGGCATGGCCCGGCCACCGCGCCTGCCGCGCGCGGCGCTCGAACTGCAGGTCTCGCCGATGCTGCTGTCGTTCATGTCGGAATCGCGTCGGCTGTCGAACCGGCGCATCAAGCGCGAGCTCGGCGTGCGGTTGACCTATCCGACCGTGCAAGATGCGCTGGCCACGATGGGCCTGCCGCCGGGTCCCCCGGGTGAACCATGAACGCCAGTTTCTGGGAACTCGATGCGATGCAGGATGCCGGCTGCATCGTCATCGGCGGCGGGCTGATTGGTCTGCTGACGGCTCTTGAATGGCGTGATACGCATCCGCACGAACGCATCATCGTGCTCGAGCGCGGCTTCTTGCCGGCCGGTGCATCGAGCCGCAATGCCGGTTTTGCCTGTTTCGGCAGCCTGACCGAACTGCTCGCGGATATCGAGATCGCCGGCGCGGCGGCGACTGCGGCGCTGGTGGCGCAGCGATGGCACGGCCTGGCGCGCTTGCGCGAGCGGGTCGGCGATGCCGCGATGGGCTTCGAGAATCTGGGCGGCTATGAATTGCTGACCGAATCGCACTTGCCGGCCCTGGCGCACCTCGACGAAGTCAATCGCCTGCTGCAGCCATTGTTCGGCAGCGACGTGTTCCGGCTCGATGCCGCAGGCCTGGTGAGCCGACGCTTCGGGCCGCAGATTCAAGCGCTGGTGGCCAACCGATTCGAGTCGCAGATTCATTCCGGCAAACTGATGCGCGCGCTGGCATTACAGGCCGGCGCGGCCAGCATCGAGGTCCGCACCGGCGCGACGGTCGAGAGTATCGATGAGCTCGGCGACCGGGTCGAGTTGCGCGTGCGGGCCGCGGACGCGATGGAGATCGAACCGCTGCGCCTGAACGCACGCTGCGTCGCCGTCTGCACCAACGCGCTGACCGCCGCGCTGATGCCGTCCACCGCCATCGCACCGGCACGCGGGCAGATCCTCGTCACCGAGCCGATTGCCGATCTGGCCTGGGCCGGCTGCCATCATGTCGACGAAGGCTTTTATTATTTTCGTAATGTCGGCAATCGCATCCTGCTGGGCGGTGCGCGCAATCTCGATTTTGTGGGCGAACGCAGCACCAAGCTGCAGACCACCGATCTGATCCAGACGGCATTGCAGACGATGCTGGAACAAGTGATCCTGCCCGGGCGCAGCGTGCGGATCGATTATCGCTGGGCTGGCCTGATGGGTTTTACGACGGACAAGCAACCGATCGTCTGCGAGGTCTCGCCGCGCGTGGCGCTGGGCTTCGGCTGTAACGGCATGGGCGTGGCGCTGGGCGCGGACATCGCCGCCCGCACCGCAGCGCTGCTGCCATGAGGTCCTTGCGCGCGCTGGCCGTCGTCAGCGTATTCGGCCTGCTGCTGTGGCGGGCAGTGGCCGACCAGCGCTTGCCGGCGATCCTGTTGTGGCTGGTCGGGCTGGCGTCGCTGCTGTCTCTGATCCTGTATGCCGTCGACAAACGGGCAGCCATCGCCGGTGATCGGCGCATCCCCGAAGCGACCCTGCACCTGGTCGAACTGGCCGGCGGCTGGCCCGGTGCATTGCTGGCCCAGTCGCTACTGCGCCACAAGACCATCAAGCGCGAATTCCGGCAATGGTTCTGGTGCGCCGTCCTTCTCAATTGCGCTGCGCTTGGATGGCTGGCGCAGCGCTGACCATCAATTTCAAATGAAAGAATGACATGACTTACGAAGAATTTCTCGACGAAGTAACAACCTTGCTCACCGAGATGTACGACCTCGACGACGCAGCCGCGATCAAGCTGGTGGTCGATGCGCAGGAGGCGGAATTTTTTAGCCTGCACGACGACCTGCCGGCGATGTGCACGCACGAGCAAGCAAAAAAGGATGCAGTGACCCTCTTCGAGCAAAAGCAGAACAAACAGCGCACGCACGAGAAGCAGCAACAACGGTTGCGGCAGTCGCGCAAACCGAAGACTTGAGCGTTCAAGCCCGATACGGCCCTGCCGCGCCCGTGATCTCGGGGCGCGCATTTCTGTAATCAGGCCGGGTATCTGGGGAAATTCTTGATTAGCAATAGTTGAGCGGAAGGTGTAAATTTCAGGCGAGATCGATAAATCTCAAAAAATGACGCTATTTGCCGGCGCGGGCATCGAAGTTCCGGTGCTCCGGCGCGCGTTTTCCGGAACCTGGCTGATGAAACTTTATCAATTCGTCACGATAATCATCCCGCGTCACCGCATTCCGTCTGCGACTTTTCTGGTCGCCATGATCATCACGTTCGTTCTGGGTTTCTGGAGCGTCGAGATCGAAAAGGTCGCCGGTCACCGCGAATTCCGTCGTCTTGTCGAAAAATTCCAGGTCGATCTGTCCAATCAGATCCAGGCTCACATCGATACGCTGTCGACACTCAAGGCGTTTGCAGTGATCGAAGACCATCCGACCGACGCCCGGGTCAAGAAATTCATTTCCGCGATCTCGTTGCAACAACGGCTTCCGAATCTGACACTCATCTTTATTGCAGATCGGGTCAGCCTGTCTGAGCGTGAGCAATACATCGCCAGGGCACGTCGAGACGATAGCGTGCTTGCCGGCGGACGGCCGCAGTTTTCGATTTTTCCGGCAGGTGAGCGGTCGGAGTTTCTAGTCATCCGGCATGTCGTTCCCGAAATTTCCGGCACGGTCGGCTACGACCTGTACGATCCCACCAAGCTCTATCGGCAGGAAATCGACCTGGCGGTTGCGACCGGCAAGACTGTCTCCACTGGCCCGATCGTCCTGGCGCGCGACAGGATGGCCACCCGCGACGCCGACAACACCAGCATCGTGGTGCGTGAGCCGGTCTTCGAGAACAACGTGATGCCGCCCACCGCACAGGACAGGGCGCAACGCTTGCAGGCCGTGGTCGGCATCGCATTCCAGACCAAGCGCCTGATCGAAAATGTCATGACGCCGGAAATCAACGCGCATCTCAGCGTGCGCGTGGCCGACAGCGCCTCGTCAAAATCGGCCCTGCCACTCTTTCAGAACGGGCAGGCCGAACAGCAGGCCGGAGAGGTCCAGACTGGTCATGATGCACTGACGCTCCAGATCGCTGTCGCGAACCGGCGCTGGTTGATCACTGCCAATGACCGCATTCCGGCGACGGCGTACTGGGCCCGGCCGATCCCCATCATCATCATCGGCGCTGGATCGACCATCGCCGTGCTGTTGTGGCTGTTGATGCGCGCACTGGTCACCCGCACCAGGATTGCGGAAGATGCCGTCAAGGCTGCGCTACTGCAGGTTCGCAATGAGCAGACGGCACTGGAAGAGGCCCAGGCAATCGCCTCGATCGGCAGTTTTGAATGGCGCATGGAGACCAACCAGTTGTCCTGGTCGGCCCAGATGGTGCAGCTGTACGGCATGAGCGCCGAGGCATTCTGCGCCGATCCCGAAGTGCTGTACGAGCAGATGCCGGCCAATGAACGCAGTGTCGTGCGCCAGGCAATCCGCAGCGCCATCGACGACCATGTGCCGTTGGAGCTGGAACATCGCCTGCACCGCGCCAACGGCGAATTGCTGACTCTGCAGATCCGCTCGAAGTGGCAGTTCGATACGAATGGCCGTCCCCGAATGCTCAGCGGTACGGCGCAGGAAGTGACCGCCTTGCGCAAGAACGAGGCGGAGATTTCCCGGCTTGCATTTACCGACGTCCTGACCGGACTGCCCAATCGCCGCCACCTGATCGACCGTCTTTCTCAGGTCATCGACGAAGCGCGGCAGGACCGGGTATTCCATGGCTTGCTGTTCCTGGACCTGGATAATTTCAAGATGGTCAACGACACGAAAGGGCACGCGGTCGGCGACAAGATGCTGCGCATGGTGGCCGAGCGGATCAGGAGGGTGGTCCCCATCGGCGATACGGTGGCACGCATCGGTGGCGATGAATTCGTGATCCTGACCATGGCAGCCGCGCCGACCGGCGAGTCGGCGATGGTGACGGCGTCGCTCATTGCAGAGAGGGTGCGCGCCACCTTTGCCGAGCCGTTCATCATCGATGGCATCCAGCACGCATCCGGCGCCAGCATCGGCATCTCGATATTGCCGCAGGAAGGGCAGGGCTATGCCGAGATCTTCCGTGAAGCAGATACTGCAATGTATCGGTCGAAAGCGACCGGGCGCAACCGCGTCACCATATTCGAAAAATCGATGCAGACGGAAATCGAGCGCAAATCGGCGCTCGAGCTCGACCTCGCCGCAGCAGTGCGCAACCATGACCTTTATCTGGTCGCGCAAACCCAGTTCGACCTGCACGGCCGGCCATGCGGCGCCGAACTGCTACTGCGATGGACGCATGCCAGCGGCCATCACATCACGCCGGACCGCTTCATTCCCCTGGCCGAGGAAACCGGGCTCATCGTGCCGCTTGGCGCATGGGTGTTCGAACAAGGCTGCAGGACCGTGATCGAATTGAATGTCAGGGGCTGCCACGACACGGTCTCGATCAATGTCAGTCCGCGCCAGTTCCGGCAACCGGATTTCGTGGCGCACGTGGGTGAGACGCTGGCCCGCCTGGAGGTGCCGCCAGGGCGCCTGATTTTCGAGGTGACCGAGGGGCTACTGATCGAGGATGTCGCCGAAACCGCGAACCGGATGCATGAACTGAGTGCGCTCGGCATCCGCTTTTCGATCGACGATTTCGGTACCGGCTATTCCAGCCTGGCGTACCTGCGTGATCTGCCACTGTACGAACTGAAGATCGACCGCGCCTTCATCCATGCCGCCTTGATCAAGGCAAACGACGCCGCGATCGTGCGGCTCATTCTCGGCATCGCGGCGCAGCTCGGCCTCAAGGTGGTGGCCGAAGGCGTGGAAACGCAGGCCCAGTTCGATTTTTTGGCGCAGAACGGTTGCGACGTGATGCAGGGATTCCTGCTGGCGCGGCCGGTGGTGCTGCAGGAGTGGCTGGATGCGCGCCCTCCCCGCGCTGTGTAGGCGCAGTTGCTGCGACGGCGTATCACGTCAGCGAGGCGGTCACTTTCAGGACTTCCTCGGCCGTGCTGATGCCCTCGATGATCTTGAGCGCACCGGCCACGCGCAACGGTTTCATGCCGTCGGTAATGCTCTGACGACGCAAGGCATGGATATCGCAGTCATTGCGGATCATCTTCGAAAACGGCTGCGAGACGGTCAACAATTCATAGAGGCCGGTACGACCCCGGAAACCGGTCTGGCGGCATTCGCTGCAACCGACCGGCCGGTACACCACATCAGGTTTGACGATTTCCCAGCCATCGGTCAGGCTGGTCCAGACGTCGTCGCTCAATTCGCCGCCCGGCGCCTTGCAATGGGCGCAAAGCGTGCGCACTAGCCGTTGCGCCATGATGCCGATCAGGGTTGTCTCCAGCAGGTAATACGGCACGCCCAGTTCGAGCAGCCGCATGACCGCCGACGGTGCATCGTTGGTGTGCAGGGTCGACAGTACGAGGTGGCCGGTCAGGGCTGCCTGGATCGCCATCTCCGCAGTTTCCAGGTCGCGGATCTCGCCGATCATGATGATGTCCGGGTCTTGCCGCATTAAGGCACGCACGCCGTCGGCAAAACTCAGGTCGATGCCGTGTGTGATCTGCATCTGGTTGAACGAGGCTTCGACCATCTCGATCGGATCTTCGACGGTGCAGACGTTGACCTCGGAGGTCGCCAGGGCCTTGAGCGTGGTGTACAGAGTCGTGGTCTTGCCGGAGCCGGTCGGCCCGGTGACGAGCACGATGCCGTAGGGACGATTGGTCAGGCCATCCCAGCGCAGTGCGTCCAGCGGCGGAAAGCCCAGTTCCGGCAGGGTCTTGACCACCACTTCCGGGTCGAAGATGCGCATCACCAGCTTTTCGCCGAAGGCCGTGGGCAGGGTCGACAGGCGTAGCTCGATCTCCTGGCCGGCGGCGGTGCGCGTCTTGATGCGGCCGTCAAGCGGGCGGCGCTTTTCGATCACGTCCATGCGCCCAAGCAGCTTGATGCGCGCGGTCATGGCGATCATGACCACGGCCGGCACCTGGTAGACCTGATGCAGGATGCCGTCGATGCGAAAACGGATAGCGCTGAAGTCGCGCTTCGGCTCCAGGTGAATGTCGGAGGCGCGTTGCTCGAACGCGTATTGCCACAGCCAGTCGACGATGTTGACGATGTGCTGGTCGTTGGCATCGACTTGCTTGTTGATCTTGCCGAGTTCGACCAGCTGCTCGAAATTATTGCGCAGGTTGACGTCCTGGCCGTTCGAACGGTGCGCACCCTTGATCGATTTCGCCAGCGCGAAGAACTGCACCGTGTACTGGGCGATGTCGAGCGGATTGGCGATCACCAGGCGGATCGTGCGCCGCGAAATCTTGGCGATCTCGGCTTCCCATTCGGTCGCATACGGATCGGCCGTGGCGATGACCAGCTCGGTGGGCGTAATCTCGATCGGCAGGATGTGGAAGCGGGCCGCGTAGGTGGACGACATGATGTCGGCGACCCGGGTGAAATCGATCTTGAGCGGGTCGATGCGGATGAAGGGCAGCTCGGTCTTGGTCGCCATCCATTCGCTGAGCCACTCGACCGTCAGCGGCCGATGCGGCGGCTCCAGCGCCTGCAGCTTGCACTGCGCCAGGGAGACCAGCGGCTGCGTGCCCGGCCTGGCATGCTTCTGGATGCCCAGCGCGCGGTTGTAGTGCGTCTTGATCTCGCTGCGGTCAAGGATGCCGTCGTTCATCAGCCACGTGAACAGCTGCTGCAGGTCGAGCGACTTCGGGCGGGTTCGGGCAACCGTGGGGGACATGGGAGATCGCAGGTACTACGTTGGACGCGCAAGCGGCGCCGGAGCGACTAGCCTAGCAGGTAGCAGAAGGTTCTGTGCGGCAACCTTCGATTTACGCACTCAAAAGCATTGTTCAAGGTTCAACATTGTTGGAAATCGGGCTATTTTCCGTATCGCGCTGCAAGCGATCACGCCGGCTTTTGCCAGACTTTGATGCCGTTGACCCAGGCCTTGGTGGGCAGCCTGGTTTGTTGCGTGATTTGAACGGCGCGCGCATGCAGTGCCGCGAAATCGAGCTGTTGGCGCTGGGTGAACGCGATCGCGATCACGTTGCCGTCATGGACCTCCTCTAGGCAGATGACTTCGGCAAAGGCGTAGCGGATGGCCTTGAGGTTTTTCACATAGCTTGGATGGTCGCCGAACAGGTTGATCGTCATGACCCCATGGTCGGTCAGGCATGCGGCGCAGGCGGCATAAAATTCGGGCGTGTCGAGCACCGGACCGCGTGCGGTGGCGTCGTACAGGTCGACCTGCAGCACGTCCACGCTGCCGCGATTTTCAGGCGCCATGACGAAATCCATCGCATCCATTTCGCGTACCTCGAGCCGGTCGTCGCCGGGCGGCAGCTTGAACATCGATTCGCAGATCATGATCACCGACCGGTTCAGTTCGATCGCCGTCACGCGGGCATCTGGAAATTGCCGGTAGCAGAATTTCGTCAGCGCGGCCGTACCCAGCCCGAGTTGAACGATGTGACGCGGCGCATCGACGAACAGCATCCAGACCATCATCTGCTGCGCGTATTCAAGTTCGAGCCAATCCGGTTTGCGCAACCGCATCGCGCCTTGTACCCACTCGGTGCCGAAGTGCAGGAAGCGCACGCCGTCCATTTCGGATAGCGTCACCGGTGCAAATTTCGGCTTGCGCGGGGCCTTTGGTGCGGGTACGGCGGCGCCGGGTTTGCCGGGGCCAGCCTTGCGATTGGCTTGCGCCTCGATGGATTTTCGTCTGATGAGCATCGCGTATTTTAACCGTAGCCAGGCGCCTTAAACGATTATCGACGATTACTGGCCGCCTAACAAAAAATGCCCGTGTCCGGCGGTGACCGGACACGGGCAAATCGATGCTTCGTTGCGACTGCTTAGCGGGTGCTCATCCCGAGCAGCAGCTCGTTCAGGCGCCGCACGAAGCCGCTCGGATCGGCCAGTGCGCCGCCTTCGGCCAGCAACGCCTGATCGAACAATATATGCGACCAGTCGGCGAACTTGCCGTCTTCATATTTCAGACGCTGCACCAGCGGATGATCCGGGTTGATTTCCAGGATAGGTTTCGAATCCGGCGCGCTCTGGCCTGCCGCCTTCAACATGCGCAACAAGTTGCCCGACAATTCGTTGTCATCGGCCACCAGACACGCAGGCGAATCGGTCAGCCGGAAGGTGATGCGTACGTCCTTGGCCTTGTCGGCCAGAGCGGTCTTCATCTTCTCGACCAGGTCCTTGTACTGAACTTCGGTTTCTTCGTGCTGCTTTTTTTCGGCTTCGTCTTCGAGCGTGCCGAGATCGAGTCCGCCCTTGGCCACCGAGGCCAGTTCCTTGCCTTCGAAATCCTGCAGGAACGACAACATCCATTCATCGACGCGATCGGTCAGCAGCAGGACTTCGACGCCTTTCTTGCGGAAGATTTCCAGGTGCGGGCTGTTCTTGGCCGCGCCGTACGTTTCGCCGGCGGCGTAATAGATCTTGTTCTGGCCTTCCTTCATGCGCGCGACGTAGTCGGCGAACGACACGGTCTGGGCATCGCTGTCGGCGGCGGTCGAGGCGAAGCGCAACAGCTTGGCCAGACGCTCCTTGTTGCCGGCGTCTTCACCGATGCCTTCTTTCAGGACCTGGCCGAATTCGGTCCAGAAAGTGGCGTACTTGTCTTTCTTGTCCTGCTCATCGGCGTTGGCCAGTTCTTCCAGCATCGACAGCACCCGCTTGGTGGAGCCTTCGCGGATCACCTTGACGTCGCGCGACTCCTGAAGCAGTTCGCGCGAGACGTTCAACGGCAGGTCGTTCGAGTCGATCACGCCCTTGACGAAGCGCAGGTACACCGGCATCAACTGCTCGGCATCGTCCATGATGAAGACGCGCTTGACGTAGAGCTTGATGCCGCCGCGCTTGTTGCGGTCCCACAGGTCGAACGGTGCGCGGGCAGGAATGTAGAGCAGCTGGGTGTATTCGCTGCGACCTTCGACCCGGTTATGGGTCCAGGTCAGCGGCGCCTCGAAATCATGTGAGACATGTTTGTAGAATTCGGTGTATTGCTCGTCGGTGATGTCGGACTTGCTGCGGGCCCAGAGCGCGCTGGCCTGGTTGACCGTCTCCAGTTCGTCGCGGACCACGGTTTCTTTTTTCTCTACGTCCCATTCTTCTTTCTGCATCAGGATCGGCAGCGAGATATGGTCGGAGTACTTGCGGATGATCGATTTCAGCTTCCACGACGAGAGGAATTCATCCTCGCCTTCGCGCAGGTGCAGCGTGATGCTGGTGCCGCGCGTCGCCTTGTCGATCGCTTCGACGGTGAAATCGCCGGCGCCTTCGGACTCCCAGCGCACGCCTTCGGCTTCCGGGGTGCCGGCGCGGCGGGTCTCGACCGTGATGCGGTCGGCCACGATGAAGGCGGAGTAGAAACCGACGCCGAACTGGCCGATCAGGGCCGCATCCTTCTGCTGGTCGCCGGAGAGCTTGGAAAAGAATTCGCGGGTGCCGGACTTGGCGATCGTACCCAGGTGCTCGATGGCGTCGGTGCGGCTCATGCCGATGCCGTTGTCGGAGATGGTGATGGTTCGGGCAGTCTTGTCGAAACCGATTTTGATCTGCAGGTCCGGATCGTTTTCGAACAGGGCGCCATCGTTGATCGCCTCGAAGCGCAATTTGTCGGCAGCATCCGACGCGTTCGAAATCAGTTCGCGAAGGAAAATTTCCTTGTTTGAATACAGTGAATGAATCATCAGCTGCAGCAGCTGTTTGACCTCTGCCTGGAATCCCAGTGTCTGTTTTTCAGCAACGACCATTTTTACCCTCGAAAAAGAATGAACGACTATTTTTAAAAGTGGAATGAAACAATGCAGTGTCCGGCCGCGCTTTGGCAGCCTGCAAGAATCTCGAAAATGGGGGTGAAGGAGAGAATTTCAAGCGCTGCGCGTTTTTTGCCGGGTCGAATGCTGGCGTGGTCATTTTGACAGGGCGGCGATCGGTTGTCTTGGACTGGACGGCCGGCCACGGCTGCGATATCGCCGCGCATCGCGGGCCAGGTTGCCGCGCAGGTCATCAACCCCTTGACACGGGGTAAAATCGCAGTTTCGTCGATCCCGACCATCCCATCCGGAGTACCACATGTCCATTTACGACAAACTCACCGCCCTGAACATCACGCTGCCAGCCGTGGCCGCCCCTGCGGCAGCCTATGTCATGCATGCCCAGACCGGCAACACCGTTTTTCTATCCGGACACATTGCAAAGAAGGACGGCAAGCCCTGGGTAGGTCAGTTCGGCAAGAACATCACTACTGAAGAAGGCAAGCTGGCAGCGCGCGCCGTGGCGATCGACCTGATCGCGACGCTGCAGGCCGCATGCGGCGGCGACCTGAACCGGGTCAAGCGCATCGTCAAGGTCATGAGCCTGGTCAACTCGACCGGCGATTACACCGAGCAGCACCTGGTCACCAATGGCGCCTCCGAACTGTTCGGCGAGGTCTTCGGCGAACAGGGCAAGCATGCCCGTTCCGCCTTCGGCGTGGCGCAGATTCCGATGGGCGCCTGCGTCGAGATCGAACTGATTGCCGAGATCGCCTAAGTTGTGTTTGACAGGCTACTGCGCGACCCTGCGGCCCGGCATCCTATGTCCCGTATCTGATTGCTGCTTTTTTTCGAGAGTCTTATGAAACCTGAGCTACCACGACCGATCCAGTGGCAATTTTCCAAGCGTGCAGAACAGCTGCAAAGCTCGGTCATCCGCGAAATCCTGAAGATCACCATGCGACCGGAAATCATTTCCTTCGCCGGTGGTTTGCCGTCGCCGCTGACCTTTCCGATCGAGACCATGCGGGCGGCCTTCGACAACGTGCTCTCGCGCGAAGGCAAGGTCGCACTGCAGTACGGACCGTCGGACGGTTATGCACCGTTGCGCGAGTGGAT
>JACMRD010000279.1 GCA_014376645.1 Herminiimonas sp. | reverse complement strand
CATTTCGAGCTGGCGGCCATGTTCGTCGATGATCTTGAAATTCATCGCATGATGCGCCGGCAGCGTCTCGGCCTTGAAGTCGGTGACGCGCACCGTGACGGTGGTCTGTTCGCGGATATCGGCAAGGATGGCGTCGAGCAGGTTGCCATGACCGAAGGCATTGCGTGCGTGAACACGTTCGCAGAAACCGGCGGCGTAATCAGGCAGCGGCACGCAGTTGCGGCGCAATTTCTGCGGCAGCGATTTGAGCAGCAGGTGGACTTTTTCCTTCAGCATGCCCGGCACCAGCCACTCGCAGCGATCGGCGGAGACCTGGTTCAAGGCGAACAACGGCAGCGCCAGCGTCACGCCGTCGCGCGGCGCACCCGGCTCGAAATGATAGGTCATGCCCATCTCGACACCGGCCATGCGCACCACCTTCGGAAACAGGTCGGTGGTGATGCCGGCGGCTTCATGCCGCATCAGGTCGTCGCGATTGAGGAACAGCAGTTTCGGATCGCGGGCCGAGGCATCCTTGATCCATTTCTCGAACGCGATGCCGTTGTGGATATCGGCCGGCAGCGTCTTGTCGTAGAACGCGGCGATCAGTTCATCGTCGACCAGAACGTCCAAGCGGCGCGACTTGTGCTCCAGGTTCTCGATCTCGCGGATCAGCTTCTGGTTATGGGCGAAGAAGGCGGCACGGGTAGTGAACTCGCCGCCGACCAGCGCATCGCGGATGAATATCTCGCGTGCAGCGGCCGGATCGATCAGGCCGAAGTTGATGCGGCGCTGGCTGTAGACGACCAGGCCGTAGAGCGTGGCGCGCTCGAAGGCCGAGACCTGCGCGGTGGTTTTTTCCCAGCGCGGCTCGCCGAAGGATTTTTTCAGAAGATGGCCGCCGACCTTCTCCAGCCACTCCGGCTGGATCTGGGCGATGGTGCGGGCATACAGCCGGGTGGTGTCGACCAGCTCGGCGGCCATCACCCATTTGCCGGCTTTCTTGGCCAAGTGCGAGCCGGGCCAGATGTGGAACTTGATGCCGCGCGCGCCAAGGTAATGGGCGTCGTCCTCGGCCTTGAAGCCGATGTTGCCCAACAGGCCGGTCAACAGTGCCGTGTGCAGATTCTCGTAGGTCGCCGGCGCTTCGTTCAGACGCCAGCCCTGTTCGCGCACGATCGTCAGCAATTGCGAGTGGACATCGCGCCATTCGCGCAGCCGCAACTGCGAAAGGAAATTGGCGCGGCAATTTTCCATCAGCAGCTTGTTCGATTTTTTATGCGCGACGGCGTCCTCGAACCAGTCCCAGATCTTCAGGTAGGCCATGAATTCGGATTTGTCGTCGGCGAACTTTTTGTGCGCCAGATCGGCTGCCGCCTGCGCTTCCAGCGGCCGGTCGCGCGGGTCCTGCACCGACAGGGCCGAGGCAATGATCAGCATCTCCGACAGGCAGACATTGTCGAGCGCCGCCAGGATCATGCGTCCGACCCGCGGGTCCAGCGGCAGCTTGGCCAGCTGGCGCCCCAACGGGGTAAGCCGATTGTCGTCGTCGACCGCGCCCAGTTCCTGCAGCAGCTGGTAGCCGTCGGCGATGGCCCGGCCCGGCGGCGGCTCGATGAAGGGGAAGGTCTCGACGTCGGCCAGGTGCAGCGACTTCATGCGCAGGATCACGGCGGCGAGGGACGAGCGCAGGATTTCCGGCTCGGTGAATTTCGGGCGCAGCAGGTAATCCTGCTCTTCGTACAGGCGGATGCAGACGCCGGCGGCAACGCGCCCGCAGCGGCCGGCGCGCTGGTTGGCCGCCGATTGGGCGATTGCTTCGATCTGGAGCTGCTCAACCTTGTTGCGATAGCTGTAGCGCTTGACCCGCGCGGTCCCTGCATCGACCACGTAGCGGATGCCAGGCACCGTCAGCGAAGTTTCGGCCACGTTGGTGGCCAGCACGATGCGGCGCGCATTGGAGACTTTAAAGACGCGCTCCTGCTCCTGCGCCGACAGGCGGGCGAACAGCGGCAGGATTTCCACGTGCGGCGGATGGTGCTTGCGCAGCGCTTCGGCGGTGTCGCGAATTTCGCGCTCGCCCGGCAGGAACACCAGTACGTCGCCGCTGCCGACGCGGCACAGTTCGTCGACAGCATCGGTGACGGCCTCCATCAGGTCGCGCTGGCCGCGATCGCGTTGCGCCTGCTGGGCGCGCGGGCTCGGCTTGGCGCCATCGGCGGCCGGTCCGCCACCTTTGCCCGGCGCAGCGTTCGCATCATAGGCATCGACCGGGCGATAGCGGATCTCGACCGGATACATCCGTCCCGAGACTTCGATCACCGGCGCCGGCTTGTTCTCGCCCTTGATCTCGCGGCCGAAATGGCGCGCGAAGCGATCGGCGTCGATGGTGGCCGAGGTGATGATGACCTTCAGGTCCGGCCGGCGCGGCAGCAGTTGCTTCAGGTAGCCGAGCAGGAAATCGATGTTCAGGCTGCGCTCGTGCGCCTCGTCGATGATGATGGTGTCGTATTTCTTCAACAACGGATCGGTCTGGGTCTCGGCCAGCAGGATACCGTCGGTCATCAGCTTGATCCAGGCGCCGTTAGTCAGGGTATCGGTAAAGCGCACCTTGAAGCCCACATGCTCGCCCAGCGGCGAGCCGAGTTCCTGCGCGATCCGCTTGGCGGTCGACGATGCGGCGATCCGGCGCGGCTGGGTATGGCCGATCAGCCCGTTGCTGCCGCGGCCAAGCTCGAGGCAGATTTTCGGCAGCTGCGTGGTCTTGCCGGAACCGGTCTCGCCGCAGACGATGATGACCTGGTTGGCGCTGAGTGCGGCGGCGATGTCGTCGCGGCGGGCGGAGACGGGCAGTTCTTCGGGGAAGACGATCGGCGGCAGCGGGTTGCGCATCGGCGGCTCGGGCGCCTGGCGCGGCGGGCGTGGTGGACGCTGATCTGGCTGACGCCGCCGAACCGACTCTCGCGGCGTCACATGCTCAGCCTTGACGGCTTCATCACGCGCCGCTCCCTGCGGTCGAAGTTGATCGACCGCAGGGGGCTCAAGTTGGGTGCGCGGCAAATTTTGCGGCGATTCGGGATCAGACATATCGGACCGAATTATAGAGCTTGTTTCGGCGCATGCATTTCCAGCAATGGGCGCATCATCGGTACACCTCGCGCCGATTGCCCAGACTTAAGACTGTAATGAGAATTTGCTGGTCGCGGATTTTACAAATCAAGCACCAGTCGCCGACCCTGTATTTCCAGAATTCGCCCAACTCGCTGCCTTTGAGCGGATCGCCGATGCTGCGTGGATCGTCCAGCACCGAGACTCGTTCGCGCAGAAATGACCGGATGCGCATGGCCACCGGCCGATCCAGTTTGGCAAGCTGCTTTTCAGCGGTCTCGGAGAGTTCAATCCGCCAGACCAAGCCGCACCTCCACCTCGTCTAACGGGGAGGTACGCTCTTCGCCGCTCTGGAGCCGCCGCATCACCTGTTCGGCAAGGTAGATATCTTCCAGTTTTTCGAGATGCTCGAGGATCGCTTCGCGGGCATAGAACGTCTTGCTACGCCCAGTGCGTTTGGCGAGGTTGTCGAGCCTGGCTTCGATCTCTTCAGGTAATCGGATAGCTAACATGGCGTGTTCCTGCAATCGGTGACATGGAGCGAGGGCCGATCCATTTGCTATACAAGTATATCCGAATCATCTGAACACGTTACCTGTTTATTGGGAGACCTTCGGGAAAGTGTGAAACAACCCATATAATGCGCAGCATGCAAACCCCGATCGAATTCGTCGACTGGCTGCGGTCCGTCGCACCCTACATCCATGCCTTCCGCGGCAAGACCTTCGTTGTCGCCTTCCCCGGCGAGCTGGTGATTGCCGGCGCGCTGCCGGTTCTGGCCCAGGATCTGTCGCTGCTGCATGCCCTGGGCATCAAGATCGTGATCGTCCACGGCACCCGGCCCCAGGTCGAGGAACAGCTCGCGCTGCGCCACGTTGAGGCGCGCTATCACAACGGCCTGCGCATCACCGACAGCGCCGCGCTGGAATGCGCCAAGGAAGCCGCCGGCGAGCTGCGCCTCGACATCGAGGCCGCGTTCAGCCAGGGCTTGCCGAACACACCGATGGCGCACTCGGCCATCCGCATCATTTCCGGCAATTTCGTGACCGCCCGGCCAATCGGCGTCATCGACGGGGTCGATCTGGAGCTGACCGGCACCTCGCGCAAGATCGCTCACGAGACCATCCATCCGATCCTGAACACCGGTGCGCTGGTGCTGCTGTCGCCGCTGGGCTTTTCGCCGACCGGCGAAATATTCAATCTGACGATGGAAGACGTGGCCGTCGCCGCCGCGATCGCGCTGCGCGCCGACAAACTGATCTTCATCACCGAAACCGCAATGATGCAGGATGCCGGCAATGTCGACATCCGCGAACTCTCCTCGCACCAGGCCGAAGCGGTGCTGCTCTCGGGCTGCCTGCCGCTGGATGCGGCGTTCTATCTCAAGCATGCGATCACCGCTTGCAGCGGCGGTGTGGCGCGCGCCCACATCGTGCCGTTCGCCACCGACGGCTCGGCGCTGCTGGAACTGTTCACCCATGATGGCGTGGGTACCATGATCTCGTATCAGAACCTGGAAAGCCTGCGCGAAGCCACCATCGAGGACGTCGGCGGCATCCTGAAACTGATCGAGCCGCTGGAAGCCGATGGCACCCTGGTCTATCGCGGACGCGAACTGATCGAACGCGAGATCGATTATTTCTCGGTCATCGAGCATGACGGCGTGATCTTCGGCTGCGCGGCGCTGTATCCCTTCCCCGGCGAGAAAATGGCGGAAATGGCCTGCCTGACGGTCACCCCCGACGTCCAGGCCCAGGGCGACGGCGAGCGGCTCCTGAAGCACATCGAGAACCGTGCCCGCCTCTCCGGCTTCGATCGCCTGTTCGTGCTGACCACCCGCACCGCGCACTGGTTCATCAAGCGCGGCTTTCGCCATGCCACCGTCGACGACCTGCCGAAAGACCGGCAGCACATGTACAACTGGCAGCGCAAGTCGCAGGTACTGATCAAGAAACTGTAGCCACCGCCGGCCCCGCTGACGGCGCGCGCTTCACCCCCATTTCACTCATTGAAGGATTGACCATGGCACGCATGATCCATTGCAGCAAACTGAACAAGGAAGCCGAAGGACTCGACTTCGCGCCCTATCCCGGCGAACTCGGCAAGCGCATCTATGAAACGGTGTCGAAGGAAGCATGGGCCGCCTGGCTCAAGCACCAAACCATGCTGGTCAATGAAAACCGCCTGAACCTGGCCGACGCGCGCGCCCGCAAGTACCTGGCCACGCAGATGGAAAAGCATTTCTTCGGCGATGGCGCCGATGCGGCACAGGGTTACGTGCCGCCGGTGGACTGAACCGGCGTCACCGCGCAGATGTAATCAGAACTCCAGCGTTCTGACGCCCTCGGCCATGCCGAGCAGGCACACATCCGCGCCCTTGCGGGCAAACAGCCCGACGCTGACTACGCCGACGATGTCGTTGATCTGTTGTTCCAGGCTAGCCGGATCGGCGATCTGCAAGCCGGGCACGTCGATGATCATGCAGCCGTTGTCGGTGATCAGCGGCGCACCGTCCTTCATGCGCAGGCGCGGCGTGCCGCCCAGCGCCGCAATTTTCCGCGCCACGACTGCATGGCCCATCGGAATCACTTCGACCGGTAGTGGAAACGCACCCAGTCGTGTCACCAGCTTGGAGCCGTCGGCGATGCAGATGAAGCGTTCGGCCACGGAGGCCACGATCTTCTCGCGCGTCAGTGCGGCGCCGCCACCCTTGATCATCGCGCCTTCAGCCGTGATTTCATCGGCGCCGTCGACGTAGACCGGCATCGAGACGATGTCGTTGAGGTCGAAGACGGTAATGCCATGACCGCGCAGGCGCGTGGCGGTCGCTTCCGACGATGCCACCGCACCCTTGATCCGGTGCTTGATCGTTGCCAGCGCATCGATGAAAAAATTGGCAGTCGAGCCGGTACCGACACCGACGATCTCACCCTCGACCACATACGCGATTGCGGCCTGGGCCACGGCCTGTTTCATTTCATCCTGGGTCATCGTCACGCTCCGAAAAAAGGTGCATGCATTTTAACGGATGTGGGTCTTGCGCAAGGCACTCGCCGCACTCGCCAGCGCCGTGATCCGGCCCCAGTCGCCAGCGCGGACGGCTTCCTTCGGCGTGAGCCACGACCCGCCGACGCAGGCCACGTTCTTGCAATCCAGGAAAGCGGCGGCCGTCTCTTCGCTAACCCCTCCGGTCGGACAGAACATCACGTCCGGCAGCGGCCCGGCAATTGCGTTGAGCATGCCGATGCCGCCGGCCGGCACTGCCGGAAACAGCTTCAATTGCAAGAAGCCGGCGGCGCGAGCGATCATCACTTCGGACGGCGTCATCACGCCCGGCAGCAACGGCAGGCCGCTGCTGCGTCCGGCAGCGATGAGTTCGCCCGTCAGCCCCGGCGAGACACCGAACACCGCGCCGGCGTCGCGCGCTGCGGCAAATTCCTCCGCCCGGGTCAGCGTGCCGACGCCGACGATGGCCTCGGGCACCGCCTCGGCGAT
>JACMRD010000278.1 GCA_014376645.1 Herminiimonas sp. | reverse complement strand
GGACCGATCACGGCGCGGGTGCGGGTTGCCGGAACATTCTTCTGTTGCAGGCCGTGATTGAGCTCTGAAATCATCTGCAGCATGAAGTATTCGGCGATGCCACGCTCCTTGCCTCCATGGAACATATCCTGATACAGGAAATGAACGTCGCTATCGGCATCGACATCGGCGCCACCGGCAGCCGGATCGAGGCCGAAGCAACGCAGGACCAGCGGCGCGACCTTGCCCGTCCATTGCTGGAAGCGCTGCTCGCGCTGGGCGAAATAGGCATCGGCCTGCGCTTCGTCCTCCGGTACTTCATAGAACGGGTCATCCACCGATTTCAAGGCAAAGCCGAGCAGAAAGCGCAGTTCGATCGCCTTGTCATCGGGGGCGAAGGGACTGTCGGGCCAACCGCCGAAACTGCGGTCAATGGCCGGGGTAGCGGCGATACGCTTGTCGGACATGGCGGCGAAAGCGTCGCGCAGCATTTCGTGCAGATGCGAAAACGTGATGCCGTCGATTTCATTGAGGTGATAGCCGTGGCTGACCAGCACCACATTGGCGTCCGGGCTTTCGAGCTGCTCGGCCTGGAAGCTGGCAGTCAGGGCAGTGAAGGCTTCCTGGTCCTGGAAACAGGGATCAGCATCAAGGCCGCCGACGGTGTGCAGGAACACTGGGATGACGAAGGCGTTGATCTCCAGCGTCTTTCCGTCGGCCCGCTCGATCACCGTCGCTTCGGCCGCATCCTCGATCGCCATTTTCAGCGTCTGTGCCGCCTGGGCGTCGTTGGTCTCGGTGCGCGCCAGGGCGTCATAGAGAATTTCGTCCTTTTTTTGATGCAGGCTGCGCTTGATGATCTTGTGGAAATCGATGCTCTGCTGCTCCGCCAGCTCCGATGGATTGCGCCGGCTCTGGTTGCGGGTCACGGCGATGGCGAGCTCGCACAGGGCCTCGGTCGTCGCTTCGTCCTTGTCCTCGGGAGACTCACGGAGTTTTTTGGAAACAGATTTATCGGTCGTCGGCATCATGGGCGTTTGCGTGTGTTTAAGGGTCGAATCAGGGCAGATCAGGGTAAGCCAGGGCGGATCGGGATTCCTGGAGGCGCTTGGCCGACAGTGCCTGCAAGCCATGCGGGACACGGCTTTCCCGTGCTGGCAGGACACAATGAGAAAAGGGCAAAAAACCGGGCTGTTCACCAAGCATGACACGGTTTCAAATCATCGGTCTAGAAGTTTTGCGCCCTACGGTCCTGCATCATTGTCATGTTGGCATCATTGCGCCGCGTAGCCAGCGCTCCGGCTGCGTCAGGGGCGCTCTTCGAACCGGAGCCGTCGTCCTGGCCGTTCAGCGCGACGAGCTTGCGTTCACCCTCGACCGTGGTTTCAGTGGCCAAGTGCAGAGCCAGCAAAAGACCACGCCGCCTGGAGCTGCCGGTGCGCTCGATTACTCTAAGTTCCACCGGTTGCCAGGCGTCGGGACGCGCCAGCAACTCCGCAGTCCTGGTTTGCAGAAGTGCGCAGGCATGGGTGCGAGCGGCGGGGTCAAGGTGTTCGTTGGCCCGGATCAGGTCGGCCGTCTGCTCGTTGCGGTCGATGAGCCGCGCGATCTCCGGACGCAGATGAAATCGCTGGACGAATTGCTGGTTAAGGCGGGCATTGCAGCGTACCTGCGCCAGATGCTCTTCCAGCGCTTGCTCTGCGCATCGTTTCGGATCGTCGCTGGCGGCGTATTTCAGCACCAGCATTGCGATCCATTGGGACTTGCTGGCCAACACCGCGGCCGCATACTCATCGACATGGTTGAATTCGATGGCGCACAGACACGAGAGCGGCTGCAACACCCCGTTTTCTCGCACCAGGCGTACTTTTGACGCCTGACTTTCCCGGGACAACGTGAAATCCCATTCCGGCAACCCGCCATTGAACAATGCGATGTCGCCCACCGACAGCCCGGAATGGGCGTGTGTGGTGCCGCCGATCTTGCCATTCAGGCCGGCACCGAAATGGACGTCCCGTTCGAACCCGTGACGAAACGACACCGTCTGCATGCGCCCACCCTCGTCGCCCGGATTATGCTGGACCAAATTGCTCTCTTCAGCGGACACGCCGATCACCGGTCCAAAGCGCAAGCGGGTGCCCGGCACCTGCACGTACGCACCAAGGCTGCAGGACGCGCTGCGTTCGCCAACGACACTTTTTTGTCCCGCCCAGCTGACGGAAATATCCGGATCGTCGAAAAAGGCAGCAGCGAATCGGTTGAACAATGCATCGGAGTCCGAGGGCTCGCCGTTGTGCGACTGCTCGAAGAGGAAATCGACGATCTCTTGCATGCCTGCCTTCACGCGACAGTCATCTGGTCCGTCACCGTCCTCGCTTGGGCGCTGGGCGACCCGCAGGAGCACGCCTGATGGGGTACGCACGTCGCTGCCCATTGCAGCCTCGGCGGTAACGCCGCAACGGCCATGGCCGCCAAGGACCTGCGCTTCGACACCAACGATCACGCCGGCGCCGGCTTTGCAACGCTGGCGCTGGTCGGTGCCGATCAGGATTTCACCGGCATGGACCGCGCGACCGATTTCGAGCACCGCAGAGCGCGAGCGCTGAAGTTCGAGCAGAAGGCGCGGGCCCAGAGGTATGCCTGCCAGGTGCAGCAAGTGGGACAGATTGACGCTCAGGCCCTTGGTCGTGATCCCGCCGTGGAAGCCATCGCTCAGACGCACCCGCGCGCTCGACCCCATCGCGTCGATCAGCGAACGCAGGATCTGATGCGCGCCGGTGCGGGACCGCGATGCCAATCGCAAGTCGGCCGGACGCTGCAATTCCCGGCAGGACGCGAGCCGGCCCCAGAATGGCGCTTCGGGTGGCAACCCGCGTAACTTGCCCCACGCGCTCAGCCATTTGAGGCTGAGCGGCTGGCGCAACATCCGGCGCACTCCTGGCAGCTTCCGCAGGGCACGCTCGGGATGGGTTTCAAGCGCCGCAATGGCCCCAGCCATGCGCGCGCAGGCAGCTTCATCGGCGCATCGACTGGAGTACGGCATGGATTCGAGAATGCCGCGCATCGATTCCGTGATCTTCCGCAGTGGTGGCCGGTTGCGGCAACCGAACCGGGCCGATGTGGCATTGTCACAGCCATGCGCTAGCACCGCCATCGCAGTCAGCGCGGCGGCCGGGTCGG
>JACMRD010000277.1 GCA_014376645.1 Herminiimonas sp. | reverse complement strand
GGGCCGCCGATGCGATCCGCGCAGCGGCCGAACCGCACGAGGGCGTGAGCGTGTTGCACCTAGATGTCATGCAGTTCGTGCCATCTGGTTTTCGCAAGCTCTATACCGATTTTTATATCGCGCTGGTCAATCATCACCCGGCGCTGTGGGGCTACCTCTACCGATTGAGTAACGATGCCGCGCCTACCGACATCCTGCAAAGATTGCGGCGTGCGCTCGAACGACTGAACACCCGTAGCCTGCTGCAGGCGATCGAGGCCTTTGCGCCGGACGCCATCGTCTGCACCCATTTTCTGCCGGCCGAGATTCTGTCCCGTCTGCGTGGCAAGGGCAGCTTCGCCACCCCGGTCTGGGTTCAGGTAACCGACTTTGATCTGCACCGCATGTGGGTGCAGCCGCACATGGCCGGCTACTTTGCCGCCACCGAAGAAGTGGCATTCCGCATGCGGGCCGAAGGACTCGATGCGGCGACGGTGCACGTCACCGGGATCCCGGTCATGCCGGTCTTCGGCCAGTCGCTCGATCGTATCGAGTGTGCGCGTGAGGCCGGCATCGATCCGCAGCGCTTCACGCTCCTGCTCATGGGTGGCGGCGCCGGCATCGGTACGCTGGCGACGGTGGCCGCCGCCCTGCTCGCCCAGGATCGCGACACCCAGGTGATCGCCATGGCCGGACGCAACGAGGCCACCCTGCAGGCGCTGCAGGCACTGGGGCGTCAGTATCCCGGCAGGTTGGTGGCGCTCGGCTTTACCGACCGCGTCGAACGCCTCATGGCCTGCGCCGACCTGGCAATCACCAAGCCGGGCGGGCTGACCAGCTCCGAGTGCCTGGCAATGGGCTTGCCGATGATCGTCAATGCGCCCATTCCCGGCCAGGAAGAGCGCAACGCCGACTATCTGCTGGAGCAAGGGGTGGCATTGAAAGCCTTTGATTGGGTGACGCTCGACTACCGGGTGCGTTTCCTGCTGGCGCATCCGGCGTGGCTGGCGGCCATGCGCGAACGCGCTCGGTTGGTCGGCCGGCCCGATGCGGCAGGTCAGGTGCTGGCCATAGTATTGGCGGGGCTGGCATGAGCGCCGCGCGCTGGCGGCAACATGCGCGCGACCTGTTGCCGATGCTGGCCTGGACGGTGTTGCTCGGACTGTTCTTTGCGCAGGTCGAGATCCAGATCGAGGGCGCCAGCGGCTGGGCCGCGAGCCTGCCGACCTGGCGCGTCGAACAGCACTGGTTGCTGGATATTTTCTGGGGCGGACGGGCGATGACCGGATACCACGCCTGGGTGTTCCCGTTCATTACATTGTTCTTCCACTTTCCGCTTGTTTTCAGCGGTCAATGGTCGCGGCGTGGCGAAGCCCGAGTGGTGGCATGCATCATGGTGTTCTGGATCAGCGAGGATTTCCTGTGGTTCGTGATGAACCCGGCGTTCGGCATTGCCCGCTTTAACCCGGCCAACGTTCCCTGGCACAAGCACTGGATCGGCGCCGCGCCGACCGATTACTGGACCTTTACCGGCGTGGCGCTGCTGCTCCTGTGGCTGTCGTGCTGCCCGCCAAAAATCAAATCCCCCCCATGCAGAGGTATTTGATCTCCAGGTACTCATCCATGCCGTAGGAAGAACCTTCACGGCCGAGTCCCGATTGCTTGACGCCGCCGAAGGGCGCCACTTCGTTCGAGATCAGGCCGGTGTTGATGCCGACCATGCCGTATTCCAGCTTTTCGGCAACGCGCCAGACGCGGCCGATGTCGCGCGAATAAAAATAACTGGCCAAGCCGAAATCGGTCTCGTTGGCTGCGGCGATCACTTCTTCCTCGGTGCTGAACTTGATGACCGCCGCCACCGGACCGAAGGTTTCCTCGTGCATGATCTTCATGTCGGGGGTGACGTTCGAGAGCACCGTCGGCTCGTAGAAGTGGCCGCCCAGCGCATGCGCCTTGCCGCCGGTCAGTACGGTGGCGCCCTTGGCGACGGCATCGGCCACGTGATCCTGCACTTTTTCGATGGCTTGGCCGTCGATCAGCGGACCTTGCCCCACACCTGCTTCAAACCCGTTGCCGACCTTGATGCGGGCGGCGCCGGCGGCAAGCTTTTCGACGAACGCATCGTAGATCGACTCGTGCGCATAGAAGCGATTGGTGCAGACGCAGGTCTGGCCGGCATTGCGGTATTTCGACTGCAGCGCGCCCTCGACCGCAGCTTCCAGGTCGGCGTCGTCGAAGACAATGAACGGGGCGTGGCCGCCTAGTTCCAGCGCCAGCTTCTTGACCGTCGGGGCGCATTGCTGCATCAGGATGCGGCCGACCGGGGTCGAACCGGTGAAGGACAGGTGCCGCACCTTCGGGCTGGCGCACAGCACGTTACCGATCTCGATCGAGCGTGCGGCGTCGGCAGTCAGGATGTTGATCACACCGGCCGGAATGCCGGCGCGGTGTGCGAGTTCGGCAATCGCCAGCGCCGACAGCGGTGTCTGTTCGGCCGGCTTGATGACGATGGTGCAGCCTGCTGCAATGGCGGGCGCGACCTTGCGGGTAATCATCGCGATCGGGAAATTCCACGGCGTGATCGAGGCGCACACCCCGATCGGCTGCTTCAGCATCACCATGCGCTTGTCGCTCCAGGTCGATGCCATGACGTCGCCGGTGACACGCTTGGCTTCCTCGGCAAACCATTCGATGAAGCTGGCGCCGTACAGGACTTCGCCCTTGGCTTCGGCCAGCGGCTTGCCCTGCTCGGCCGTCATCAGCAGCGCCAGGTCATCGGCATGGGTCAGCATCAGGTCGAACCACTTGCGCAGGATGGCGGCGCGGTCCTTGCCGGTCCGGGCGGCCCAGGCCGGGAATGCCGCTCCGGCCGCATCGATGGCGGCCTGGGCGTCGGCCGCGCCCATGTTCGGCACGCTGCCCAGGCGGATGCCGTCGGCGGGATTGATGACATCGAAAGTCGTCGCTGCATCAGCCCAGGCGCCGTTGATGTAGGCCTGGTGGCGCAGCAGCGCAGGATCGTTCAGTGTCGGCATTCCCTTGACGGCTTGTTGCATGTGGTTCTCCAGCGGGTGAATTGAATGAATCTCGAATGAATCTTGAATGAACCGGATCAGAATCGGTCGGCGAGCTTAGACCAGGTCAGGCGCTCGGTAATTTTGGCTTGGCTTCCTCGCGCCGGTTGAAGCCGGCCACCATGTCAAAGCGAAATAGCCGGCATTCCAGTGCGCCATTGAAGAACGGCGTCTTGCGCGCTTCCTTCAGGCGCAGCAGCTTCGGCAGCGTGAAGTCGGCCGAGAACAGGAAGATCTGCCAGCCGGCGAAACGCTGCTTGAGCGTGGTGCCGAACGCGCTGAAAAACGCCGTGAACAGTTCATCGGTCGGCAAGGCCGCGTCGCCGCGCACGCCGATCCGTTCGCCATACGGTGGATTGGTGACCATCAGGCCGGGCGTCTCGGTGGGCGGCCTGACTTCCTGCGCCTCGATCTGCTTCAACGGTACCTCGAAGAGAATACCGGCCTTGTTCAGGTTGTTGCGGGTGATGGCGACCATGTCGCCAGAAATGTCGCTGCCGAAGATCGTCGGCTCGGTTGGCAGTGGATTCGGCTTGACCGAGCCCTTGATCTCGCGCCAGGCCGCCGCATCGAAGTCATGGAATTTTTCAAACGCGAAATCGCGCTTGGCGCCCGGCGGAATACCCGCCAGCATCTGCGCCGCCTCGATCAGGATGGTGCCGGAGCCGCACATCGGATCGAGCAGCGGCATGCCCGGCTTCCATCCCGCGACCCGCAACAGGCCGGCGGCGAGATTCTCGCGCAGCGGCGCGTCGCCGGTTTCCATGCGCCAGCCGCGCTTGAACAGCGCTTCGCCGGACGTGTCGAGGTAGAGGGTAAAACTTCTCGCATCCAGAAAGCCGACGATACGCATGTCCGGTGTCTTGGTATCGACTGAGGGCCGCTCCTGGAACTGTTCGCGGAAGCGGTCGCAGATCGCATCCTTGATCTTGAGCGTGGTGAACTCCAGGCTGCGCAGCGGCGACTTGATGGCCGTGACATCGATGCGGATCGTATGATGGACAGAAAACCAGTCTTCCCATGGCTGGGCCAGGGCCAGGTCGTAGATGTCGTTCTCGGTCAGGTAGCCGGCATGCGCCATGCGCATCAGGATGCGCGAGGCGATGCGCGAATGCAGGTTCATGCGCCAGGCATCGCGCAGGGTGCCCGAGCAGTGCACGCCGCCGGGGACTTGCTGATGCACCGACAGGGTGCCGCTGAGCGCACCGATTTCAGCGAGTTCCTCGGCAAGCGCGGCTTCCATGCCGCGCGGGCAGGGGCAGAAAAACGAGTGTGGCGCCGGCTTGGCTGCCGGTCGTGTGTTGGTAACCATGGGGGACCCTTTATCCGTTGTGTTGCGTAAATCGTCGTGTCCTGCACGGTTGCTGCGTACCTGCTGCGCAACCGTCCGTCATCCGACGTCGATGGCGTGATAATTTACTTTGCGAGTGCCCGTTCGACGAAATCGAGCCGGTCCTGGCCCCAGAATCCTTCGCCATCGACCACGTACCAGGGCGCGCCGAAGATGTTGGCGGCAATCGCCATGTCGGTATTCTGTTCGTAGGCTGCCTGGATGCTCGGCATGACCGCCGACTTCATCAGCGCCGCGCCATCCAGGTCGTGCTGGTTGGCCAGCGCCGTCAGCGTGGCAGGATCGGCGATGTTCTTTTCATCGGCCCAGACCGCGGCCATGATGGTGCCGGTCAGCGCCAACGCGACCTCGGTGCCGTGCGCCAGCTGGGTGGCGATGATCAGCTGCGAGGACGCGTCACCGGAGACCGGGAAATACTTCGGTTGCAGGTTCAACGGCAGGCCCAGGAAACTGCTCCAGCGCTGCAGTTCCACCGTGCGATACGCCTGGCGCTGCGGCGCCCGCTTGGCCAGTGGCAGGCCGCCGGAGACATTGAAGATCTTGCCGACATCGCAAGGTCGTAATTCGACCTGCACGTTATACTGCTTGGCCAGTGCAACCATGCGCGTATGCCCCAGGTAGGCGTACGGCGAGGGCGGCGCAAAATAATATTCCAGTACTTTAGGCATCGGGTCTCCCTGCACTTCAATCGATTTTTACTCGGAATCCGAACGAACGATCAGAACGGCTTGACGATCACCAGCACGATAATTGCAAACAGCAGCACCACCGGCACTTCATTGAACCAGCGGAACCAGACGTGGCTGCGCTTGTTCAGGCCGTTCTCGAATTTTTTCAGGATGCTGCCGCAGGCGTGGTGGTAGCCGATGACCAGGACCACCAGCGCCAGCTTGGCATGCATCCAGCCATTGCCGGGGCCGCGGCCGATACCGTAATAGAGCCACAGCACGACGCCCAGGACGACCGCCGGAAGCGCCAGGATCGTCGTGAAGCGGTACAGTTTGCGAGCCATCGTGAGCAGGCGGGTGATAGTGGTCGGGTCGCTGCAGTCGGCCAGGTTGACGAAGATGCGCGGCAGGTAGAACAGGCCGGCGAACCAGGAAATGACGAACAGCAGGTGAAGCGATTTAATCCAGAGCATGGGTGCCTGCAAGTGAGCGGTTGAACTCGGCGCCGTGCGACGCCGGGTGCGAGGCCTTGATTCTAGCGCAAGTGTCTGCCGTTCTTTAGCCGCGCACTTCGCCGTGACCGAAGACCACGTATTTGAGCGAGGTAAGGCCGTTCAATCCGACCGGTCCGCGCGCATGCAGCTTGTCGTTCGAGATGCCGATCTCCGCGCCCAGACCGTATTCGAAACCATCGGCAAAGCGGGTCGAGGCGTTGGCGATCACGGACGCCGAATCGACTTCGCGCATGAAGCGCAGGCAGTTCGAGTAGCTCTCGCTGACGATGGCATCAGTGTGGCGTGATGAATACGTATTGATGTGTTCGATCGCAGCATCGAGGCCGTCGACCACGCGTACGGCCAGGATCGGCGCCAGGTATTCCTCGCTCCAGTCGGCCTCGGTGGCACTTGCCAGGTGCGGATAGCCGGCCAGCAGTGCGCGCGCTTCGTCGTCGGCGCGCAGCGCTACATTCTCGGTGGCGTAGCGTTCGGCCAGCAGGGGCAGGATGATCGGCGCCATGCTGCGTGCCACCAGCAGGGTTTCCATCGTGTTGCAGGTGCCGTAGCGATGGCATTTTGCGTTGAAGGCGATGGCCACCGCCTTGTCCAGGTCCGCCTGCTCGTCGATGTAGACATGGCAGATGCCGTCGAGATGCTTGATCATCGGCACTGTCGCTTCATCGATCAGCCGCGCGATCAGTCCCTTGCCGCCGCGCGGCACGATCACGTCGACGTACTCGGGCATGGTGATCAGGGCGCCGACGGCGGCCCGGTCGGCGGTGGCGACGATCTGTACCGCATCGGCGGGCAGGCCGGCGCCCTGCAAGCCTTCCTGGACGATGGCGGCCAGGGTCTGGTTGCAGTGGAGTGCTTCCGAGCCGCCGCGCAGGATGGTGGCGTTACCGCTTTTGATGCACAGGCCGGCGGCGTCCACCGTGACGTTCGGACGGGCTTCGTAGATGATGCCGATGACGCCCAAAGGAACCCGCATCTGGCCGACCTGAATACCGCTCGGCTGGAACTTCATGTCGGAGATTTCACCGATCGGATCGGCCAGCGCCGCGATCTGGCGCAAGCCTTCGGCCATGGTG
>JACMRD010000276.1 GCA_014376645.1 Herminiimonas sp. | reverse complement strand
CGATCGCCTCGACCCCCGCCAGACGCACGCCCTTGGCAGCCCAGTCACGCGACGAGCCCTGGCCGTAATCGGCGCCGGCGATGATGATCAGGGGCTGCTTGCGCGCCATGTAGGTTTCGATGGCTTCCCACATGCGAGTCACCTCGCCCTCCGGCTCGATGCGCGCCAGAGAGCCGGCTTTTACCTTGCCGTCAACGCGCACCATTTCATTTTTCAGCGTCGGATTGGCGAAGGTCGCACGCTGTGCGGTCAGGTGATCGCCGCGATGGGTGGCGTAGGAATTGAAATCCTCTTCCGGCAAGCCCATCTTTGCCAGATAAGCGCCGGCGGCGCTGTCGAGCATGATCGCGTTCGATGGCGACAGGTGGTCGGTCGTGATGTTGTCGCCCAGGACCGCCAGCGGGATCATGCCCTTGAGCGGACGGGCGCCGGCCAGCGCGCCCTCCCAATACGGCGGACGGCGGATGTAGGTGCTCATCGGGCGCCAGTCGTAGAGCGGACTGACCTTCTCGCCCTTGTCGGCCTGCACCGCGAACATCGGCGTGTAGACCTTGCGGAACTGCTCCGGTTTGACGCTGGAGGCGACGATCGCATCAATCTCTTCGTCCGAAGGCCAGAGGTCGGCCAGCCTGACTTCCTTGCCTTCGTGGTCGATGCCCAGCACATCCTTTTCAATATCGAAACGGATGGTGCCGGCAATCGCATACGCCACCACCAGCGGCGGCGAAGCCAGGAAGGCCTGCTTGGCATACGGATGGATGCGGCCGTCAAAATTACGGTTGCCCGACAGGACTGCGGTGGCGTACAGATCACGCTCCACGACTTCCTTCTGGATCGCCGGATCGAGCGCACCGCTCATGCCGTTGCAGGTGGTGCAGGCAAAGGCGACCACGCCAAAACCGAGGGCTTCGAGCTCGGGCAGCAGCTTGGCTTCTTCCAGATACAGCGCCACCGTCTTGGAGCCGGGCGCCAGCGAGGTCTTGACCCATGGCTTGCGGGTCAGGCCGCGCCGGTTGGCATTGCGCGCCAGCAGGCCGGCGGCGATCATGTTGCGCGGGTTGGTGGTGTTGGTGCAGCTGGTGATGGCAGCGATGATCACGGCGCCGTCCGGCATCAGGCCCGGTTCGTTCTCGACAATGCCGCTGATGCCGCGTGCGGCCAGCTCCGAGGTCGGCACGCGGTTGTGCGGATTCGACGGTCCGGCGATGGTACGCACCACCGACGACAGGTCGAAGCGCAGTACGCGTTCGTATTCGGCGTCCTTCAGGCTGTCGGCCCACAGCCCGGTGTGGCGGGCATAGGTTTCCACCAGTTGCACCAGCTCGTCGTCGCGGCCGGTCAGCTTCAGATAGCGGATGGTCTGGCTGTCGATGTAGAACATGGCGGCAGTCGAGCCGAACTCCGGCGCCATGTTGGCGATCGTGGCGCGGTCACCCAAGGTCAGGTGGGCCGCGCCTTCGCCATAAAATTCGAGGTAGGACGAGACGACTTTCGCGTTGCGCAGGAATTCGGTCAAGGCCAGCACGATGTCTGTTGCCGTGATGCCGGGCTGCGGCTTGCCCGACAGTTCGACGCCGATGATGTCCGGCAGGCGCATCCAGGACGCCCGGCCGAGCATCACGCTCTCGGCTTCCAGGCCGCCGACGCCGATGGCCAGCACGCCCAGCGCATCGACCATTGGCGTATGCGAATCAGTGCCCACCAGTGTGTCGGGAAAGGCCACGCCGTCCTTGACCTGGACGACGGGCGACATGCGCTCGAGGTTGATCTGATGCAGGATGCCGTTACCCGGCGGGATCACATCGACGTTCTTGAACGCCTTCTTGGTCCATTCAATGAAATGAAAACGGTCTTCGTTACGGCGGTCTTCGATGGCCCGGTTTTTTTCGAACGAATCAGGGTCGAAACCGGCGAATTCGACCGCCAGCGAGTGGTCCACCACCAGCTGGGTCGGCACCACGGGATTGACCAGGGCCGGGTCCCCACCCTCGGCCGCAATGGCGTCGCGCAGGCCGGCCAGGTCGACCAACGCGGTCTGGCCCAGGATGTCATGGCACACCACGCGCGCAGGGAACCACGGAAAGTCGAGGTCCCGCCTGCGCTCGATCATCTGCCGCAGCGAGGCCGTGAGTGTGAGCGGACCGCAGCGGCGCACCAGGTTTTCGGCCAGGATGCGCGAAGTGTACGGCAGCTTGTCATAGGCGCCGGGCGCGATCGCGTCGACTGCGGCGCGGGTGTCGAAATAGTCCAGGTTGGTGCCCGGCAGTGATTTACGGTGTGCGGTGTTCATCTTGGCCTTCAATGAGGTGTTACTGGCAACTTGTTGCTGGCAACTTGTTACTGGCAACTTGTTACTGGCGATCCGAGATCGGGACGAACTGCAGGTCCTCGGGACCGACGTAGTTCGCGCTCGGGCGGATGATCTTGTTGTCGATGCGCTGTTCGATCACGTGCGCGGCCCAACCGGAGGTGCGCGAGATCACGAACAATGGCGTGAACATCGAGGTCGGCACGCCCATCATATGATACGAGACCGCCGAGAACCAATCCAGGTTCGGGAACATCTTCTTGACTTCCCACATGACCGTTTCCAGGCGTTCGGCGATGTCGAACATCTTGGTCGAACCGGCCTGCTGCGACAGCTTGCGCGCCAGTTCCTTGATGACCTTGTTGCGCGGGTCGGAGATGGTGTAGACCGGATGGCCGAAGCCGATCACGACTTCCTTGTTCTCGACGCGACGGCGAATGTCGGCTTCGGCATCGTCCGGATTGTCGTAGCGTTCCTGGATTTCCACCGCGGCTTCGTTGGCGCCGCCGTGCTTCGGTCCACGCAGCGCGCCGATGGCGCCGGTAACGGCCGAGTGGATGTCGGAGCCAGTGCCAGCGATGACGCGGGCGGTGAAGGTCGAGGCATTGAATTCATGTTCGGCGTACAGGATCAGCGACGTGTGCATTGCTTTTTCCCATTCGCGGGAAGGCTTCACGCCGTGCAGCAGGTGCAGGAAGTGGCCGCCGATCGACTCGTCGTCGGTCTCAACCTCGATGCGCTTGCCGTTGTGGCTGAAGTGATACCAGTACAACAGCATCGAGCCGAACGACGCCATCAGGCGGTCGGCGATGGCGCGCGCGCCGGGCACGTTGTGGTCGTCTTTTTCCGGAAGCGCGCAGCCGAGCACCGACACGCCGGTGCGCATGACGTCCATCGGATGGGCCCCCGCCGGCAATGCCTCGAGCGCGCTCCGGAGCGCTTGCGGCAGGCCGCGCAGCGATTTCAGGTGGGTCTTGTAGGCCCTCAGTTCGGCCGCGTTAGGCAGCTTGCCATGGACCAGCAGATGGGCGATTTCCTCGAACTCGCAGGTGCCGGCGACATCGAGGATGTCGTAGCCGCGATAGTGGAGGTCGTTGCCGGTCTTGCCGACCGAGCACAAGGCCGTGTTACCGGCGGCCACGCCGGATAGCGCGACGGATTTTTTTGGCTTGAATGCGACCGCTTCGGTCGGCGCGCTTGATTTGTCAGTCATCTTGGTCTCCAGGGTCGATTATTTATTTAGCTATTTATTTATTTTGTCTTGGCTTGGGCGAACAGTTCGTCGAGCTTCTGTTCGTAACCGTGGTAGCCCAAGTAGTCGTAGAGCTCCATGCGGCTCTGCATGGTCGGTACCACGCTCTTTTGCGTGCCCTCGGCGCGCAGGGTCTTGTAGAAATGCAGGGCCGCCGCGTTCATGGCGCGGTAGGCGCCGCAGCAATACAACGCGATGTCGACGTCCACGCCACGGAGCTCGTCGAGGGTAAACATCGGCGTGGCGCCGAACTCGGTCAGGTTGGCCAGGATCGGGACCTTCACCGCGTCGCGCACCAGCTGGTACATCGGCAGCTCGGTGATCGCCTCCGGAAAGATCATGTCGGCGCCCGCCTCCACATAGGCACAGGCCCGGTCGATGGCGGCGTTCAGCCCCTCGACGGCCAGCGCATCGGTGCGCGCCATGATGACGAACTGGTGATCGGTACGCGCGTCCACGGCAGCCTTGATGCGGTCGACCATCTCTTCGGTGCTGACGATTTCCTTGCCCGGACGGTGACCGCAGCGCTTGGTCGAGACCTGGTCTTCCATGTGCACCGCGGCGACATCGGCACGGATCATGTGACGGATAGTGCGGGCGATGTTGAAGGCGCCGCCCCAGCCGGTGTCGATATCGACCAGCAATGGCAGGCTGCAGACTTCCGTGATGCGCTGTGCATCGGTGATGACGTCTTCCATGGTGCTGATGCCCAGATCCGGCATGCCCAGCGAATTGGCGGCGACACCGCCACCGGACAGGTAGACCGCCTTGTAACCGGTCTGCTCGGCCATCCGGGCGGCATAGGCGGTAATGGCGCCGACGACCTGCAATGGCGATTCGGCGTCGACGGCGGCACGAAACAGGGCGCCGCGGGATGGTTGACTCATGGTGGTCCTCGCTGAAGTGATGTTGCATAGTTTGATTGCCGTCAATACATTGCAATGGGCGTGCCTGCCAGCGGAAACGTTCGACGGCCTGAGCGAAAAAATGAGATTCGCCATGAAATCAGTAACTTGGCGCCCTTGGCAATCCGTACTAAGCGGTGCTGCCGTTGCAAAGCACGGTGCTGACGTTGCAAATTCCGTTACACTCGCATCAATGAAACAAATATGAAACGAGCTGCAACATGCGACGATTCAGTGCTCCCCTGCCCGATCCGGCCGACAAGCCAGTGTTCTGGACCGTCTCGATTTCGCGGCTGTTCGACCTGTTCCGCGACATCACGCTGGAGTTCGACGATCGCGCGATCATCGAGCCGATCAACCTCGGCTTCGAAGAAGCGGCCAAGCACATCCGCGAGCGCATGCAGACCGAGCGCTGCGATGCCGTGATTGCCGCCGGCTCGAATGCGGCCTACCTGAAAGGTCGCCTGCCGGTGCCGGTGGTCATTGCCAAGGCCAGCGGCTTCGACGTCATGCAGGCGCTGGCACGCGCCCGCCGCGGCACCACGCAGATCGGCGTCATCACCTACCAGGAGCCGTTGCCGGAGCTGGCGGAGTTCCAGGCCGCCTTCGGCCTGACCATCGCGCAACAGACCTATGTCACTGCCGAGGATGCGCGCGAGCGGATCGACGAGATGAAGGCGGCCGGCATCCGCGCCATCGTCGGCGCCGGACTCATCACCGACCTGGCCGAGGATGCGGGTCTTACCGGCGTGTTCGTCTACTCGGCTGCCTCGATCCGGGTCGCCTTTGATGATGCGCTGGAGCTGGCGCGCCTGAGTCGGCTTGAAGGCGGGCGCGGGCGCAGCTTGCCACGGGCGGATACCCGCAGCCATCGGCACCGGCTGCAGGACCTGCGCGGCGATTCGGCGGCAATGCACGCAGTACGCGAGGCCATCACGCTGTATGCGCGCTCGCCGGCAACCGTCCTGATCCAGGGCGAAACCGGCACCGGCAAGGAACTGGCCGCGCAAGCCTTGCATCAGCAAGGCCCGCGCGCGCGCCAGCCCTTCATTGCCATCAATTGCGGCGCCGTGACCGAATCGCTGCTGGAGTCCGAACTGTTCGGCTACGAGGAAGGGGCCTTCACGGGCGCCCGCCGCGGCGGCCATCCGGGACTGTTCGAGGCGGCCCAGCATGGCACGCTCTTCCTGGATGAAATAGGCGAGATGCCGCTGGCGCTGCAAACCCGGCTCTTGCGCGTGCTGGAAGAACGCGAAGTGGTACGGGTCGGCGGCACGCGGCCGATCCCGATCGACGTGCGCATCGTCAGCGCGACCCACTGCGATCTCGACGTGCGCGTGCGGGACGGCCGCTTTCGCACCGACCTGTTCTACCGGCTGGCAGTCCTGCGCCTGCCGCTGCCGGCCCTGCGCGAGCGGCCTGAGGATTGCGTGCCGCTGGCGTTGTGGAGCCTGACCAATGCGCTGGCGGCGCTGGGTGTGCGGGCGCCGGTCAATCTGCAGGCAGAGGTGCGCGCCTGCGACAACCTGCTGCGTGCGTTTGCCTGGCCAGGCAATGTGCGGCAGCTGCGCAATCTCATGGAGCGGGTGGCGCTGTATCTGGCAGCGCAACCGCTGCAGGCGCTGTCGCCGGGCTTCCTGCTCGCGGTGGCGCCGGAACTGGGCGATCCGGCCCGCGCCACCTTGCCCGCGCAACTGCCGGCAGCCGTCGGCGCCATTGCCCCGGTGCGCCGGGAAGCAGACCGAGACCGAGACCACGACCGCCACCGCCCGCCAGACGACCTGGCAGAGGTGGTGGCGCGCTTCGAGGGCGACCGGGAGGCAGCTGCACGGTATCTGGGCATCAGTCGCACCACGCTGTGGCGGCGTCTGCGCAGGGCCGGGCTAGGCTAGACCTGACTTTCGAACGTATTGCGCCCGGCCGACTTTGCCATGTAGAGCGCTTCGTCAGCACGCCGCAGCAACGTCACGGGATCGGTCTCATCCGGGCGCCGCACGGCGATGCCGATGCTGGTGGTGACGTTACGCCGCGCCTCGCCGATGTGGAAATCCTCGCGCATGGCCTCGATGATCTTGTCCGCCACGACCGTCGTCTCATCCTCGACCTGCAGGCCTTCGAGGATGATGGTGAATTCATCCCCCGCCAAGCGCGAGACGGTATCGGTCTTGCGCACGCAGCGTTGCAGACGCTGCGAAAATTCGCGCAGCACTTCGTCGCCGCCGTGATGGCCGATGGTGTCGTTGATGTCCTTGAAGTGATCGATATCAAGGAACATCACCGCCATGGCGCGCTTGCTGCGACTGCTGCGGGCAATCGCCTCGGCCAGCTTCTCGTCGAACTGATTCCGGTTCGGCAGACCCGTCAGCGAATCGAAACGGGCCAGGATGCGCAACTGGTTCTCCACCTGCTTCAACGCCGTGATGTCGCTGATCATGCTGCATACGCCAGTGGTATTGCCGGCATCGTCGAACTGCGGCGCGTACGAGGCACGAAAAAAATGCGGTACACCGTCGCGCGGCGCCTCGAATTCAAACTCGACTTTCTCTCCCTTGAGCGCCTGGTCGAAGTACGGTTTGTAGCGCTGATATCTGTCCGGTCCGTAGATTTCCAGCATGGTGCGCCCCGTGATCTGGTCGAGCGGCTTGTCGAGCCACTCGGCATGCACCTGATTGTTGAACTGGAAGCGTTCCTCGTGATCGATGAAACTGACCAGCGCCGGCAGATTGTCGGTCAGGGTACGGAGGAGCTTTTCGCCCGCCGCCTGTTTCAGTTCGGCCTGCTTGCGTGCGGAAATATCGAGCACCATCGAATAGAATCCGATCACGTTGCCGTCGAGTCCGACATCGGGAATATAGTCATACAGAAGATGCCGCTCCACGCCGCCGCTGTCGACCCTTCGCTCGAAGCTCAGCCGTTCGCCCTGCAACACCGCGTCGATCTGCCGCGCCACCGCCAAGTAGCCCTGGTCGCCGACGACATCGACCACTTTACGGCCGAGGATTTTTTCAGGTTTCAGTCCGACGATGTTCTCGTAATAGCCGTTGCAGAAGCGATAGCGCTCGTCGCGATCGATGTACGCAATCAGGGCCGGCAGGTTGTCGGTGATCATGCGCAACCGCATCTCGCTCTTGGCAAAGGTATGCTGCGCCTGCTTGAGTTCCGTGATGTCCTCGACCAGCGAAAAGAATCCGCTGGTGACGCCGTTTTCGGCAACGTCCGGTACGTAACTGACGCGCTCCCAGCGCAGCTCGCCGGTATGCGTGACCAGGCGCTCGAAAATAGCCGGCGTACCCTGGAGTGCACCTTCGATATACGGCACGCTCTGGGCATAGACGTCCGGACCCAGCACGTCGCTGGCGCGCATGCCGGCGATGTCAGCCTGCACCAGGCCGTAGGCGCGCTGGTACTTGCGATTACCAAACTCGAAGCGCTGGTCGGACCGAAGATAGCTGATGAGAGCGGGGATGTTGTCAGCCACCAGACGCAGGCGCTGATCGCTGACCCGCGCAGCGGCTTCCGCATCGATCCGCGCCGTGATGTCGTCGACACTGCCGACATAGCCGGTGATCTGTTGATCGACGACGATCGGCACCGCCTTGAACGACCCCCAGATGATGCGTCCGCCATCATGCAGAAAGCGGCGCACACCTTGGAACGGCTCGCGCCGCTGGATCGCGCCGACCCACTCCTCGATCGCTTGTTCCTGGTCGTCCGCATGCAGTGCGCCGAACCAGCTGTCGCCGACCAGCCGTTCGGCCGCGAAGCCGGACATCATTTCGAAAGTACGGTTGACATAAGTGCAGTTGCCTGCCAAATCCGTCATGAACAGGCCCAGCGGCGATGAATCGTTGACTGCCTGCATTTCAGCACGGTTGGTGCGTAACGCCAGATCAATCTGGCGCCGCTCGGTAATGTCATCGCCGATGCCGATGATGTATTCGACCTGGCCGGCGTCATCGAAGATCGGGACTGCCATGACACGCAGATAGCGCAACGTGCCGTCGGGACGGTAGAAACGCATCTCCGGGGTCTCCAGCGGCACAGGATTGGCCAGGATCATGCGGTCATGCGCGTCCGAGGCTGCCGCGACCCGGACTGGAAAGATCGCGTCGGCGGCTTTGCCGATCACGGTCGCGCCGGCATAACCGGTAATCTCTTCGGCGGCCCGATTCCAGGTAACGAACCGGCCCTGCCCCTGCGCATCGATGCGCTTTGCATAGAACAGCATCGGCAAGTGATCGGTCAGGGACTGCAGGAAGGCACGGTTGCTGCGAATCTCGATTTCGCCGCGCTTGCGATCGGTGATGTCGCGCGTGGTCAGCGCAACACCGTCGGCCTGCGGCACGATCTGATGCAGGAACCAGCGCACGTCCGCAGCGCCGTTCGGTGGTGAATCGCCGCCAGCAGGCGCTTGATCGACACAAACCTCTTCCTGCAGCGCCTCGCCGCTACGCAGCACCTGCACGTATTTGTCGAACAACGTCGTGACGAAGTGTCCGGGCAGCGAGGAACGCAGCGGCTTGTGCTGCATCGCCGCCAGTGGCACGCCGATCAGGGTTTCGGCATTCGTATTCAGATAACGGATCGTGAAATCGCGCACCAGGCCGTTACTGTCGCGCGCTGCCTGAAAGATGAAAAAGGCATCCAAACCGGAATTGGTGGCCGCCCGTAATTCTTCGGCACCGGTCTGATAGCGCGCCTCGGCAAACAGGCGCTCGCGCATCAGATCATTGAAGCTCATCGCGAGGGCGCCGATCTCGTCATCACGAAACACTTGCGGCATCAGTGCAAGCGTCGGCTGCCGTGCGATGGCGAGCACCCGCGACTGCAATTCCTGCAATGGCTCGAGCTGGTGCCGCACGAATAGCCAGGCCACCGGACCGATCACGGCGATCACCAACAACACAAGCAGAAACGCGCTGCGCTGCAACCCCGCCACGACGGAAAACGCCTCCGCATCCGGATAGAACGCCAGCAGAACCCATGGCGTCGCACCCAGTCGCTTGAACGAATACAGGCCGCGCACGCCGGCCCGATCCACCTCGTCG
>JACMRD010000054.1 GCA_014376645.1 Herminiimonas sp. | reverse complement strand
GATGACTTCATCGAAGATCAGCAGGATGCCGTGTTTGGTGCAGATCTCACGCAGGCGCTTGAGATAGCCTTTCGGCGGCACCAGTACACCGGTCGAGCCGGCGACCGGCTCGACGATCACGGCAGCGATGGTCGAGGCATCATGCAGCGCGACGATGCGCTCGAGGTCGTCGGCCAACTCCGCGCCGTGCTCGGGCTGGCCGCGCGAATACGCATTCTTTTGCAGGTCATGGGTGTGCCGCATGTGGGCCACGCCGGACAGCACCGGACCGAACTGCTTGCGGTTGCCGGCAATGCCGCCGACCGACATGCCGCCAAAACCGACGCCGTGGTAACCGCGTTCGCGGCCGATCAGACGGGTGCGTCCGGCCTCGCCGCGGGCACGGTGGTACGCCAGCGCCATCTTGAGAGCGGTATCGACCGACTCGGAACCCGAGCCGGTGTAGAACACATGCTCGAAGCGATTACCGGTATAGGCTTTCAGGCGCGATGCCAGTTCGAACGCTGCCGGGTGACCCATCTGGAACGACGGTGAATAATCGAGCGTGGCCACCGACTTCTGTACGGCCGCGACGATCTTCGGCTGCGCATGGCCGAGCGGCACGCACCACAGGCCGGCGGTGCCGTCCAGGATCGTGTTGCCTTCGATATCCCTGTAGTACATGCCTTCGGCCGAGACCATCAAGCGCGGGTGCGCCTTGAAGTCGCGGTTGTTGGTATAAGGCATCCAGTAGGCTGCCATGTCGATCTGTGGTTGTTCGGTTTTCATCCTGCGCTCCGGTGCCGGTAATAACGATTTAACGATAGCAGTTACAATCGGCAACAACAGAGACACTTTGATGGAATCCTGAAAATTGTATTGCTCAATCCAGTGATCTGTACTGGTGCGAACTGTTCTGAAAGACACGCTCCCGCCATGCCAAAGTCAGACATCAAGACAATGCAATTCACGCTAGAGCGTCGTGCCGGTGCCGGTGCCGGGCTGGTCGAGCAGGTCGCCAGTGGTCTGCGCCAGCGTATCGACAGCGGCGAGCTTCGGCTTGGCGAGCGCCTGCCCTCGGTGCGCCAATTGGCACTCGACCTCGGGGTTGGTAATTCTACCGTGGTCGAATCCTATGAGCGGCTGGTGGCCAGGGGCTTGCTGGTGGCGCGCCGCGGCGCGGGTTTTTTCGTCGCGCGACGCGATGGTGGCGATGCGCTGGCAGCGGCGATGGCGCCGGTGCGCGTACTGCCGCCGCCGGTACCGGTGATCGATTCGGCCTGGCTGCTGTCGGAAGTCTTTGCCGACGAACGCGTGCCGATCAAGGCCGGCTGCGGCTGGCTGCCGAGCAGCCTGCTCGATGGCGAAGGCTTGCGTTTGGCCGAGCGGCGTCTGATCCGCACGCCGGGTGCGCAGCAGGTGGGCTATGGCCATCCGTACGGCTATGCGCCGCTGCGGCAGACGATCGCCAAGTCGCTGGAACAGTGGGCGCTGGACGTCACGCCCGAGCAGGTCATCACCACCCACGGTGCGAGCCAGGCGCTCGACATCATCGTGCGCACCCTCATCAAGCCGGGCGACACGGTGCTGGTGGAAGATCCCGGTTACTGCAACCTGATCGCCATGCTGCGGCTATCACACATCAACGTCATCGGCGTGCCACGTACCGCAACCGGCGTCGACATCGAGGCGCTGGATGCGCTGGCGCGACAAACCAATCCCAAGGCTTTTTTCACCAACCCGGTGCTGCACAATCCGACCGGCACGTCGTACACCCCGGCCTGCGCCATGCGGGTCTTGCAGATCGCCGAGCGCCACGACTTCTGGGTGGTCGAGGATGATCTCTACCGCGAACTGGCGCAACCGACCGATCCGATGCTGGCGGCACTCGACGGCTTGCGCCGGGTGATCTACGTCTCCGGGTTTTCCAAGACGATTGCACCCGCCCTGCGGCTGGGCTACATCGTCTGCGAACCGGCGCTGGCGCGGCAACTGGTCCATACCAAGATGGTGCTCACGCTGACGAGTTCCGAAATCACCGAACGGCTGGTGCACATTGCCCTGACCGAAGGCCGGCATCGCAAGCACGTCGAGCGCTTGTCGGCGACGCTGCTCGCAGCGCAGTCGCGCCTGAACAGCCGGCTCGAGAAAGCCGGCCTGACGCCCTTTGCCGCGCCGCGTGGCGGCATGTTTTCATGGGCCGCGATGAACCGCACCGACCTCAGCACCAAGATCATTGCCGACCGCGCGCTGGCCAAGGGCATCTGGCTCGCCCCCGGCGAATTCTTTTTCCTGTCGAAACCGGACCGGCCCTGGTTCCGCTTCAATGTCGGGTATTCGGATGTGCCGGAATTGTCGGCGTTTTTTGCGGGGTTGTGAGGCCGGCCTGAATCACCCTGCCATCACCAGCCGCAGATGAGTGATTTCCGACGGCGCGCCGAAGCGCTTGGGCGGGCCCCAGTAGCCGGTGCCGCGGCTGGTGTACACCCATAGTTCGCGCAGCCGGTGCAGGCCGGCCGTGTAGGGCTGCTGAAGCGGTACGAACAGATTCCACGGAAAGAATTGGCCGCCATGCGTGTGGCCGGACAGCTGCAGGTCGAAGCCTGCAGTCGCGGCCGCATCCGCCGAGCGCGGCTGATGCGCCAGCAGCAGCTTGACGCCGGTGCCGGCCGGCGCGCCTGCCAGTGCCTTGACCGGATCACTGCGCTGCGCTTCATCGAAGTGATGGGCGCTGAAATCGGTGACGCCGGCGACCACCAGTCGCGCCGTTTCGTGCTCCAGCACGACGTGCTCGTTGAGCAGCACCGTCAGGCCGAGCCGGCGCAATTCGACGATCCAGGCCGGCGCGTTGGAATAGTACTCATGGTTGCCAGTCACGAAATACGTGCCGTGGCGCGCTCTCAGGTCGGCCAGCGGCGCGGTGTGGCGGCGCAGATGCGCCACGCTGCCGTCCACCAGGTCGCCGGTCACCGCGATCAGGTCGGGCTTGAGCGCATTGACGCGTTCGACGATCGCCGTCAGATAGCCCTGCTTGATGGTCGGCCCGACGTGGATATCGCTGATCTGCGCGATCGAGAAACCGTGCAGCGCAGCCGGCAGGTCGCGGATCGGCACCTCTACCGTAACCACGCGGGCGACGCGGCGCGCATTAAAGAAACCGATCATGGTCACCAACAGGGCGACCACGGGTACCGCCCGCGCGCTCCAGGTCGTCGGTCCGGCGCCCGCCGTCCCGGTGAGCCAGGCACCCAGCAGCAGCATCTCGCGCCCGAGCGTGAGCACGAAGAGACTCGAGAACAGCCCCATCGCGAGCAAACCGGCCCAGGCCACGCGATCTGCCAGCGGCTGGCGCTTGATGCCGCGTGCCAGCAGGCCGGTCGGCACCAGCACCAGCGAGATCAGCAGAAAAATGACGCCAGACACCTCCACCCAAGGCGCGGCCGCCAAGTCCGGCAGCAGGCGCCAACCGAGGTAAGCATGAAGTGCAGCAAGGAGGGCGCTAGCGAACAGCAAGAAGGAACGCGGGGCCATGGATGATCCGGTTGAGGCCGTGCAGGCGGGATACGGCGCACCTAAGAAACATTGGGGTCATCGTCGTCAGTTCAATGCCGGGCTCCAACTTTCACCACCTGAATTGCCGCTACGCAAATAAGCCCCTTCATTTCGCACAACGGGCCCGATATCCATCGGTGTCACTATCCGGAGATCCGTTCCCCCGGCGTTGCCAGCTGCTGCGGGACGATCAGATGCGTACCGGCTGTTGGGTCAGAAAGATGGCAGTAACGTTCTTCCGCAGGGCCAGTTTGTCGGTTGGGTTCACCACGCCAACCTTTGTCAGGTTTGCCGGCGTGTTTGGCGACCAAAATTCTTCGTGATCCCGGATCTTCAAAAAATTGCCAGTGAAGGGATCGCGCACGGAGAACACATGGCCCTCAGGAGAGGACTCGATTGCGTCCAGGATCCGGGCATGGCCAGAGATGTTCAACATCACGGGGCCATGCTTTGCGATAATTTCTTGTAACGCTGCGACACAAGAATCGCTTGTCAATTGTTGCGAAAAGACGCGGGCCTCGAGCCCGCTTGCCGCGCTAAGCGATGCCGCGATATCGTCATCTTCTCGGCGGTTGTCGAACACCTGAAAATCATGCATGAGTGCGACCGCCTCTGCGGCCGTTTTTCCTTCAAGCAGCATCATTTTTTCGCAGGCGTACGTGCAGCCTCTGAAGCTAACCTGCGGCATCATCCACTTTGCGCCTGGTAGCGGAAACACATCGATGTCGGTTCGCAAGGACTGCACCGGCGTATCGCCTACCTTGTAGATCAGTTGCTTCATGTCGGAATCGATAACATATTCACCGACCGACTCCAGAACGGCGTCCTTGTGCGCGTCGTACAGCATGCCGAGCTGCCTCAGGAAGGTCCTTCCCAAAATAACGGGCAAATCGCCGGGCCCATCCCCTTGGAACATGACGATCGTGGAAGTTGAGTGGGTATCGGAAGGGAAACGCCTCACCTTCCCATCGATGCCTTTCACCATGGTATCGTGACCCATCCGGATGGGGCGTCCAGGCATTCCCAAATCCTTGTGGCTGAATGTGCCGTACAAGCACTGCGGATAGGCTTCCTGCACCCGGTTTGGAAACGGGTGCAATGCCCGTCCGCATCCGGTCGCACTACGTT
>JACMRD010000053.1 GCA_014376645.1 Herminiimonas sp. | reverse complement strand
CCAGATCGGGGCCCATTTCCATGGCCAGTACCGTCTCGGCCAGCAGTTCGCCGGCATTCACGCCGACGATGCCCGCACCGATGATGCGCTTGGTGGTCGGATCCCACAGCAGCTTGGTCATCCCTTCCTCACGTCCCATGGCTAGGGCGCGACCGCTGGCGGCCCACGGAAAATTCGATTTGGCGTAAGGAATGCCCTTGGCCTTGGCCTCGGTTTCCGTCAGACCCATCCATGCCACTTCAGGATCGGTATAAGCGACCGACGGAATGGTCATCGGATCGAACTCGACCTTATGCCCGGCGATGACTTCGGCGGCGACCTTGGCTTCGTTAGTTGCCTTGTGCGCAAGCATCGGGTCGCTGCAGATATCGCCGATGGCAAAAATATGCGGCACGTTGGTGCGCTGCTGACGGTCGACGGCGATGAAGCCGCGCTCGCTGACGGTCACTCCGGCTTTCTCAGCCTCGATTTCCTTGCCGTTGGGACGGCGGCCGACTGCCATCAGCACCATGTCGAACAGCTGTGGCGCCAGTGCGATGCCGCCGGCTTCGGCGCTTTCGAAGGTGGCCAGCAGTCCTTCGGCCTGCGCTTCGAGCTTGGTGACCTTGGTCTTGAGATGGATCGCGGCATAGCGCTTCTCGATGCGCTTGTGCAGCGGCTTGACGACGTCGCGGTCGGCCGCCGGAATCAGGCCGTCGGCGAACTCGACCACGGTGATCTTGGTGCCCAGGGCATCGTAGACGCAGGCCATCTCCAGCCCGATGATGCCGCCCCCGATGACCAGCATGGTCTTCGGAATCTGCCGCAGCTCCAGCGCGCCGGTCGAATCGATGACGCGCGGATCGTCGTACGGGAACCCTGGAATGCGCGCCACCGACGAACCGGCGGCGATGATGGCGTTCTTGAAGCCGATGGTCTTGCTGCCTTCGGCCGTCTCGACGGTCAGGGTATTGGGTGATGTAAACACGCCACGGCCTTCGATCACCTGCACCTTGCGGGCCTTGGCCAGACCGGTCAGGCCGCCGGTGAGCTTCATGATGACGCTTTCCTTCCAGCCGCGCAGCGCATCCAGATCAATCTCGGGCGCCGACATCTTGATGCCGAAGTGGGACATCTCCTCGGCTTCGGTGATCACCTTGGCGGCATGCAGCAGGGCTTTCGAGGGGATGCAGCCGACGTTGAGACACACGCCACCCAGCGCCTTGTAGCGCTCGACCAGGACTACCTTCTGACCCAGGTCGGCGGCGCGGAACGCACCCGTGTAGCCGCCGGGACCGGCGCCCAGGACCAGGGTGTCGCATTCGACGTCGACCTGGCCGGCGTAGGCGGCGGGAGCGGCTGCCGGGGCAGCAGGCGCAGACTGTGCTACCGGCGTCGCCGCTGCTGCGGGTGTGGCAGGTGTGGCGGATGCGGCAGGCGCGGGAGCAGACGCTGCGGTGGCCGGCGCGGTAACGGCTGGGGTAGCCGCCGCGCCCGCATCGGTCGACTCGACCATGATGACGATTGAACCCTCGGCCACCTTGTCGCCGATCTTGACCTTGATTTCCTTGACCACGCCGGCGTGACTCGATGGAATCTCCATGCTGGCCTTGTCGGACTCGACCGTGATCAGCGACTGGTCGACCTTGATCGTGTCGCCGGCCTTGACCAGCACTTCGATGATTTCGACTTCCTTGAAATCGCCAATATCGGGGACTTTGACTTCAATCATGCTCATGAGTGTTGCGCTCCGTTTTTAAGCCTGCCGCAGCGGGGCGGCGGGCAGCTGTTGGCTGTTCGCTGTGAGGCGTTCGCTATTGGTATTCGCTATTACTGGGCCGATTCCGGAGTTCCAGACTCGGCAACTGGTTGCATTTCAAAACTAATGATCTGAAACGGGGCTGCCGAGCTCTTGTCGAATTCAGCGCCGGCGCGTACGCCGATTTCGGCGATCGCGCGCGCATCGTGCGCACCGTCGTACGCCGCATACATCGCGCCGAGGGCGAAATTCCGGCCGCTGCCGATGCCCCAGAACCGGTCGAAGCTGAACACTTCGCGATAGGAATACACGCCGTAGATGCCACGTGGATTGGCGATCAGGGCCGTGATCTGCGACGACTCGTAGGGATCGTCTTCATCTTCCTTCGTATTGAGAAAATAATTCTCTTTCAGTATCTGATGCACTCGGCTAAACGTGGTGAACACTTCGTCCCGGTTGCCCAGCCTGCATTCCTCACCCATGTCGGTGAGCAGCTTGCGCATCACCGGGAAATGAGCTGCGGTGCCGGCCAGCGTCACATAGGAACTACCTATCGACAAAATCTTCCGGTTGGCTTCATAAGCGCTGGAAAGGCGGGTGTCGCCGAAAGTCACCAGCGAGTCGGCGGCAATCGCGATCTGGTTGTCCTTGCGAACCACGACGCAGGTCGTCATGGCGCTGCCCCGCCCTGCATCATCCGATTCACCGGCTCGCAATTCACCCGGCCCACCCTCACAGCAAGGTCTTGCGCATGTCGCCCAGCACGTCGGCCAGATAGACGGTGAAGCGCGCGCCCATCGCGCCATCGACCACGCGATGATCGTACGACAGTGACAGCGGCATTATCAGGCGCGGCTGGAATACCGCACCATCCCAGACCGGCTTGATCGCGGATTTGGACAAGCCCAGGATCGCGACTTCCGGCGCATTGATGATCGGCGTGAAGGCCGTTCCACCGATACCGCCCAGCGAAGAAATGGTGAAGCTCGCGCCCTGCATGTCGGCCGGTTTAAGCTTGCCTTCGCGCGCCTGGGCCGACAGCTCGCCCATTTCCTGGGCAATCTGGGTGACGCCCTTCTGGTCGGCGTTCTTGATCACCGGGACCACCAGGCCGTTCGGCGTGTCGGCGGCGAAACCGATGTTGTAATACTGCTTGAGGATCAGGTTTTCACCGGCGGCATCGAGCGAGGAATTGAAGGCCGGATATTTTTTCAGCGCAGCGACACAGGCCTTGATGACGAACGCCAGCATGGTCAGCTTGACGCCTGACTTCGCCATCGATGCGTTGCTGGACTTGCGCAGCTCTTCGAGCTCTGTCACGTCGGCTTCGTCGTACTGCGTGACGTGCGGGATCATCACCCAGTTGCGATGCAGGTTCGGCCCGCTGATCTTCTTGATGCGCGACAGCGGTTGGAGTTCGGTCGTACCGAATTTCGAAAAATCCAGAGACGGCCATGGCAACAAGTCGAGACCGACACCGGTGCCACCGCTCGCCTTGGCAGTCGTCCGGGCGGTTTCCACACTTGATCCGGCGACGACGTTCTTGACGTAGTTCTGCACGTCCTCGTGCGTAATCCGCCCCTTCGGACCTGTGCCGGAGACGCGCACCAGGTCGACGCCGAGTTCGCGCGAAAACTTGCGGATCGACGGCGATGCATGGGGGATGGCGCCACCCACTGCCGATGCCGGTGCCGGCGGCTTCGATTCCACCAGCACCAGGGCCGGCGTCGCGGATGCGCTCACGGCAGGCGCGGCGACCGCTGCCGGTGCTGCGGCGACTGCCGCAACCGGTGCTGCTGCTGCTGCTGCTGCCGGTGCCGGTGCCGGTGCCGGTGCCGGTGCCGCGGCGGCGGGTTGCGCGGCGGCGGCGGCGGGTTGGGCGGCAGCGTCCGCGCCGGATTCCAGCATCACGACTAGCGACCCTTCGGCGACCTTGTCACCGACCTTGACCTTGATTTCCTTGACCACGCCGGCGTGACTCGACGGGATTTCCATGCTGGCCTTGTCCGACTCGACGGTGATCAGCGATTGATCCACCTTGACCGTGTCGCCGGGCTTGACCAGCAGTTCGATGACTTCGACTTCCTTGAAGTCACCGATATCGGGAACCTTGACTTCTACCATGCTCATGTGTGCGCTCCGTATTTCAAGGTGACCGTTACAGGGTGACCGGATTGATCTTCTCGGGATTGATGCCGTACATGGTGATGGCCTCTGCCACCACCGAAGCCGCGATCGCACCCTCGTCGGCCAGCGCCTTGAGTGTCGCAATCGTGACGAAGTAGCGATTCACCTCAAAAAATTCACGCAACTTGGCGCGGCTGTCGGAACGGCCGAAACCGTCGGTACCCAGCACCTTGTAGGTGCGGTTCTTCGGAATGAACGCACGTACCTGCTCGGCAAAGGTGCGCATGTAATCGGTCGAGACCACCACTGGACCGCTCGTGTCCTGCAGGCACGCCGTGATGTGGGCCACCCGCGGCGCCTCGGCCGGATGCAGCATGTTCCAGCGCTCGATATCCTGGCCATCGCGTGCCAGCAGCGTGAAGGACGGCGCCGACCAGACATCGGCCGCGACGTCCCAGTCGTTTTGCAGCAGCGCGGCGGCGGCGATCACTTCGCGCAGGATGGTGCCGGAGCCCATGAGCTGCGCGCGGTGCTTGCCCGGCTTCGTGCTCGGCTGCAGCAGGTACAAGCCCTTGAGGATGTTGGCTTCCTGGCCTTCCTGCAGACCCGGATGGCTGTAGTTCTCGTTCATCAGCGTAATGTAGAAGAAAACGTCTTCCTGCTGCTCGATCATCCGCTTCAGGCCGTTCTGCATGATGACGGCGACTTCGTGGGCGAAGGTCGGGTCGTAGGGAATACAGTTCGGAATGGTCGATGCCAGCACATGGCTGTGGCCGTCTTCGTGCTGCAGCCCTTCGCCGTTCAGGGTCGTGCGTCCGGCGGTGCCGCCGAGCAGGAAGCCGCGCGAGCGCATGTCACCGGCAGCCCACGCCAGGTCGCCGATGCGCTGCAGGCCGAACATCGAGTAGAAGGTATAGAACGGCACCATGATGCGGTTGTTCGTCGAATACGATGTCGCCGCGGCGATCCAGGAACTCATCGCGCCGGCTTCGTTGATGCCTTCCTGCAGGATCTGCCCGGCCTTGTCCTCACGGTAGTAGCTGACCTGGTCCTTGTCGACCGGCTCGTACAGCTGACCCTGCTGGTTGAAGATGCCGATCTGGCGGAACAGGCCTTCCATGCCGAAGGTGCGCGCTTCGTCGACAAGGATCGGCACCACGCGCGGGCCGAGCACCGGGTCGCGCAGCAAGATCGAAATGATCCGCACGTAGGCCTGGGTAGTGGATATCTCGCGCCCTTCGGCGGTCGGATCGAGCACTGCCTTGAACGCCGAGAGTGCCGGCACCGGAATCGTTTCGTCGGCCTGCATGCGGCGCTGTGGCAAGTAGCCGCCGAGCGCGGCACGGCGCTCGTGCAGGTATTTCATTTCCGGCGAGTCGTCGGAGGGCTTGAAGAACGGCACGTCCGACAACTGGTCGTCGGGAATCGGGATGGCGAAGCGGTCGCGCATCTCGCGGATCGCTTCGTCGTCGAGCTTCTTGGTCTGGTGCGCCGTATTGCGCGCCTCGCCGGACTTGCCCATGCCGAAGCCCTTGACGGTCTTGACCAGCAGGCAGGTCGGCTGACCCTTGCTTTCCTGCGCCACCTTGAAGGCAGCATAAATCTTGTGCGGATCGTGGCCGCCGCGGGTCAGGCGCCAGATGTCGCCGTCGGTCATGTTGGCGACCATCTCCAGCAGCTTCGGGTGCTTGCCGAAGAAATGCTTGCGCACGAAGGCGCCGTCTTTTGCTTTGTAGTTTTGATACGCGCCATCGACCGTTTTCATCATCACGCGCTGCAGGATGCCTTCCTTGTCCTTGCCCAGCAATTCGTCCCAGCCCGGTCCCCAGATGACCTTGCCGACGT
>JACMRD010000275.1 GCA_014376645.1 Herminiimonas sp. | reverse complement strand
AGATTCAGGTAAGGATGTGCCGCCGACCACGGCGCCGTGGTCGATGAGGCAGAGGCCGCAGCGTTACTCTGCATCGCGTCGGCGGCGTCGTCCACCAGCGCTGCATCAACGGCCAGGTCCGTGCGAAGCGCCGGCAGTTCATCCCAGCCGAGCTGTTCTTCCAGCGTGTAGGCAGTGGCCTTGGGCACCATGTGCCAGTGATCGATGGAGCCGGTCGGGCAGGGCGACACGCAGGCGCCGCAGCCATTGCAGATGTCGGCGCTTACCACGTAATTGCGGTCGTCGTGGGTGATCGCATCGATCGGACAGGTCTCTTCGCAGGTATTGCAGCGGATGCAGACCTCCGGGTCGATCAGGTGCTGTCGCATCAGTACGACGGGCGCGACAGCACTCATGCCGGGACTCCTTTTCCAGAACGCCTAGTTGAACCGAACGTACTCATAATCGACCGCTTGCTTGTTGATGCCGATCGGCGGCGGTGCGATCCAGTTCGCCATCTTGCCCGGTTCGATCACGCGGCCCATGAGCGAGGCGACATAGGCGCGGTCTTCTTCGGACGGCAACCAGCGTGCGGCATTCGCGGCCCATTCCGCTTCCGAAATCACGCGCCCCTCGGGCGACACCTTGAATGCAGCCAGGCTGCCGATGTGGCGATTGAAGGCCTTGTGCGGCGTGATCAGGCGGAATGCCAAGCCGGCTTTTTCGATGACGCGGTTCCAGCGGCCGACGCCAGCAACAGAGTCGCGGATGTAATCGTCGCGCAACACTTCGTTGAGCGAATTCAGCATCGGCACTTCGCGTTCGACCAGCGCGCCGTTCGCCACTTCCAGGATCTTGTAATGGCCGCCCTTGAGAACATGGTCGTCGTCGCGCTTGGTTTCTTCGTAGCGGCCCTTGAGCCCGGCGCTGTAGAAAGTCGCCGCATTCGATGACTGATCGGCCCCGAACAAGTCGATCGTGACAGAGAAATGGAAGTTCAAATAACGCTGGATGGTCGGCAGATCGATCACGCCTTTCGCCCGCACCTGAACCGGATCCTCGATGCCGAATTCCTTCATGACCTGGCAGGTCCGGTTGATGATGCGGGAGATGCCCGACTCCCCGACGAACATGTGATGCGCTTCCTCCGTCAGCATGAACTTGCAGGTACGCGAGAGCGGATCGAAACCGGATTCGGCCAGCGCGTTCAACTGGAACTTGCCGTCGCGGTCCGTGAAGTACGTGAACATGTAGAAGGCCAGCCAGTCCGGGGTCTCTTCATTGAAGGCTTCCAGGATGCGCGGCTTGTCGGCGTCGCCAGAATTGCGTTGCAGGAGTGCTTCGGCTTCCTCCCGGCCGTCGCGGCCAAAATGTTTGTGCAGCAGGTAGACCATCGCCCACAGGTGCCGGCCTTCCTCGACGTTGATCTGGAAGAGGTTGCGCAGGTCGTAGTTCGAGGGCGCGGTCAGGCCGAGGTGGCGTTGCTGCTCCACCGACGCCGGTTCGGTATCGCCCTGCGTGACGATCATGCGGCGCAGGTTGGCGCGGTGTTCGCCCGGTACTTCCTGCCACGCATCCATGCCCTTGTTTTCGCCGAAGTTGACCTTGCGGCCTTCGTCCTTCTGCGCCAGGAAAATCCCCCAGCGGTAGTCCGGCATCTTCACGTGGCCGAAATGGGCCCAGCCGTCCGGCGTGGTGCTGATGGCCGTGCGCAGGTAGACATCGTGGTTGGTCGAGCCGTCGGGGCCCATCTCACGCCACCAGTTCAGGTAATTCGGTTGCCAGTGCTGCAAGGCGCGTTGCAGGGTCTTGTCTTCGCCCAGGTTGACGTTGTTCGGTATGACTTCGCTGTAATCGATGGTGCTCACGGTGCATTCCCTTCATGCGTTGGAGGTTGGCGTCACACCTGCGTACGCCGACGGGTTATGGATGCTGATGACGATGTTGATGACGATGTCGATGATTTTTGGATGCCAGGTCGCTGGTGCGACGCCTATACCCGCTTCAGGTCGAACTGCGCCTTGTTGCCACTACCGTAGACTTTCAGTGCGCCCAGCTCGCCGACGGCATTCGGGCGGATGAAAATCCAATTCTGCCAAGCGGTGAGCCGGCCGAAGATGCGGGTTTCCATGGTCTCGCGGCCATTGAAACGCAGGTTCGCTTCCAGGCCGGTCAAGGCGTCGGGCGACATGCTGGCGCGTTCTTCGAGCGCCATGCGGGTTTCATCGTCCCAGTCCAGATCGTCGGGATCGGCCGTGATCAGGCCGAGCGCCATGGCCGCCGCCGCATCCTGCGCGGTGCCGATCGTGGCGTTGACCGCGTCGATCGCGGCGGCATCGTCGTAGAAGCGGCGTGCCAGGCGCGACTGCGTCGTCACCATCGGCAGCAGTCCGAAATTGAGTGCCGACGCGGTCAGTGTCGGCGCTCGCTCAGGGGTGTCGGGCAGCGCCAGCATGTAGCTGCGATCGGCTGCCAGCGCCAGCTCGAGCAGGCATCCGGCAAAACACGATCCTTCATCGATCAGGGCGAACAGCGAGCGCGAGGACACATCGAGCCGGGCGAGGGTACGCCGCATCATGCCGAGCGTCTCGCGCACCAGCCAGTGTGACTGATGGGCCACTAGCGTGCCGTCGACTGCCAGCACCGCCGCTACGTCGCCACGGGTCTTCAGTATCCAGGTGCCCAGTTCGAGTTCGTTGGTACGCAGGTGCAGGATCGCATCGTCAAGCTCGCGCACCATTTGCAGCGGCCACCAATGCACACCGGCGGCTTCGATGCCTGCCATGTCGGTCGGCTGGGCGCTGTCCGGTGCACGCACCGTCAGGGTTGCATTGCGTGCGGTGCGGTTCACCGCGATGCTGACGTAGCGGTAATCGATACCGGATTCGCTGACCGATTTCTGCAGCGGCGTGAGAGCGACACCGGTGGCTTCTGCTGGGCGCAGGCTGGTGGCTGCCAGCGCCTGGGCATGTCGCTGCACCACTTCGGCAAATTGCGCCGGCTTGGCGATGTCATCGACCAGCTTCCAGTCCTTGGCGCGCTGCCCGCGTACACCCTCGGAGGTGGTGCAGAAGATGTCGGCATGATCGTGCCGCACATGGCGCTTGTCGGTTAAACGGGTCAGGCCGCCGGTGCCGGGCAACACGCCCAACAACGGCACTTCCGGCAAACTGACCGACGAGGAACGGTCGTCGACCAGGATGATTTCATCGCACGCCGCTGCCAACTCATAACCGCCGCCGGCACAGGCGCCGTTGACGGCCGCGATGAATTTCAGACCCGAGTGGCGGCTCGAGTCTTCCAGGCCATTGCGGGTCTCGTTGGTGAACTTGCAGAAGTTGACCTTCCAGGCATGCGTCGATTTGCCCAGCATGAAAATGTTCGCACCCGAGCAGAAGATCCGGTCGCGACTGCTGGTGATGACCACGGTGCGCACTTGCGGATGCTCGAAGCGGATGCGCTGCACCGCGTCGTGGAGTTCGATGTCAACGCCGAGGTCGTAGGAGTTCAGCTTGAGCTTGTAGCCTTCCTTGATGCCGCCGTCTTCATCGACCTGCATGGTCAGCGTCGCGATCGGGCCATCACAGCACAGGGTCCAGTGGCGGTAGTGGGCAGGTGAGGTCTGGTACTCGATGACTGGCGCAGTCGACATGGCGTTCCTTGAATCGATCGGCAGCCCGTGGCTTTGCCTGATTCAGCACTATATTGCATTGATTAATTTAAGTCAAAGCCAGAGTTGAATTGTTTGCGCCACTTTTTGTTGAGTGGCTTGCAGCGCGCGCGACCCGGCGGTGACAGGGTATTTTGCAGCGGCCAGGTAGTTCTGCAAATAATGCAGTTTAATGCATATCGTCGTTTGGATGGCGTTGCCGGGGCGCGAGTGCTACAGGCTGCAGGACCCCGGCATGGTGCCGGATGCTGCCGCCAGTTGTTCGGACGCGATGCGCTGCAAGGTTTGTGTTTGCGCGGGTGTGATGCCGAGGTCACGGGCAGCGGTTTCGCCGGCGCCAAGGGTCAGCGGATCGCGGCCGGTGATCGTACCGAACTGCACCAGCGCGTCGAGGTACGAGCCGTATTTGCTCGAATGGAGGTAATCGTCCCACCACAGGTTCATCGGTTCACCCGGTTGTGCGATCGAGTAGCGGCCATCGGCATCGTAGAAACCGGAGGTCTTGATCACTGCCTGATCGAACGCGCGCTGGAAGGCCGCGCCCACCGCGACGATGCCGAAGAAATGCGCGTTGGCTCTGGCGGCGGCGCAGTTCGCGTCGTGCAGGTCGCGCGTCATCGCAGACAGGGTGGGGTAGTAGAGCGTCGCCGCACTACCGGCCGGGCTGGAATCGACGATGCGACGGCCATCCGGCGAGGCGTTGTCCGACACCGTAAGCCAGTGCGGATACACCATGTCCGGGCGTGCCCAGGTCTGCGTCAGATAGACACGAGCCTGCGCATTGGCATGCGGGTTGACGGCGATCCGGCGACGTGTCTCGCACTGAGGCTGGCTCTGGCCGGTTGCCTGGCAGGCAGCCATACTGCCGTAGAGGACAGTCTCGGTATAGTCCTGCGCGGCCCCGGTATGGATGAACGCTTCAAGCTGATTGGCATACGCGCGGAACTGGGCGGGGTTGGCGTTCTTGCCCTTGCCGGGCGGGAGGGTGGCATCGCTCTGCTCTTGCAGCACCACGACATCCCACTTGCGCGAGGCGATATTGCCCCGTAAATCCCAGACGGTGTTTGCGGTGTTCAGGAAATGGCCGCGCAATGACACGCCGTTGCGGGCGGACAGCGATACGTCGTAATCCAGTCCTGCTTCGACCGTCATCTGCTTGAAGATACCGGCAATGCCACCCCATGGATGCGGCTCCCAGGGATTGCTGCCGGTGCTGCTGATGGCATTGAAGCGCGCCGTCAGATCATGCACGGCGGCAGCGTTGTAGGACATGGCCGGATCGACCCGGCTGAAAGTGTAGCTGTTGCCGACAAAAAGGATCGCAAGCGGTGTCGCCGACGCCGGTAGTGTAGCAGCGAGGCTCGCCCCGGCAATCAGCGACAGGAGGGCATGTTTCGTTTTGGGCGCTGGATTCATGACTTCAATATAACGCAACCAGCCGGCCCTGCCTCAGCCGCCGCCGCGGCGCGTGTAGTGATCGAAGTGGGTCAGGAATGCATGCCGCAGGTCCGCATCGAGATCGATGAAGTGAAACGTCACCAGCAGCACCGGCAGCGCCAGCAAGGCGATGCGTCGTGGCGGTTGTGGTTGCAGGTCGATCTCGACATGGCCGCTGCCGACATCGAGCCGATGGCGCATGCCGGCACCGTCGACCGTCGATACCAGCGGAACATGGCGGGTCGCACCCGGCAGCCAGCGGGCAAATTCCACCATGGTGCAACCCATCTCGCGCACCAGGGGCGAGGGAATCGGCAAGGTCGCCACCTTCGCCTAACCGCCGGCCACGGGTGGCCAGATCGCCAGCACGTCGCCCGCGACCATGGTGCGGCTAGCCCGCTCGTCCGGCGCCACGTAGACACCGTTGATCAGTACCAGGTGCACCAGTTTCTGCGGTACCTGGAAACGCTCGACCAGGTCGTTGATCGTGGTCTCGGGCGTGATATCGAGTTCCACTGCGTTGTACTTGCGGTTGGCCGGCAGCAGGTCGGTCAGCGTGGCGAAGAGCTTGAAGGTGATGTTCATCGCATCCGGCTCACGTTGACGCGCCGACGGCGCGGGCTGCTGCAGCCATCACGCTGCCGCCTGCCACGCATCCTGTTTCTGGGTGCAGGCGATATAGGCTTCGGACAGGCGGAACGGATCGGCCAGCAGATGATCCTTCCACGCGCCCAGGCGCACCTTCGACTCGATCAGTCCGCGCAGCACGCCCACATGCTCCGTCAGGCCGATGGTATTGGCGCCGACCAGCAGATCACCGTCGAATTCCAGCCGCATGTACTTGTAGGCGCCCACATCGGTGAGTTCCGCGCGCTCGCCGCCCGGCACGCCGTCCCACTGGCCGAACGAGGTCGAGATCAGGCCGAGCGTATCGAGCACGTTAATCTGCGTCACGCCACGCTGCATCGTCGGGTGTCCGGCCATGTTGAGGCCGGCGCAGCGCGCCTGCTCGGCCGCGTTCGGCTGGATCGCCGACACCACGGTCTTGCCGGTCGCGGGGTCAAAGGCTTCGGCACAGTCGCCGGCGGCATACACGCCGGGGATCGATGTCTGCATGCCCGGGTCGACCAGAATGCCGGCCGCGCAGGAAATGCCGCTGTCCTTGACGAAGCCGATGTTCGGTTTGACGCCGGTGGCCGAAATGATGACGTCGACTTCCAGTTCGGTGCCGTTCGACAGCGACACGCGCAGCGCGCCATTGCCGCCGGCCACCGGCGTGATGGCGTCGACGCGGGCGCCGGTGTGGACCGTGATGCCCTTCGATTCGCACCAGCGGCGAATCATGTTGCCGGCGCCTTCGCCCATCATGCGTGGCACCATCCGATCGCCCATTTCGACCACCGTCAGCTGAACACCGCGCACCGCGAGCGCTTCCAGGATGATGCAGCCGATGAAGCCGGCGCCCATCTGCAAGACCCGCGTGCCCTGGTGGGCCGAGGCCATGATCTTGCGCGCATCGGCCAGGGTCCAGCAATTGTAGACGCCGGGGCTGTCGATGCCGGGAATCGGTGGGCGTGCCGGTACCGTACCGGTGGCCAGCAGGAGCTTGTCGAAGGTGAGTGTGCTGCCGTCATCGAGCTCGACCGTGCGTGCGGCGCTGTCGAGGCGCTTGACGCGGCCGATGACCTGCTCGATCTTCAGGGCACCGAAGTGGTCGTCCTTCTTGCGCAGGTGGGTGCCGTGTTCGTTGATATTGCCGTGCAACAGATACGGAATCGCCATGCGCGAATAGGGCGGTTCATGTTCGTCGCCGATGAGGATGATGCGGTCGTTTGGTTTATGCTTGCGGATGGTTTCGGCGGCGATCACGCCGGCCGGGCCGTTGCCGATGATGACATGTTGCATGGTGTGTTCCTGACGGTGAATGGTGAACCGCTCAAATGAAAAACGCAGACCGGCAAAAAATTATGCCGACCTGCGTCATGACCGAGAATGGCCGTCTCGCAATTCGCTTTCAGCTGTGTTTGACGGGCGCAAATCCGAATCGCGCAGTAGCCTGCCAAACACTGCCTCTGACGTTACAGGCCGAGGCGGCTGCGGGTGGCTTCGGTCAGCGTGCCTTCCGGTGTCCAGCCGCGTTCAGCGTAGTACTCCGGCAGCATCTTGTCGAGACCGCTGACCAGACCCTTGGCCGGACCGGTTTTGGCGGCTTCGGTCATCAGGCGCTTGGGCAGATTGTCGTCGGCCTTGGTGAAGCCGGCGCGGTTGTTGAAGTCGCGCTCCATGTTCCAGATTCGCTCGCCGATCATGTTGAGCTCATCCATGGTGTACTCGTCGTCGCAGGCGGCAGCCAGTTGCGGCTGCAGGTCGGCCATCGTCCACGCAAAGGTGGTGAAGACGCACACGCCGGCGGAGTCGAACACGGCGGTCGCATCCTGGAATGCCTTGACCAGACCGGCCTTGCCGTCGGTGACCAGCGGATCGGTCTTGATCGGGATGCCCAGCACTTCGGAGGCAACCGTGTAGCCGCGCAGATGGCAGGCGCCGCGGTTCGACGTTGCATAGGCCAGGCCCATGCCCTGGATGCCGCGCGCATCATAGGCCGGGAATTCCTGTCCCTTCACGCTCATCGACAGATCCGGGTGGCCGAACTTGGCCGTCAGGCGCTTGGAGCCCTGTGCAATTTCCTTGCCGAAGCCTTCACCTTTGACCGTAATCTCGGCAAAGTGGACCAGTGCCTTGGCGTCGCCGAACTTGGCGTCGATGCCCAGTTGTTCCTTGGTCAGCACGCCCATCTCGTACAGTTCCATGACTGCGCCGACGGTGGTGCCGAACGAGATCGGATCCATGCCGTCTTCGTTGCACAGGAAATTGGTATAGGTGAGCGCTTCGAGGTCGTTGACGCCGTTGGCCGAACCGAGTGCCCATGCCGCTTCGTATTCCAGACCACCGGACGCGCCCCAGTACTGCGGCTTGTTCTGGACCGTGAAGTGGCCCTCGTCGATCTTCGAAATCCGGCCGCAGGCGATGGTGCAACCGAAGCAGGCCTGGTTGGTCACCAGGTTTTTCTTGCCATCGGTCTTACGCGGCTCGTGCATGGCTTCGCCGGAAATATCTTTGGCGCCTTCGAACTGGATGTCGCGATGATTACGAGTCGGCATGGCGCCCATCTCGTTGATCACGTTCATCAACACCTGGGTACCGTAGGTTGGCAAGCCCTGGCCGGTGACTGCGTTGTCGGCCAGGACCTTCTTGGCGGCGACGGTGGCGGCCATGAAGGCTTTCGGGTCACGGATGTTGCCGACGCCCTTGGTGCCGCGCACGCAGATGGCTTTCAGGTTTTTGCTGCCCATGACGGTGCCGACGCCAGAGCGGCCGGCGGCACGATGCAAGTCGTTGACGATGGCCGCATACAGGCAACCGGTTTCGCCGGCGCGACCGATTGTCGAGACGCGGATCTGTGGATTCTGATGCTTGGTCTTCAGGGCAGGCTCGGTCTCCCAGACCGATTTGCCCCACAGCCAGGATGCGTCGAGCAGTTCGAAGTCGTCGTCGGTGATGTTCAGGTACACCGGACGTGGCGACTTGCCCTCGAAAATGATCATGTCCCAGCCGGCCATTTTCAGCTCGGCGCCGAAATAGCCGCCCGAGTTGGAGCAGGCGATGGCGCCGGTCAGGGCGCCCTTGGTGATGACGGAGTAACGCCCGCCGGTCGACGCCATCGTGCCGGTCAATGGACCGGTGGCCCAGATCAGCTTGTTCTCTGGCGACAGCGGATCGACCAGCGGATCGACTTCTTCGGTGAAGTATTTGGTCGCCAGGCCGCGCTGGCCGACATAGTCGCGCGCCCATTTCATGTTCAGTGGTTCAACCTTGCAGGTGCCGGCGGTCAGATCGACGCGCAGAATTTTTCCAGTCCATGCCATTTCAGTTCTCCTTAAGCTGCAGTTTTGGAAGCGTCGTTGTTGCCGAGCTTGTCAGCCCACTGGCGCATCTTGTCGAGCCCGGTCCAGTCGGCATCGACGTAGGTGATGGCAGCGGTCGGACACGCTTCGACACAGGCCGGACCGGCCGGATTGTCGTAGCACAGGTCGCATTTCTGCACCTTGCCGGTTTCCTGAACGTAGTTGACGGTGCCGAACGGGCAGGCGATCGTGCAGACCTTGCAGCCGACACAGATGTCTTCTGCCACCAGCTTGGCACCGGAGGTCAGGTCGATCGTGATCGCATCGACCGGGCAGGCATGCAGGCACCAGGCTTCATCGCACTGGGTGCAGGTGTAGGGCACTTTCTTGCCGGTGTGATGGAACTCGAAGACCTTGATGCGCGACTTCGCCGGATTGAACACACCATAATTTTCATAACTGCAGGCCATCTCGCATTGCATGCAGCCAGTGCATTTGTCTGCATCGATGTGTAGTGATTTTTGCATTACCGTCTCCTTCTGTGCCCGGGTTGAAGTCGCTTGATTTTGATAAATTATCGAACCTGTACCGTTTTGTTACACCTGCTCCGTTTTGGCCTGCCCGGGTGTACGCGCCGAACCGGTTTGTGCATACCCGTCCAGCCGAACTCCCATGCAACGCCAAGCATATTACATGTTGCAAAAAAGAGCCCGCTCAACGAGCGGGCTCAAATCCAATGACCACTGGAGGAGACCCTGATTCTTCTACAGCATTGCGTACCCGAGCGCCAGCCGGCTTTGGTTATCGCCGGCTAGTGCCTTGTTTTGATTCGCAATATCGAACACTGCTCAATGAATCACTACGCCCCACGGCAATTCGCCGACCGGGATTTCCTTGAGCATCTGGTTACTCTCGGTATCGATCACCGACACCGAATTCGACCTGCCGTTGGCAACGTACAGCTTCTTGCCATCCGGCGTTATCGCCATGTTCCAGGGCCGTTTTCCGACCGGGATCGTGGCGATGACCTTGTTGTCCGAAGTGTCTATTGCAGAAATCGTGCCATCCTTGCCGTTGGAGATGAAGACGCGCTTGCCATCAGGCCGCACGGCCACGCCGTTGGAAAAATTACCGGCCTTGACCTGAGCCACGACTTTTTGCGCCGCGACGTCGATGACGTAGACCGTGCTGGCCAGTTCGGCTGCCACATAGGCCAGGCTGCCGTCGCTCTTGAAGCCGATGCCGCGCGGACGGGCGCCGAGCTTGAGCGAGTTGACCTGCTTCCTGGCGGCGATGTCGATGATGTCGACGGTGTCGGCTTCCTCGGCACTGACGTACAGCCATTTGCCGTCGGGACTGAATTCGGCATGTTCCGGATTCTTGCCCTGGGTCGTGACGCTGAAGACCGTCTTGCGCGTCGCCGTCGAAATGAACGCCACCGAATTGCTGACCTCACTGGCGACGACCACGTAGTCGCCGGTAGGCGAGATAGACACGCCCTCGGGCGACTCGGCCAGCTTGATGGTATCGATTACAACGGCCTTGGCGACATCGACCACCAGCAGCGAGTTGCTGGTCTGGTCGCTCACGTAGATCAGACGACCGTCGGCCGAAGTCACTAAGCCACGCGGCTTGGTGCCGGCCTTGATCGAGCTCACCACAGTGTCGGTGGCGCAGTCAATGACCGACAGTGTGCCGGATTTTTCATTTGGTACGTAAGCGAAGGGTGCCGCGTGTACGACGCCGATGGCCAAGCCAAGGGCGACCGTCAAGACCAGATTGCGCAGGCGCGGGGTGCGTGTAACAGAAGTCATGGGGGCAGTCTGAAAAGGAGCAAGAAGTCTGACGGCCATCAGAACATGGTCCGCAAGCCGACGAAGAGGCGGCGTCCGGCAGCTGGCTCGAAGAAGCGCCGGTTGCCATCATTAACGATTACTGAACCGGCGTAATGACGGTCCATCAGATTGTCGACCCGGGCGAACAGGAACATCTTGTTGGGGCCGGCATTGAAGGCATAGCTGCTGCTGGCATTGAAGACGGCATAGCCGGGGGCGGTATCGCTGTTGATGTCGTCGACCCAGGCCCGGCTCTCGGCACGCATTTCCAGCGCCAGCGAGACCGGTGCGATCGGGCGGTACTGGGCCTGCGCGAACAGGCTGTGCATCGGTGCACCGGGCAGATGATTGCCGGCGGCGATCCTGGCGTTGGCGCTGTTGACAAAACTGTCGCGGAAGCGGGCGTCGAGCAGCGTATAGGAGAGCTGCGTGGTGAACTGATTCCAAGTCGCCTTCCAGGAAGCCTCGGCGCCACGCCGTTCGACGCCATCGACGTTCTGGAAAATCGACCGGCCGTTGTCGACCGCCAGCGGTACGATCTCATTCTGGCTGCGGGCGTCGAATACCGCCAGGTCGAGGCTGTGACTGCCACTGCGCAGCTTCATGCCGATTTCTGCCTGCACGCTGCGCGAGGCCTTCAGGCCCAGGTTGGGACCGGTGGCGCCGAGGCGGTAGGCAGTCTCGGCGATGGTCGGTGTCTCGAAGCCGCGTCCCAGGTTGGCATAGACGTTGATATCGCTCGCCGCATGCCACACCAGGCCGACGACCGGGCTGGTGGCATGGTATTCCACCGAGCCGCTGTCGTTCGGGCTGGCGGCGGTGATGTAATGATCGTCGACCGACAGGTGTACGCGACTGTTGCGCACGCCGGCGGTCGCCGTCCATTGCGGCGCAAAGCTCCAGTCGACCTGGCCGAACAGATCGACGTTGTTGGCGCCGTCGATTTCATCGCGGCGGGTCGCGCCCGCAATGCCGTTGTTGTTGACATAGCCGCGCCGCAGCTGGCGCAGCTTGTCGCCTTCCACACCCAGGGTCCAGTTCAGCGGTTGCGCGTTGAGGCTGGTCTTGTGGGTCCAACTGGCGCCGACGCCGCCGTAATTACTGTCGAGGTCGACCACGCCGCCGGCCGACGTGGCCGCCGCACCGGACAGCGACAGCGTCTGGAACACCTGCCGCGTGCCGCCATACAGCCGCGCGCTCAGGCTGTCTGCTGGCGAGAGCGTCTTGTCGACCACAACGCCGAGCTGCTGCTGCTCGATCTTCTTGCGCGTGTTGAAGGTTAGGGCCACCGGCGCCACCTGTCGGGGATTGGCCAGGAACTGCTCGTGCGTGAGTCCCAGCGGATCTTGCGACACCGGCTGGCCGAACGCATTGAAGATGCCGGTGATCGTGGTGTCCGAGGACGGCCGCGCCACCACCTTGGCGTTGATCTGAGTGCGCCGGGCAGCGCTGTGATCACGGTAGCCGTCGGTGCGGTATTGCGAGACGTCGAGCAGGCCGCCCAGGGTCTCGCTGCCGCCGCCGACGGTGATGTCACCCTGGCGCTGGCGGTAAGTGCCGGCGCCCAGCGAGATGCTGGCGTAAGGCGGCGCCGGAGCGATCGGCGGATCGTTGGTAAATACCTGCACCACGCCGCCGGCAGCATTGCCGTACAACTGGGCCACCGGTCCGCGCAGGACTTCGATGCGTTTCGCCGAGCTCAGGCTGGCGGTCGCGGCCTGGCCCTGGCCATCCGGATTGGTTGCCGGTACGCCGTCGATCAGGATGCGCACCCCGCGTACGCCGAAGGTCGAACGGGTACCGAAGCCGCGCACCGAAACCTGCAGATCCTGCGCATAATTTTGCCGCTCACGTACTTGCAGGCCTGGCACCGCCGACAGCAGCTCCGAAAGGTTCACCAGCGGCGAGGCGGTCCGGAAGCCATCGACCTTGATTGAATCGATCGATGCAGCGGCATCGAAACGGCGCTGCTCGGTGCGATTGGCGGTGATGACGATTTCGTCGGCAGTGGCCGTCGGTGGCTGCTGCGCATGCGCCAGCGAGACCGCCATGGCACAGGCCGACAGGACCGTTTTGAGGACAGCGCGCTCGCCGCTGCGGCGAAGTGGCGAGCAAATTTGGCGGCGGGCAGGGCGGTGCGGTTGGGGCAGATTCGACATGGATGAGCAGTTTGCGGGAGTGATTGGACAATGTGAAAAGTGCGTCAGAGGTGAGCCGCGTGGTGACGCAGATGCGCCTCGATGAACGTGGCGATGAAAAAATAGCTGTGATCGTAACCCGGTTGCATGCGCAAGTTCAATGCCACCCCTGCCTCTGCGCACGCCGCGACGAGCAGTTCCGGCCTCAGCTGGGACGCCAGGAAGGTATCGTCGCCGCCCTGGTCGATCAGGATCGACGGTCCTTTCCAGCCTAATTTTGCCACCAGCAGCGTGGCGTCGTAATCGGCCCAGGTGGAGCGATCCGCCCCGAGATAGCCCGTGAGCGCCTTCTCGCCCCAAGGGCATCGGGTCGACGAGACGATCGGTGCGAAGGCTGAAATCGTCCTGAACTTGTCCGGGTGTTTGAGGCCGATCGTGAGGGCGCCATGGCCACCCATGGAGTGGCCGAAGATGCCGGCGCGCGCCGCGTCGAGCGGCAACTCGGTTGTCACGATTTGGAACAGCTCCTGCACGAGGTACGCGTACATGCGGTAGCTGGTTGACCATGGCACCTCGGTCGCGTCGACATAGAAGCCGGCGCCGACGCCAAAATCGTAACTGTCGGCGTCGCCAGGCAGGTTCAGCCCACGCGGACTGGTGTCTGGCGTGACGATCGCCACCCCCAGCTCGGCGGCGATGCGCTGCGCGCCGGCCTTGACGATGAAATTCTCTTCGGTGCAGGTCAGTCCGGAGAGCCAGAACAGCACCGGTACCGGGCCCTGCTCGGCAGCCGGCGGCAGGTAGACGCCAAAGCGCATCGGGCACCCGGTTTCGGTCGAATCGTGACGGTAGACGCTCTGGATGCCGCCAAAGCACTTGTTGCGGGAGATGGTCGTCAGGGACATGGTCAGGAAACAGGAAGGAAGAGGGCGGATCGAACGCACGGGTGTGCCCGAAGCAGGAAGGCAGGAATGCGCGACCGGTTGGCCGCGCCGGCGCCTCAGAAGGTCACGACCGAGCGGATCGAGGTCCCTTCGTGCATGAGGTCGAAGGCGTGGTTGATCTGCTCGATCGGCATGACATGGGTGATCAGGTCGTCGATGTTGATCTTTCCTTCCATGTACCAGTCGACGATCTTCGGCACGTCGGTGCGGCCGCGGGCGCCGCCGAAGGCCGAGCCCTGCCACACGCGTCCGGTCACGAGCTGGAACGGCCGGGTCGAGATTTCCTGTCCGGCGCCGGCCACGCCGATGATGGTCGACTTGCCCCATCCCTTGTGACAGCACTCGAGCGCCTGGCGCATCAGGTTGACGTTGCCGATGCATTCGAAGGTATGGTCGGCGCCGCCCTTGGTCAGGTTGACGAGATACGGGACGATGTCGCCTTCGACTTCCTTCGGATTGACGAAGTGGGTCAGGCCGAATTTTTTCGCCAGTTCCTCCCGTGCCGGGTTGATGTCGACGCCCACGATCATGTTGGCGCCGGCCATGCGCGCGCCCTGGATCACGTTGAGGCCAATGCCGCCCAGGCCGAACACGATCACGTTGTCGCCCGGTTGGACCTTGGCCGTGTAGATCACGGCGCCGATGCCGGTGGTGACGCCGCAGCCGATATAGCAGACCTTCTCGAACGGCGCGTCTTCGCGGATCTTGGCCAGGGCGATTTCCGGTACCACTGTGTACTGGGCGAAGGTTGATGTCCCCATGTAATGGAAGACTTCCTTGCCGCCCAGGCTGAAGCGGCTGGTCCCGTCCGGCATGACGCCCCGGCCCTGGGTGGCGCGGATCGCCTGGCACAGGTTGGTTTTCTGCGACGTGCAGTAGTCACAGTTGCGGCATTCCGGCGTGTACAGCGGAATGACGTGGTCGCCCGGCTTCAGCGTGGTGACGCCGGCGCCGACCTCGACGACGACGCCGGCGCCCTCATGGCCCAGGATGGCCGGAAAAATCCCTTCGGGATCGTCGCCGGAAAGGGTGAACAGGTCGGTATGGCAGACACCGGAAGCCTTGATCTCGACCAGAACTTCGCCGGCGCGCGGGCCATCCAGACGCACCGTTTCGATGGTCAGGGGGGCGCCTGCTTTGGTGGCAACGGCTGCACGTACGTCCATGGATTGCTCCTCGATTGATTGGTTGGTAACTGGTTTGGTACAGATGATACCCGCTGACGTCGATCCGATCAGGCGGTGCTGCTGTCAAGGCGTTCGGCATATTGCAAGGCAGCCATCCGGGGTGGGCGATAATGGCGCGGCGGCAGATCGGCCGCATGCAGGTTTTGCGCAAAGGCCAGCCGGCGGCGACCGAGCCGGCACTGCGATTGCACTTCCATCGAACAAGGATCGGACACAGGATGAGTTCAACGACAGGGATCGGTTCGAGCCTGAACCAAGCGATTGCACAGGCGCCGGATGGCGTTCGGGCAGTGCTGATCGACCTCGACGGCACGATGGTCGACAGTGCCCCCGACATCGTCGAAGCCGCAAACCGGATGCTGGCCGACGTCGGCGCGGCAAGCATGTCGGCCGCCATGGTGGTCAGCTTCATCGGCAACGGCGTGCCGACGCTGGTGCGGCGTCTGCTGGCGGCGTCGCCGGCGCTGGCGGGCATGGATGGTACGCAGGCCCAGGCGCAGTTCTATCGCCATTATCACGATACCAATGGGCGCTTCAGTCGCCTCTTTCCGGGGGTTCTGGACGGATTGGCGGTCTTGAAGGAGGCCGGATATCTGCTGGCATGCGTCACCAACAAACCGATGGACTACACCGAAGCCTTGCTGCAGTCGTTCGGCCTGGCGCCATTATTGCAAGCGGTGGTGGCTGGCGATACCTTGGCACGCATGAAGCCGGACCCGGCGCCGCTGCTGCATGCCTGCTTGCTGCTGGGTGTGCCGCCGCAGGCTGCGGTAATGGTCGGTGATTCGCAGGTCGATGTCGCGGCAGCGCGGGCGGCCGGGATGCCGGCGTACATCCTGCGTTATGGCTATCCCGGGCCGGGTGGCCTGGAAGCGCTGGGTGCGGATTTCCTGATCGATTCGCTCATCGAGTTGCCGGCATTGCTGGTGTAAGATTCGGCGCTTGATAAAAAAGCGCATCGACGCCATCCATACCGGAGACATGAATGAATCGCAGCACCCAACGACGACGCTGGCGCCCCCCCGCCGGTCTGGCTTGCATCGCTATTCTTGTTTCATTTGGTTGTGCCCGCTCGGCACATGCACAGACTGATCGTGCCAAAGCGCTTGAACTGCCCACCGTCGAGGTGATCGGTACGACGTTGCTGCCGGGACTGGGCACGTCGATTCGCGAAGTGCCAGCCAATGTCCAGGTCTTCACGCAACGGGACCTGGCACGCCAGCGCCAGGGCAACCTGGCTGAGTATCTGGAGCAGAATGCGACCAGCCTTACGGTCAATGCCGCGCAGGGCAATCCGTTTCAACCGGAGGTCAGCTTCCGTGGGTTCACTGCGTCGCCGCTGCTTGGCGTGCCGCAGGGACTGTCGGTGTTTCAGGATGGTGTACGCATCAACGAGCCCTTCGGCGATGTCGTCAACTGGGACCTGATTCCCCAATCGGCCATTGCCAGCATTCAGCTCATTCCCGGCTCCAATCCGGCCTTCGGCCTCAATACACTCGGGGGCGCGCTGGCGGTGTATACCAAGAGCGGCAGCGACAATCCGGGTGGCTCGGTGCAGATCACGACGGGCTCGTTCGGACGGCGAGCGGTGGAGTTCGAGCACGGCGGCAAGCAGGGCGCGTGGGATTATTTTTTTACTGGAAACCTGCTGCGTGACCGTGGTTGGGCTGACCACAATCCGAGTCGGGTCGGACAATTTTTCGGCAAGGTCGGTTATCAGGACAAGGACACCGATCTGGATCTGAGCCTGACTGCGGCGGACAACACCCTGGAGGGAACGCAGACGCTGCCGGCTTCGTTGTCGGGCAATATCCGGCAGGCTTACACATATCCCGACAAGAGCCGCAACAAGCTGGCGCTGCTGACCTTGAAGGGCAGCCACTTCATCAATGATGACTGGCTGTTGGGCGGTAACCTGTATTACCGCGACTACCGCAACGCCAGCGTCAGCAGCAACGTCAACAACGACTTCGGCGCAGTCGATCCTGGCGCCGGCAAAGTCAGTAACGTGCAAGCCATCAACGACCGCTCATCGATCAATCAGGGTAGCGACGGGCTCGGTCTGCAACTGACTTACCTCGGCAACCTGGCCGGCAGCAAGAACCAGCTGGTCATCGGCGCCAGTGCCGACCTCGGACGGGCGCGCTTCACGCAGGAGGCGCAACCGGCGCAGTTCACGCCGAGCCGCGGCACGCAGGCCGTGGGCGACTACGCGCAGGACACCGACGCCGCGACACGCAACCGTTACTACGGCGTCTTCGTCACCGACACGTTGTCGATCGATGCGCGCTGGAGCCTGACCCTGTCAGGTCGCTACAACCTGGCGCGGATCGCCATCGAGGACCGCTCGGGCAGCGCACCTGAACTCAACGGCAGGCATACTTTCTCGCGCTTCAATCCTGCTGCGGGACTGACCTTCAATCCGACCCCGGTCCTCACTTTCTATGGGACCTACAACGAAGGTATGCGGGCGCCGACACCGATTGAACTGACATGCGCCGACCCGGCCGATCCGTGCAAGCTGCCAAACAATTTCCTGTCCGATCCGCCGCTCAGGAAAGTCGTGTCGCGCAACATGGAGCTCGGCGCACGCGGCAAGCTCGGTGCGGCCACGACCTGGAGCGCTGCGGTCTATCGCACCCGACTGAGCGACGACATCCAGTTCATCAGCAGCCAGGGTGCTGGCTCGAACACCGGCTACTTCCAGAACGTCGGCGAGACCAAGCGCCAGGGCTTGGAGCTGGCAGGCAGCAGCAAGTTCGGGGTCGTGGCACTGACGGCACGGTACAGTTACATCGATGCGACTTACCAGAGTGCTTTTTTGGAAAACAGCCCGGCTAATTCCACCGCCGACGCCAGCGGGTCGATCGCAATCAAGCCCGGCAACCGGCTGCCGGGAATTCCTCGCCACAATCTGAAGCTGCGCGTGGATTACGACGCGACCGACCGCTTGTCGGTTGCGGCCAATCTGTTGCACAGTAGTGCAACCTACGCTCGTGGTGATGAGAACAACCTCGATGCTCGCGGCAAAGTGCCGGGCTACACCGTGGTCAATCTGGATGGACGGCTCAAGGTCAACGCGGCGGTTGACATCATCGGCAGGGTCAATAATCTGTTGGACCGTGAGTACGCCAACTTCGGTCTCCTCGGGCGCAATGTCTTCACTGGACCCAATCGAAGTTTTGATCCCGCCGGGGCTGTCGATGAACAGTTCCGCGGCTACGGCACGCCCCGCGGCGTCTGGATCGGCGTGCGCTACAGCTGGTTGTAATTGCGGCGCAAATGCCGGCGCGCCGTAACCGACCGATCATGCGTCGTTTTCGGTTGGCGGATTTTCGTGCTGCATCGCCGCCGCTGCCAGGATGGCCACCGCCGCAGGCAACGCATCCTTGCGTTCGCTGTAGCGGCTGGTGAGGTAATCGGAGCGGTCGCGAATCAGGAGCGTGAACTTGTACAACTCTTCCATCACATCGGTGAGGCGGTCGTAGTAGGGCGACGGCTTCATGCGGCCCTCGGCATCGAATTCCTCGTAAGCCTTGGCGACCGACGATTGATTCGGAATGGTCACCATGCGCATCCATCGTCCCAGAACCCGCAAGGCATTGACGGCATTGAAGGATTGCGAGCCACCGCAGACCTGCATCACGGCCAGGGTCCGGCCCTGGGTCGGGCGCACGCTGCCCATTTCCAGCGGCAGCCAGTCGATCTGCGACTTGAAGATGCCGGTCAGCGTACCGTGCCGCTCCGGGCTGCACCAGACCTGGCCTTCTGACCAGAGGGACAGGGCACGCAGTTCCTGCACCTTCGGATGATCTGGCGTGACGCTGTCGACCATCGGCAGGCCATGTGGATCGAAGACCCGCGTCTCGGCGCCGAAGTGGCGCAACAGGCGCTCCGCTTCCAGCGTCAGAAGACGGCTGAAGGAGCGTTCGCGCAAGGAGCCGTAGAGCAGCAGGATACGCGGCGGATGGGCTGATACGTTGGCGACAGCGAGCTTGTCGAGATCGGGCAGGTCCAGGTGCGCATGGCTGATGTTGGGCAGATCGGCTTCTGGCGAAGGTAGTGACGACGCGGTGGTCAAGTTCAGGACTCCTGTTTGTTGTTGGCGTGCAGCCAGCCGAAAACGATGACCGCCGCTGCCGCGCCGATGCACTGCGCGACGATGAAGCCCGGTGCATCCTGTGGCCGGATACCGGCAAAGGTGTCGGAGGCGGCGCGCGCCAGGGTGACGGCAGGATTAGCGAACGATGTCGATGCCGTGAACCAGTATGCCGCCGTGATGTAGGCGGCCACGGCGAAGGGCGTGACGGCGGCGCGGGTGCGCGAACAGCTGATGATCACGGCCAGCAGCCCGAAGGTCGCGACGGCTTCGCTGAACCACTGGCTCGCGCCGGTTCGTACATGGTGAGAAGCAAAGAACAGCGCCTCGCCGAACATGGCATGCGCCGCAGCGACACCGGCAAATGCACCGATCACCTGGACCACGACATACAGGAAGGCCACGCGCCAGTGCAGATGGCCGAAGAACACATCACCCAATGTCACCACCGGGTTGAAATGCGCACCCGAGATCGGGCCGAAGGTCAGGATCAGCGCCACCAGTCCGGCGCCGGTTGCCAGCGTGTTGCCCAACAACGCAATGGCGACATTGCCGCCAGCCAGTCGCTCCCCCATGATGCCGGAGCCGATGACGATGGCCAGCAGGAAGGCCGTTCCCAGGAATTCACCGGTGAGCTTGCGGGCGAGTGTCATGCGCTTCGTCCGTTCAGTTGTTCGCGCAGTTGACCGGCGCATTGCCGATTGCCTGCAGGGCATGCTGCACCGCGCTCATTTCCATCATGGCGTCCGGCAGATCCGCCAGCATCTGCACTTTGGCCTGGATCTGGTTGAAGACTTTCTGGAAGGCGCGGCGCTTTTCGTCGTCGCTGCCTGCCACCGCTGCCGGGTCTTCGAAGCCCCAATGCGCCGATACCGGATGGCCGGGCCAGAACGGACACGCTTCGCTAGCGGCGTTGTCGCAGACGGTGATGATGAAGTCCATCTTCGGCGCGTCTGGTGGTGCGAATTCATCCCAGCTCTTGCTGCGCAAAGTCTTGAGCGGATAACCGAGCTTGCGGATCTGTTCGATTGCAAAGGGATTGACGACGCCACCGGGCCGGCTGCCGGCGGAAAAGCCGCGCAACCTACCCTGGCTCATCGAGGTGATCAAGGCCTCGGCCATGATGCTGCGCGCGGAATTGCCGGTGCAGAGAAATAATACGTTGTAGCGCGGCGTGGTCATGGGCGGGACTTCAATCCTGTCGCGGCTGCGGCTGCGGCTGCGGCTGCGGCGGCGGGAAGGCAATCCGTGCCGCCGCAGCAGTTGGCGGTCAGGTAAGCCAGCAAGGCATTCATGGTCGAAAAGTTGGCGGAATAGATGATCGAGCGCCCTGCCGGCGTCGCGCAGACCATGTCGGCATGGGCCAGTTCTTTCAGATGAAACGACAGGGAAGAGGGGGCAATGCCGAGCTGTTGCGCGATCTTGGTCGCCGCCATGCCTTGCGGCCCGGTCTGCACGAGCAGGCGGAATACCGCCAGTCGCGAGTCGTGGGCAATGGCGGACAGCGCATCGAGAGCCGATTTGGTTTCCATGGTTCGAGAATAATAGAATTATCAAGCTGGCGCAAGGGTCTTCGGCCGCCAAATGAAAACGCCGCCCTGGCGAACCAGGGCGGCGTTGCATCACCGTGCTTCTATTTCGGAAGGCCGACTCAGTTCACCCGGCGGATCGACGACAACTGGTTGGTCATGCCACCCAGGCCAGCGTAGCGACCGGGTCCGAAGACCGAGCAGCTGCCGCGGTAATTGGCATCGATGCACATTTCCCACTGACCGGCGTTGACGATGACGGAACCGATCTTGTCATTGAACCCGCCCTGGTCGAACGTCGCCATGTCCTGGCCGACCGGGTAACGAATACCGCTGAAATTGGCGCCGGTGAACAGCTCGACATCGCCACGGGCCTGCTGATTGCCTTGTTGATTGCCTTGTTGATTGCCTTGCTGGTTGCCCTGCTCGTTGCGGTTATCACGCGAAGCCGCGCGGATCGACGAGATCGAGCGATACAGTCCTGGTTCCATGCGTGGATACTGTCCTGGCCCGAGCACCCGGCACTGACCGCGATAGTAGGAGTCCGAGCAGAATTCCCAGTAACCGTTTTCGATCACCAGCGACTGCGTGTTGTCGTTGAAATTGGCGGCCGACAGGTCGGGAATGTCATTGGCCACGGCCAGGCTGCGGCCACGGATGCCGTCGTCGGAGAACAGCACGATCGGGTCGCCTGCCTCTTCACGATGCTGGCGATTCCAGCCGCCGCCGTGCACCGCGCGTGCCTCCTCCTGGTTCACGACCGGACGCGCCGATGAAATCGCCTTGGTCATGCCGTAGCCCAGAGAAGGGTAACGGCCGGGGCCGAAGGTGCGGCAGGTGCCGCGATAGTCGGCGTCGGTACAGACCTCCCAGGTGCCGTCACGCACCACCAGGCTGGAGGCACGGTCATTGAAATTGAATGTGTTGAAGTTGGCGGCGTCACGGTCGATGCGGGCCGTGCGGCCCTGGAAATTCGGCTGGCCGAACAGCTCGAGCGTACCGACCGAGCTGACTGGTCCGGCATTGCCGCCGACGACGCCGATCTCGCGCAACGACGATACCCGCTTGTTGAAGCGACCGTCGATGGTCGGATACTGCCCCGGCTCAAAGACCGCGCAGTCGCCCTTGAAATTGTCATCGCTGCAGACTTCCCAGCGGCCGCTGCGCACTACCATGCTAGCGGTACGGTCGTTGAATCCGATGTTGTTGACGCTCGCCGCTGCGCTGCGCAACGTCACCTGGCGGCCGCCGAAGCCACTGGCTTCGAACAGCGAAATCTCGCCAGCGTGTGCTGCGATGGTGCCCAGTGCCGATACCGCCGTCAGTGTGACCAGAGCCAGCTTGTAGCTGCGTGTGGAACGTCGTTTCATGGCTTCTCCTATATGACGCAATCCGGCTCGCTGCACACGATGTGCGTTGCACCCGACGCCATTATTTTCAGCAATGATTGCGCTTCGCAAAGACAACGTCTGTGCGCCACCGCACGTGCACCGTCAACGTGCGTCCGTTTTGTAACGGTGGGTAACGAAGGGAGAAGGGCGAATTTTCCGCGCTCACCGATTGGCGATGCGGCACCATCGCATCATGCATTTGACTGCACTGAATTAAGGACAGCTGCGGCCTGACCGAACCGCAAGCCGCTCAGTGGTTCAGAAAGCCGGCGATAGCGGCAGTCGATGGTGGGTCGAGGTCGATGAAGCACAGCCCGGCCTTGAACTCGCTCTGGCCTGCATAAACGCAGAAAATGACACGGGCGCCGGCGGCGACGTGGCGTGCCGTGCCGTCGACGACGATATCGAAGTGCACGCGGTAGTGCGCGCCTTCGACTACCGGCTCCCGGGAGCTGATGGCCATGCCGTCACTCGCCACGTTAATGGTCCGCATTTCAAGCGGGGGAGCACGGTCGAGCACGAGGCGTCCGTTTGCCTTGAGGGCCTTGCGCAATGAATGACGCTGTTCTGAGCTCATGATGCTTCACTCTCTGGAAAAACGTGGTGTGCCGTCCCAGGCCGGACGGGTGCTGCGTGTCACCACGGCAAATGATTGTATGCGTGTCATTGATTGTTTCACAACAACATTGTTCACGCTTATTCCAGAGGTTTCGATGCAAGAAATGGTTCCCTTAATCGTTGAAAAAGCCGTGGTTTAAGTGCGCTATCGGACATACTTCTGGCGCACTTCTCTGTAACCATTGCGGTTGAAATCAGTCAAGCGGCGCGCTTGGCCAGATGCAATCGCATGCGGCAGCGGCCCACCTCAATTCATTCCTGGAGTGCACATGGCAACAACGACAGAAAAATCGAACAGCAAGAAGAAATCGGCGTCCAGCAACTCAGTCATCGTCAACGGTAAAGGTGCCGTTTCGCGCAAGGCCGGCGAAAGCGGCACATCGACTGCGGCCAGCCGCTCGCCGAGCCCGCATCTGGTCCAGCATGCGCAAGAAATCCAGCGTTTCGGTGAAATCGTCCCGCTGCCGAACGGCTTGTCGATCAAGGCATGTACCGAGAGCGTCACGGCACTGAACCAGCTGCTGGCAGACACCATGACCCTGCGCGACATGTACAAGAAGCACCACTGGCAAGTCGTCGGACCGACCTTCAGCCAGCTCCACCTTCTCTACGACAAGCATTACACCGAGCAGTCGGACCTGGTCGACACGATCGCCGAGCGTATCCAGCTTTTGGGCGGCCTGAGCATTGCCATGGCAGCCGATGTCGCCGAGATGACCAGCATTCCGCGTCCGCCACGCGGCCGGGAAGAAGCGCCGGTGCAGCTCGCACGTCTGCTGGGTGCACACGAATCGATCATGAAGCTGGCTCGCAAGGCTGCCGACAAGGCAAACGATGTTGGCGATCCTGGCACCAATGATGTGATGGTCAGCGACGTCCTGCGGACCAATGAACTGCAATCCTGGTTCCTGTCGGAGCATCTGGTCAATACGCCGCTGGTCGACGCAAACTAGTCGACGCAAACTAGTCGACCGCATCTGCATGCGGGGTCATGCCGCGCCGGTCCGAGCGCGGCATGCCGGATCGTGTCATCATCGCTCATGACATCCATCTCCATCCCGCTTTTTCCTCTCGGCACCGTGCTTTTCCCTGACGGCTACCTGCCGCTTCAGATCTTCGAAGTACGCTATCTCGACATGATCAAGAAAGCGCTTGCTGCCGGCACCGGCTTCGGCGTGATCACGTTGATCGAAGGCGCTGAAGTGCGCACTCCCGACGGCCCGCAAGCTCTCGCCGACGTTGGCACCATGGTGACAATACGTGCCTCGGCTGCACCGATGCCCGGTCTGATGCAGATCGAGTGCATCGGCACGAGCCGTTTTCGTATTGAAAGCAGCGAACAGCTCAAGCATGGCCTGTGGATGGCACAGGTGGTGCTGCTGGAAGGCGATCAGGCGGTATCGATTCCGACGGAGCTCGATGACACGGCGAACGCCTTGGGCAACCTGATCAAGACCCTGCAGGAAGAAGAAGTGCCGGCCGACGAAATGCCGTTGCAGGCACCCTACCGGCTCGATGAATGCGGCTGGGTAGCCAACCGCTGGGCAGAACTGCTGCCGTTGTCGGCGCAGGAAAAACTACGTCTGCTTGCGCTCGACAATCCGCTGGTCCGCCTTGAACTGATTCAGGATCTGCTACAGGAACGCGGCCTGCTCGGCTAGGCGCCACGATTTCGTTCATCCGCACCCGATACCTGGTCTGGTGATTCAAGAAGGCGATTCGCCGATGGCAGGTCGTGCCGGTGGCGCCAGCGGGTTCGTTTCCCGATCCGTCTTCTCCGGCGGGCACTGCGTGTACCGCATCATCATTCCCTGCTGCGAAAACAATCCCCGCACGGCCAGATACCGGTTCTGCACTGCATAGGCGGCGCGTTCGCTGGCAACGACGCGCTGGCAACTGTCGAACCCGGCATCGCCGTGTTGTTTGAATTGCAATACATGCACGAGTTCATGGACCAGGAACGAGTTGTCTTCAGGGTCCTTCAGATCCAGCGTCGACAGGATCAGGATCCGGTACCCCTCCGAATCGAAAACCGCGGCCATGCTCGGGCACTGCTGCGGCTGCTGCGGACAGATCAGTTGCGCCAGATCGGTCCTCGATACCGCGTACAGTGGCGGCAGTTGCTCAGGCGTGATCGCAGGCAGGCCGGAAAGGGCGATCGCAGCTGTCAGGAGTTCGGTTGCAATCGTCAGGGGAACCACGTTGATCCTTTGTCATCATGATGCGGGGGACAGCGGCCAGGTATGCAACCGGCGCGGATGCACGTTGCGTGCCTGGGAGGCCAGTCGCCGCATTGGCTTTGCGCCCGGCAGACCGTGCAGCGCATCCCCGCTTGCTGGTGGCCGTCCCGGCCGGTTGTTAATTTATGGAACACATGCTGGACTGATTTGGCGCACTTGGTGGCGGCTTGGCCACGTGGCGCTTGCGCCATGCCCCGCACTACGCATCCTCCAGGGATGGCACGCAGATTGCCTATTGTCATGCCGAGTTCGGTGTAATCGATACGAGAAACTCAAGCGCACATCCACATTGAGGAAGACATGAAAACTAAATTAATAAGCTCTCTGGTGTTTTTCGCGTTCTCTGGCAGTCAGGCCGTCCACGCGACAGCCGTGACCGACGCGATGATCGAAAACGATGCCAAGTCAGGCAAGGAAATCCTGACCTACGGTATGGGCACCCAGGGCCAGCGCTATTCGCCACTGACCCAGGTCAATACCAAGACAGTCTCGAAGCTGGTGCCGGCCTGGTCTTTCTCATTTGGCGGTGAAAAGCAGCGCGGCCAGGAATCCCAGCCGCTGATTCATGACGGCAAAATGTTCGTCACCGGCTCCTACTCCCGGATCTATGCCCTTGACGCCCGTACCGGCGCCAAACTGTGGAAATACGAGCACCGCCTCCCAGAAGGCATCATGCCTTGCTGCGACGTGGTCAACCGTGGCGCCGCGCTCTATGACAACCTCGTCATCTTCGGTACGCTCGACGCGCAACTCGTGGCGCTCGACCAGAAGACCGGCGAAGTGGTCTGGAAAGAAAAAATCGATGATTACGCAGCCGGCTACTCGAATACCGCTGCGCCGCTGATTGCCAAGGGCTTGCTGCTGACCGGTGTCTCCGGCGGTGAATTCGGCGTGGTCGGCCGCGTCGAGGCACGTGATCCTAAAACCGGCAAGATGATCTGGATGCGTCCGACGGTCGAAGGCCACATGGGCTACAAGTACGACAAGGACGGCAAGAAAACCGAGATCGGCATTTCTGGTACGACCAACAAGACCTGGCCCGGCGAGCTCTGGAAAACCGGCGGCGCGTCGACTTGGCTTGGCGGCACCTATGACCAATCGACCGGCCTGGCCTATTTCGGCACCGGCAATCCATCGCCGTGGAACAGCCACTTGCGTCCTGGCGACAATCTGTTTTCATCCTCCACCGTCGCACTCGACGTGCTGACCGGCGAGATCAAGTGGCACTATCAGACCACGCCGCACGACGGCTGGGATTATGACGGCGTCAACGAGTTCATCACCTATCAGCAGAACGGCAAGACGCTCGGTGGCAAGGCCGACCGGAACGGCTTCTTCTACGTGATCGATGCAAAGAACGGCAAGCTGGAAAACGCATTCCCGTTCGTCAAGAAGATCACCTGGGCAACGGGCATCGACCTCAAGACCGGCCGTCCTAACTTCGTCGCCGCCAATCGTCCGGGCGATCCGACCAAGGGTGCCGATGGCGCCAAGGGCAACACCGTGTTCTCCGCACCGTCTTTCCTCGGCGGCAAGAACCAGATGCCGATGGCTTACAGCCCTAAAACGAACCTGTTTTATGTGCCTGCCAACGAATGGGGCATGGAAATCTGGAACGAGCCGGTTAGCTACAAGAAAGGTGCAGCTTACCTGGGCGCCGGTTTCACCATCAGGACCATCAACGATGACTACATCGGTGCCCTGCGTGCGATGGGTCCGGTCACCGGCAAGATCGTTTGGGAAAACAAGAACGTGGCACCGTTGTGGGGTGGTGTGATGACGACCGCTGGCGATCTGGTGTTCTACGGCACGCCTGAAGGTTACCTGAAAGCGGTCGACGCGAAAACCGGCAAGGAAATGTGGAAATTCCAGACCGGTTCTGGCGTGGTCGCACCACCGGTCACCTGGATGGACGGCGATACGCAATACGTGTCGGTCGTCTCCGGTTGGGGTGGTGCGGTCCCGCTGTGGGGCGGCGACGTTGCCAAGAAAGTGAACTACCTGGAGCAGGGTGGTTCGGTCTGGGTGTTCAAGCTGTCATCGAAATAAATTTATCGAAGGTCTCTGCTGGTTGCAGCAGGTGCGGATCAGAAGCTGGTCCGCGCCTTCGGACTGGGCTCACCAGTGGCATTTGCTGCTGGTTTTTTTTCGTCTAAAAATATGGGTGAACGGATGATGATGACGTCAGACATTCCCCGCGAAAAGTGGTTCTGGCCACGACGCGATTAGCGTACCTTGAAATCCGTCAGCCGCATCTCGATTTTGCCGCCGCTGAAAAAGCTCGACTCCAGGTTCTCGATGCGCACCAGTTTGACCAGACCGACATCCTTGCAATACCACTCAGTAGTGGTCAATGGAATCTTGCGGAATCCATTGACCGGGTCGGCGTACACGGTCAGGTCGGCACGTCCGCCGATGCGGGCACACTGCTTGAATCGGCCGGCCGGCACCTCCACCTCTTCATCCATCGCTTCGACCGTGTAGGTCATCTGCAGGGTGCGGGCGTATTTCAGCTCGCGCGGGAACTCCGCCTTGCGCAGCACGGTGTAGGCCACCGTCGGTGCGAGCCAGGTGGCGCCGACCCGCAACGGCAGCTTGAGGACCGTGCGCGGGGTTTCGTCGGCCACCGGCAGATCCTGCAGATCGGTGCGCTGCGCGATGCGGGTGATCGCGCTGTCGCTCACCTGCAGCAGGTACTCGATCCCAACGTTGTCGCTCATCTCGGCACGCCGGGTGTAGACAGTACGGCCATTCAGCGGGCGGTTGCCGATTACCTGTACCGATTGCGTGTCGTGTCGTGTCGTGCCGTCGATGTCGGTGTCGACCTGGTACTCCCAACGGGCCCCGGTATTAAGCGGGAACCAAGACGGCTCCGGTGACGCGTTGCAGGCGCCCAGGAGAGGCGCGACGATCAGGGCTGCAATGAGTGGATGGAGTCGGCTGCGCATCGTCATTTTTCCGGCAGCTGCGGTGCCGGCGCATCGGTGATCTTGATCTTCACCGTCGGGTCGGCGGCGCTGCGCAGCCAGGAGCCGTTCTTGCCAGCGGCGGGCGCCTCGGTCGAGCCTATCTGGCTGATCCCCTGCCGGTTCTTTTTCATGGCTTCATTGAGGAGGGCATGCAGTGGCTTGCCATAGGCGAGCCGGAAGGCGCGCGGTTCGGCCACCGGCCTGCCGGCCTCCACGCCATTGACCCAGATGAAGATCGCGCCTTTGGAGCCGCGATCCTTGTCCGGCTCTTCCACCACGGTTGCCAGCAACACGAATTTTTCCGGGATATTGGTCGCAGCCGGCCAGCCGAGCATGCCTTCGAACGCCGACCCGGCGATGAAATAGGAGGCGGTCACCAGGACGATCATCGCCATCTTGACGATCCGTGGCCAGCGTGTGGCCAGGCACAGGATCAGGAGCAGGAAAGCGATGCCGAGGTAGGCGAGGGTCAGCAGCAGGGGCGAATTGTTCATGAAGGTTGGACGATGGTTTTCGGTAGGGTGTTGATGTTGCTGACTTCACCTTCGGCATCGACGGTGAAGCGCACTGCGGTACGTTCGCTGCCCTTGGCGGGCAATTTCACGGTACCGTAGAAAATGACATCGGCTTTCGGATTGACTTTGACGACCGAGACGGTGACATCGACCGGCTGGCGGTTGCGGCTCTCGTAATAAAATGCGTTGACGGTGTACTCGCCGGCGGCAAAACCGCGGATGGTGACGACTTCCTGGTTCAGCGGATTGACCACTTCGCGCCCGTTGACAATCATCGTGTCGCCGACCAGACCGCGATCGTCGCGGTCCAGGTGCATCAGGCCGGCTTCGCGCTGGCGAAACCAGACCGTGTTGCCGCTCGGGTCCTGTACCCAGCAATCGATGTCGTTGGGGTCCAGGTCCGGCCAGGTCAAAGTAATGATGAATTCCGCCTTGGCCGGCACGTCGCCGGCTTTCTTTGCCTTCGGATTCATGGCCAGCAAGGCGACGATGAAACAGAACACGAACGCGATCAGGATATTGAACAGCATGTCGTAGAACGGATCGACATCCGTCTCGCGCGACTTGCGCTTGAGCGCCATTCAGCGTGCCGCCGACTGCAAATCGGTTTCGACGAAATACAGTGCATCGGCCAGGATCGCGTCGGCGCAACGGTCCAGTCGTACCAGCTGGAAGCCGAGCAGGATGTTGGCGACCAGTCCAACGGCGGTCGTCAGCAGCGCCACACCGAGGCCACCGGTCAGGCTTTTCAGTAGGGTCTGCGTCTGGCTGGGGTCAAAACTTTCGATCTGCGAGATCTGCAGCGCCAGGATCGAAAATCCGATCACCTTGCCCAACAGTCCGAGCTTGATCTGGATGCCGTTGACCCACCATGCGCCTTCGCTCGGTCCATGCAGACGCTCCGCCAGGACATCGGTGAGCTGGCCGTTTTCCACGTGGTTCAGGGAGCGCTTGCGCTCGACCGCTTGCAGATAATCCGTCGTGTGTCGCGCCTGCAGCGGTAAGGCAGCCGGCAGCCCGCGACCGGCGCGCTGCCGGTGGCTGCTGATCCAGGCATCGAGCGCACGCCGCTCCTCGGCCAGAACATGGCAGCGGCGGCCGCACCAGAACGTCGCCCCGGTGAAGACGGCCAGGATCGTCATCGTGATGCCGGTCGGGTCGGCATCCTTCAAAATGCCCCAGACGTTGTGCCGGGCCAGCAGCACCGTGACGAACGCGAGCAACCCGACGAACGCGCACCATTGCAGCAGCAGGGTGTCGGGTGCGGCGCCCGGCAGGTTGGGCAGGGTGGTGGAGAACGGATTGCGGAGTCGCACAATTTTCATCAGGGACGCATTGGTTCCGGGGTGGGGCAATCATCAGGAATGTATATCACAGCAAAACTCGTGCCGTGTCGAACGGCACGCCCTGCAGACGATAAGGCAGCCTGGCTACGGGTTCAGCTTGCGGTAGATCGTATTGCGCGAGACGCCGAGCGCGCGGGCGGTCGCCGAGACGTTTCCGTCGTGATCCTTGAGCGATTGCCGAATCATCGACAGCTCGACATCGTCCAGGGTAGCGTTCGAGGTGATCATGCGCGCCATCGGATCGAGCGCGGCGCTGCTGTTACTGTCCTGCGCCAGCACCACATCTTCGAGAAAATCGTCGGGGAGATGTTCGCGCCGTATCTCGTGATCGTCGCCGGCCATGACCATTGCGGTACGCAGCAGGTTGGTTAGCTGGCGGAAATTACCCGGCCAGGTATGGGCCTTGAACAGCGCCATGATGTCGGGCGCAATCCGATAGCGATTGCCAGGCGACTCGGTCGAGATCAATTTGTTGATCACGACTTCGAGGTCGGTGCGCTCGCGCAGCGGCGGCAATTTCACCACAAGTCCGTTGAGCCGGTAATAAAGGTCTTCGCGGAAGGTCTTCTGGGCGATCATTTCGCGCAGGTTGCGGTTGGTCGCGCAGGTCAGCGCGACGTTGACCGGAATCGATTTCGCACTTCCCAGCGGTGTCACCATGCGCTCCTGCAGCACCCGCAAGAGGCGCCCTTGCAGACTCAGCGGCATGTCGCCGATCTCGTCGAGGAACAGCGAGCCGCCATTGGCTTGCAGGAGCTTGCCGATGCTGCCTTTCTTGCGGGCGCCGGTGAAGGCGCCGTCCTCGTAACCGAACAATTCGGATTCGATCAGCGTCTCGGGAATCGAGGCGCAGTTGACCGCCACGAACGGGCCGTGCTTGCGCGGCGAATCATTGTGGATCGCCTGCGCCAGCAATTCCTTGCCGGTGCCGGTCTCGCCGGTGATTAGGATCGCGATGTCGCGACCGAGAACCTTGTTGACCTTGTCGATGACGCTGGCCAGTTGGGCATCGCCGGTGTTTAAGTAACGCAGGCTCGACAGCCGTGAGGGCGCGCTGGCTTCGGCAGGCAGTGCCGTTCCCTTGCTCCCGGCCTCACCAGTCGAGCCGCGCCGCGCCGATGCCAGCGTGCGCGAAAACGCATCGCCGGTCGGCCGCAGATCGGCCTTGGCATAGACGCGCACACCGCTGTGCAGGCACAGGCTCAGCAGTCCGGGCGCCGCCGTGCGGTAGTGATCGAACAGGTCCGAGATCGGCAGGCCGAGCAGGGAACTGAAGGTGTGCGACTGCAGTGCCGACAACGACAGGCCGAGCTGGAACATACCGCTGCGGCTGGCCGACAGAAAGCGCCCACCGGGCGTAAAGCTGACCAGTCCCTCCATCAACGTGCCGACAAACTCGGGGCGGCTGTGAAAGTGCAGCGTGATGCAGTCGTGGAAGGCGGCCGAGAACAATTGGTTTTCAATCATCTGCGCCGACATGCGCACCAGCGCCATGGTGTGCTTGTGATAATTGCGCTGGTCGCCGGTGACGTCGAGCACGCCGATGACATTGCCGCTCACATCGAAGATCGGCGCAGCCGAACAGGTCAGGAACCGGTTCGCTTCCAGGTAGTGCTGCCCGCCGTGGACGACGGTCGGCGCCTGCTCGGCGATGGCGGTGCCGATCGCATTGGTGCCCTTGCTTTCCTCCGACCAGGCGACTCCGGGGCTCAACGCCACGCGGTCGGCTTTCTCGATGAAATCGGCATCGCCCAGCGTCTGGATGATCCGGCCGTTCACGTCGGTGAGGATCACCATGTTATGCGTGTTGATGATCTGGTCGTAGAGCGTCTCCATCACCGGCAACGCGTGGACATGCAGCACCCGGTTCTGCTCGAGCAAAACTGACAGGTCGGCGCGGCCGGTCGGACTGAAGTCCGGCTTGGCCGTTCTGGCGATGCCGTATGCGGCAGAGCGCTCGTGAGATTTTTCGATCATGTCCATGAAATCACCGCACAAATCATGCCTATATGGCCAAATTGGAAACAGCAGAATCCCGACCGTGGAGATGTCAGGAAGGATGGCGGGAGAGGACTGCGACGCGCAGCGGAGTACGGCTCGGGATCGAGTAGTGGGTCATGCTTGTCTCCTGTTTTTCTTGTATCGAAATAGTACACTGTCCCGAAATGACGCGCAGTAACTATCGTTCACGCCCCCTGAAGGACGGGCATGCGTCTTGCTAACTCCAGTGAGTCTGTCAATCCATTGAAAGCAAAGCACTCATGAAAACTCCAGGCATCCTGCGCTGTATTCTCGTCACCATGGCAGTTGCGGCATTCTGCGGTCCCGCCGCCGCACACGGCGATGTGACACCACAGGCAGTCGACACCAAGACACTGCCGCCTGTCGGCGAGAAGTGGCTGGACCAGAACCCCTACCGCGGTGATCCGGCCGCCATCAAGATCGGCAGCTCGGCCTACGGCCAGAATTGCGCGCGCTGCCATGGCCTGGAAGCGATCTCCGGCGGTATCGCTCCCGACTTGCGCTTGCTGGACCGCGACTGCATGCCGCAGAAGGATGAAAAGAAAAAGGCAGCTTGTTTCGTCGAGAACGACCAGTACTTCCTGACCAGCGTCCGGCACGGCAAGGTGCGTAACGGCGCGGTGTACATGCCACCGTTTGAAGGCATTTTCAACCAGGAAGCAATGTGGGCCATCAAGACGTATCTTGAGTCGGTTCGTGACGTCCCACTGGCCAAGAAATAATGGGACCATCAGGAATGCGGCGCGGCGGGCAGCGGGTGGCCGGGTTCGCCGGCATCTTGCTGTGCATGCTCGCGCTGGTTGCCACGCCGGCGCATGCCGATCTCGAGAAGATCCGCAAATCAGGCACGTTGAAAGTTGCGGTGTATGACGATTTCGCGCCGTTCTCCAAGCTCGGCAAGGGAATCGATGTCGACCTCGGTGACGCGCTGGCGAAAAAGCTCGGACTCAAGCTGAGCCTGCTGTCGTTTCCCGCCGGGGAGAACCTCAACGACGACTTGCGCAACATGGTGTGGAAGGGACATTACCTCGGCTACGGTCCGGCTGACGTGCTGTTGCACGTGCCGATCGATCTGTCGCTGTCGGCGGCCAATCCGCAGGTCAAGATTTTTTCGCCGTATCACACTGAAACGGTACGGTTGGTGCGCAATGTACAAAGTGTGCCGAAGTTCGATGGGCTGTCGTCGGTGGCAGGCAAGCGCATCGGTGTCGAGAAAATTTCGATCGGCGCCATGGTGCTGCTGGGTGAAGACGGTGGCCGCTACAGCAAGGACCTGAAGATCTTTCCGACCGGTGTGGCAGCGCTGGAAGGGTTGAAGTCGGGTGAGGTCGATGCGGTTCTCGCCAACCGCTCCGAAATCGAAAACGTGCTGCGCGACGATCCCCGTTTCGAGATGCGTGAAGTGGCGTTCCAGCGCTTGCCGCGCAAGGGCTGGACGGTCGGCATGGCGGTGCGCAGCGATGATGTCGAGTTGGGCAAGCTGCTGCAGGATGCAATGGACGAGTTGTTCGCCTCCGGCGAGATGATCAAGATCTTCGCGAAGTACGGGGTGCAGATCGTGCGGCCCTGAAGTTCGCTGGATCTAGTTTTAAGGCCACCGCATGCGGTGGTTTTTTTTAGGTCGCTGCAACCGGGAAACCGGCGCTGCGCCAGATCGCTCCCCGTTTGTCGACCAACATCAGGTCGAGCTCCGGCAGGTTCGCGGCAAGTGCGATCGAGCGCTCCCGTCCCAGCACCATGAACGCCGTCGACCAGGCATCGGCCAGCATGCCCGATGCTGCCACGACGGTGACGCTTGCCAGTTCCGGCGGTGAATCGCCGGTGGCTGGATCGAAGATGTGATGGTGCCGGAAGTCCGGTGTAAAGGTGGTCTCGTAATCGCCCGAGGTCGCCATACTGCGCCCGTCCATCCGCACCACAGCGGCCATCGCCTGTGCATCGCGCGGGTCGCGCACGCCGATCGTCCAGGGCTGCGATTGCCGCTTTGCGCCGCGTGCGCCGAATTCACCCGTGTCGAGCAACGCGTGCTCGATGCCGAGCGCGGCGACGGCCTGTCGTGCCAGGTCGACGGCATAGCCTTGCGCAATGCCGTTCAAGGTGATTGCCATGCCGGGCGCCAGAGCGACCTGATGGCGATCGAACCGAAGGTGCTGCCAGCCGGTGCGCAGCATCGCGTCCCGTCGTTCGGCATCGGTGGGCAGCGTGCCGCGGGCGGCGGCCGCACTGTAGGCGCACCACAGCGGTTGCACCGTGATGTCGAAGGCGCCTTGTGTCCTGCGTGCCAGGTTGTCAGCACATGCCAGCACGGTCAGCAGATGCGGATCGGGTTGCTTCAACATGCCGTCACGATTGAGCTGCACCACCTGGCTGTCTTCGCGGTGCAGGGTCATCAGGCGATCGACCTGTTTTGCAGCTGCGAGGGCATCCTCGATCGCCCGTGTGGCCAGCCTGGCGTCGGCATGTGCGACCTGCACCGACATCGTGGTGCCGAAGGCCAGGTCGGCGCCGATAAAGAGACGGCGGCCATCGCCAAGATCGTCCCCGCGATCGATGCTGCCGGACGCCGCTGCGGTCTGGCGGGGCTGGAATGCGGCGCCTGCCGCAGCCAAGGTGCCGAGCCCGATGCCGGTGGAAATGAAGGTACGTCTTTGCATGGCAAGGGCCTCAGTGCGGTTGCGTGACGGGCACGATGGGAATGCTGCGCAGGCGTTTTTTTTCCATGATCAGCGGCGCGCATTTGTCGTCGCTTTCGTAGATCACGACGCAGTCGAGGCACTGGAAACAGTCTTCGTACTGGATGCTGCCGTTCGGCCGGATCGCATCGTACTCGCAGCGGTGGCGGCAGGTCTGGCAGGGCGTGCCGCATTCCTTGCGGCGCGGCAGCCAGTCCAGCACGCGGAATCGACCCAGCACCGCCAGGCCGGCGCCGAACGGACACAGGAACCGGCAAAAGAACTTGTAGACGAACATGCTGGCCACCAGCAGCCCGCCCGCATACAGGACGAACGGCCAGGAGCGGATGAAGTTCAGCGTGATCGCCGTCTTGAAGGGTTCGGCCTCCACCAGCTTGTCGGTCAGTTCGGCCGAGAACACGGCACTGATCAGGATCGCAGCCAGCACGCCGTATTTCAGTAATTTCAGTCGTTGGTCGGTTTGGCGGCGGATCATCAGCTGCGGTATCTTAAGCGCCTGCGCGATTTTGCCCGTGAATTCCTGTAGGGCGCCGAACGGACACAGCCAGCCGCAGAAGGTGCCGCGCCCCCAGACGAACAGCGAGATGAGGACGAAAGCCCAGAGCGTGACCGTCATCGGATCGTAGAGCAGGAACTCGAGGCTGCGATGTTGCAGCAGCGCCTGCAGCACGCCGGTAAAATTGACGATCGAAAGCTGCCCCTGTGCGTACCAGCCGATGAACAGGGCCGTGAAGCAGAGGAAGCCGCGCCGGAACCAGACGAAGCGGCGGTCGTTGGCCACCAGTTTTTTCTGCTTCACCAACGCCACCGACAACAGCGCCAGCGCGATCAGCAGGATGGCGATTTCCCACCAGCGGCCGATCCAGATGCCGCGCCAGGTCTTGTTGTCCGATTCGGCGGCGATATAAAAACTGGCCGGCAGGGTGTAATCGAAACGCACGTCGCGGCTGGTTTTTTCCGGATAGACGATGCCCTTGCTGCGCGTGACGTGAAGATAGAATTCCAGCGGTTGCGACGGATCGAGGCCGGACTGGCTGATGATGCGGAAGATCTTCATCGACTCGGGCTTCGGCCGTTCGCCGTTGACCGGCAAATCGAGATCGAGATCGCGGATCTCGATCGGCAGCGTACCCTGCTTCAGCGCCAGCCGGTCCGGTACCGAACCGTGCACGAAATCGTCGCCGACGATGCCGTAGCGTCCGCGCGAGACCAGCATCACTGCATGATCACCCGGATCGAGCCGGCCCTTGAGGCGGTTCCATCCGGCTTCGCCCAGCAGGTTGCGGCCGACCGAGGGCACCGACACCAGGCTCAGATCGAGATCGACGAAGGGAGCATCCGGTTTGGCCTGCGCCTCTGGATCGAGACGCGCGGCGATCGAATCGGCGAAGCTCTTGTCCACCGTGCGATTGCTGACGACGACGTGCTTGACCAGCCCCTGTTTTTCCATCGCGTCGGTGCTCATGACGTCGAATTTCTTTTCATCGATGCGGGCGATCAGGTCGGGATCGCGGCCTTCGGCAAAGCCCAACTTCTTGCGGGCGACCTTCAGCGCGGATGACAGCACGCTCTGATTGATGATGCGTACCGAGGCAGTCGCCTTGGAGACGCCGTCGAGATAGACATTGGCCCCTTCCTTCTTGGTGCCACTGCTGTTACCCGTGATGATTTTCAGATTCTGCTTGAGCGAGAGGTCCTTGTACTGGCTGACGAATTTCAGCAATGGCCCATCGCCCAGGCCATCGAGGAATACTGGCTCATGATGCGACAGCACCTGCACGTCCATGAACGCGCCGCTCGGATCGAGCGCAATCAGCAGGTTCATCGGCACGCCCGAAAAACCCGGGATCGGCGCGAAATCGACCGACTCGAACACGTAGGCAACGAGGTCGGTGGAGGTCATGTTTTTCTTGAAGACTGGCCACACCGGGAGCGCGGCATCTTTCTCGCCGATGATCAGCGGCGCCGGGAAGCGCTTGGCTAGCGCGTCACGGGTCATGATGCCGGCATGGGCTTTCTGGATTACCGTCGCCAGTGCCATGAACAGCATCAGCGCGAGCAGGACGCCGTGCCACGTGCGAAGCAGTGACGGTGGCGTGACTGTGGTGAGGCTTTTCAGCATGCTTCGATCATCCTCCAAAAGTACCGCATCAAACTGTGAAAGGCCACGCCGGGTTCTGCGCGCAGGCATCGTGCCAAACCTTAAAAGAAGAAGTTCATGCTGTCTCCTGTTTTTTGAATGTGTGCGCCTTTGCATTGAAAGAAAGTACTCCTGCAAAATGCATGCCGAGTCAATTCTCGACAGAATCCTTTGGGGTGAAACACGGGGTCAGCGCGCCGCTGCCGGAGTCGCTGCATCGGCGGTGCGCGTGCCCGCGCGGCATGCAGGGCAGATCGCTGCGTGTGGCAATCCGCCTGCTCGGGCCTGCGTTTCGGGAGACGTTGCCAGACGCGATCCGAAGTCCCGAGTGTGAAATTACGGATCAACCGTGGAACACGGCTGCGATTTTTTAGAACAACTTGAGCCAGGCCCGACGGTGTCGGCAACGGCAGCGCATTTCACGTTGTGTCGCTACGATCTTGCATTGTGCAATGCATCAATTT
>JACMRD010000274.1 GCA_014376645.1 Herminiimonas sp. | reverse complement strand
TCGTTTTACGAGATCGGTGAACTGCGTTTTTTCATCTGTTTTTTGTTGCTCTAATGCAGTGAGCCATTGTTGTTCGGTCATATGAGCGGGCATGATGGAAATCCCATCGCGCTTGACCTGGATTGCATCCTTCAGCTTGCGAAAAGCGTCCGTGTTAGCGTTTTCCATTGCTTTGCACCATGGTTGCCATTGCGCCAGAAAATTGGCTCCTTCGCCATTTTTAAGTTTTTGTCTTACCGTTTTTTCAGCGGACGCAATTTCCGGTACTGTGACCTTGGCACTTGCGCGGTATTGCATTGATTGCGTCACTCCCGGCAAGGCCAAACGATCACGAAGCTCGGTCGGATAAGCAAGGCGAATTTCGACTTCGTCCGCCGCCGTACCGCGCCGCTTCAACTCACCGATCTTGGCAAGCGCAATTTCATCGAGAATTTGCTTTTTGAAGCATCCCAGACCTGTATAAAACAGTTCGCCCGTACTCAGTTTGCCGCTTTCGGCTTTCTCGCTGATCAGCGCCTGTTCCATGTCGTTCAATCCCAGGGCAACACGGTCCCCGCACGATTGTATGGAATCCGATGCGATTGCGAAGCACGTTGCACGCAGGGCAGGCGATGCGCGCATCGCGTCGACCAGAATATCGACTCGATGAACGATTCCCGGTTTGGACAGTGCGTTGCGGTATTCCGCGGTTGCGGTGATACGTGCTTGAAACGCGTTGAATGCAGCAGCGTTTTCTTCGATTTCCGGAAAATGCCAGCCTGTCTGCTGAACCGGTCCCGACACATATGCCGGCATGCCGGTCGCTGCGGAAAATTGGCGGCCGGTCGCTTGCGCGGCTGAAGGCCTGCCATTTCTGCCATTTATCGAAGCTTGGGCATCGATGACAACTCTTTCCTCTTCCGTCAATGTGTCGCGGTAAAACCGCGACAGCTCTTCTGCAATTTGCGTTGCGGTGATGGCGGCGATGAATGCTGTGGGCAATCGTTGACGCGTGGCGTATGCCGCCGCTCTGGGATAGGCGTTAATGGAACCGAGCGCATTGACCACGCAATCGCTTCGTAAGAATTGGTAAGTCGCGCGAAACGGAAATGTAATTGTTTCAGCGCCAGCGATATAAAAAAAACGGTCGAATCTATCTTTGGCGCAAGGATTGGTGCAAAGCACGATACCGCCAAAAATGGAAAACAATCCACTGAACACAGCTACCGGGGTCACCGCAGCGGCCACGGCACCTGTCCCGGCAACCACCGCGCTGGCAGCGATGATTTGTCCCGTCTTGCTTGCTACACCGCCTGCGAGGGCAAGACTGTTTTTTGCACTTCGGGAAAACGAAAACTGCGGAACCTGCTCGCTCAAACCGGTAGCGACAATTTGCGCCAGTTTGGTTTGCGTGGACGTTAGCGCTTCGATATGACGATTCCGGCTTGCCGAGATCGAACCATTATCGATGCCACCAATACCCGCCAGCTGCAATTTTTCATAGTCTGCGGCAATCGCCTTGACGGCTCGTCTCTTTTGCTTTTCAGAGGATTGCGCCGTAATTTCTCCAAGAGCATGATTGCCGCGGCGGCTGATCCGTGGGTGCCCGGTATTTTCGGAAGATGCAGATGTCTGGCCAGACGACACGCCTTGCTGTGCGGCGATGCCATTGGGGTTCGAATGCATGTCGTTAGTGGGCCTACCGGAGATTGTGGGCATTTTTACTCGCTATGTTTAACCGCGCTTCTGCGCCGTGCTTTACCTGCGGCACGGCATGCTGCGCCAAGGGCATTTGGGAAATCAAAAGTAGATGGCATTCAGTAGGCACGACTTTTGGAAGTGCTATCGCGTCCAAAAATGACGGTAAACATTTACAAGATGATCGTCTTGATAAAGAGCAAGACATCGGTGGCTCGAGGGAAAACCGGACCCAACCCCATCGACCGGTCAGCGCTGCCGCTTTAACGGTTCCTTCTTGTCATGCCGACGGCGCAGGGCGGCATTCTGCGACTGCAGGATGCCATCGACCCGTATCGATGCCTGACGCGCCAGTTCATGGGCCAGTTCGCCGTCGGGGAAGGTTTGGGGCAGCCGGAAACTCAGCCAGGCATAGGCCGACACCATGCGGCAGGTATCTTCGACCTGCTGCAGGTTCTGGCCCGCCAGGGCCTGCGGATCGCGATGCAGGGTGCAAACCTTGCGCCGGGCCAGCGCGCGGGCCCAGTTTTCCCAGGCCAGCTGCAGCGAGGGAATGCGCGAGGACAGCGGCACCAGAGACATCGTGAATTTTTCGGCAATCGACAGCCCCAGGGTGTCGAGCCAGACCGCGCGGTCGGTCTGTTCCTCGGTAATGCGCGGATAGAAAAATCCGTCCGGCACATCGATGTTGTGGATGAATCGTTGCAGCAGCTTCGCCAGCGATTGTTCGCCCGTCACGGCCGAGATGCGATGCAGATGCTCCAGCGTCGGCGCCACCGAAAAGCCGGCGGTCGCCAGCGGCGCAATCTTTTCCTTCAGCAGGGATGTGACCACCTCGTGCGTGTAATCGTCGTAGCCGGCCACGAAACCGGCTTCATGCACACCGAAGCGGCCGGCCCGTCCCGCGATTTGCCGGGCCAGCGCCGCCGGCAATTCTTCCTCCTCGACGCCGTTGTACTTGACCGAGGTCGTCAGCACCACCCGTTCGATCGGCAGGTTCAAGCCCATGGCGATCGCATCGGTACCGACCACGATATCGGCCGAGCCATCGCGAAAACGCGCCGCCTGCGCCTGCCGTACTTCTGGCGACAGGTTGCCGTAGATCGTGGCGACCGACAATCCCTGCTCGGCGATCATGTCGCGCCACATCAAGACCTCGCGTCGGGAAAACGCGATCACGGCGTCGCCGCGCCGCAGGTTGCGCAACTTGCGCACCGGACCCGGCTCCATCGTCAGCGGCCCCATGCGTTTCAAGATGTGGACTTCGAGCGGACATTCGAGACGCTCGGCCAGCGCCTCGACCGCACGCCGCGCCTCGAGCGCACCGACCAGATAGATGGTGGTGGCCGGCGCGCCGCAGACGGCAGCAGTCCAGGCAGCGCCACGGTCGCGGTCGCCCAGCATTTGGATTTCATCGATCACGGCGATATCGACGCGATTGCGGGTGTCAAGCATCTCGACGGTGCTGGCGACGTGGGTGGCGCCCTCGGTGATGCGCCGTTCTTCGCCTGTGACAAGGCTGACCTTGAGCGGCTGCCCGTGCGGGCGCGCCTCGGCCAGCCGTTCGTAGTTTTCCAGGGCCAAAAGGCGTAGCGGCGCCAGGTATACGCCGCTCTTGGCCTTGATCAGCGCCTCCATCGCCTGATGGGTCTTGCCGGAATTGGTGGGCCCGAGCAGGGCGATGAAGCGGCGCGGCAGGCGCCGTGCCATCTCAAAGGAGGCCGGATACTCGGCCAAATTGATGCTTTCGCGGGTCAGCGCGGCATGCCGCTCTTCCTGTTGACGTTCGATGGCGTGCGTGACGCGCTGCTCGATGCGCTCGAACAATTGCAAGGCCGGCTCGGACGAATTGTGACCCTCCAGTGAGCCTAGCAACGTCATCGGCTCCAGGCCGGTATCCTCGGCCAGGGCCATCATCCTGCCGACAAAAGTCAGCACGTTGCGGTGCAGTTCGGCGACGGCTTTCGGCGTCAACCGTTCGCGCACCAGATCGATCTGCGCCTGCGGTGTCAGCTTGCGCCATTTGCTGGGCTTGGCTAGCACGCCCTGGGATGGCACCAAGCGGTAGGGCACTTGCAATCCACCCGACTCGACTACCCCGGTCAGGCGAAGGAAGACACTGCCTTCGAGTTTCATCAGTTCGGCGCCCAGGCGCTGCGCGGCGAGTTCCGGCGTGTCGATTGCACCGGTACCGGTCGCGGCGCCCGGTCCGGAATGCGAATCGGCAGCGCCGATGGTTATATCAGGGATGAGCGTGACGCTCGGTTCGGCAGGGGTACGGGTTGAAATAGGCATGCCGGTATTTTGCCACGCCGCCTGGGCAAGTCGCCGCATACCCCGCCCGATGACCCGATCCCCTCCGGCCCAGCCGGGCTACTACCCACCCTATCGCTGACGACGCGCCAGTGCGCCAGAGCGGTAGTGAATCTGCCGCCAATTCGGGGACTGGTTCACTCGCCGTTAGGCGGGACGGCGAGTTCTACCTCCACACCGACCGTTCCAGCAGGCGTTTTCGCCTGCGATGTGGCTTCTCCCGTCGACAAGCCCGCGGCGTCTGTCCTGGCAAAGCCGCGCACGCAAGGCACGACTGGACAGTTTTCTGCTGCAAAAAAAGGTCAGCAGGCCGGATGATCTGCTCAGAACTGACGATGCCACTTTCTACAGAGAGGCGAGCCATGAGCGACTGTCCGGACGATTAGAAACAAAAATGAATGATCGTTATCAATACGTCCAGCGATCAATTCAAGCGCAGGCAAAAGCCTCTCTATTCCCGATGGCGGCCCGACCTTAGGCAGTGGATCAATGGCGACTTTTGCCTGACCTACTTTTAGGGCGAAGGCAAGCTGAGACATGGCAACTACATTTTGTATATCAGCGCACCGGAAAGTCGGAATGGCGGGCCGCGACTAGAGGCAGCCTGGAGCTTTGAAATCCATGAAAGTCGAGGCGAGCCCAGCGACTTCGCCAAGCATTCTGCCATCGATGACACGAAATTACACAATCGGGTTTGGGAGGTCAGCCCCGATGCAGTCTGTTTTGCGGAAACGCATGTCTACAGGCAGGCAAACGCGTTATTCGTGAGTGCGCTCAAGGCTACCGAGCGGTCGGACATTCTTGACCGTGCGTTCGAAGGCTACTGGAACCTGGTCGTCGCTGCGCCGGACATACGGGGTAGTGCGGCGAAATCCCATTACGTGCTGCATTCGATCCTGCTCGCAAAACGCATCGAGCTGCCACCGGTACAGAAAGGACTCGCGCCCGACCTGGAGGCAATGTCGCGAACCAGGGATGCATGGGTGGTCCATGCCCGAAAGGTATTCGGCACTACATGAACGTGCTCGCCCGCTGTCGGAAGAATCGAATCGCCAGCACCAGCGCCACCACCTGCAACAGCGCGATCAGAAAAAACGGCGCACCCACCCGAACGTCGCTTTTCGACAAGTGGCTGACGGCAGCAAGGATCGGCGTGCCGATCAGGGGGCTCAGGACGGTGGCCAGGCTGCTCAGTGAGTTGAGCGATCCCATCGCCAGACCCTGCTCGCGCGGATCGACGTTTTTCGACACCAGTCCCTGCAGCGCGGGCGCCACCGCGAAACTGAGCAGATTGGCGAAAATGATCACCACCATCATCCATCCCTCTTGTACCAGCCCATAGGCGAGCGTGGCGATGCAGCCCGAGCACAGGCCGAAGAGTACGGTCCTGGCTTCACCGAAGCGCTTGAGCAGCCAACCCAGCAGTCCAGCCTGTACCAGCGCCGCCATCATGCCGACGGCAAACAGAGACAGGCCGTTTTCCTGCGGTCCCCAGTCGAAGCGCATGGCGGTGTACAGCACCCAGATCGTCTGCAGGATGAACTGGCCCAGCACCGTGAAGGCAAAGACCCAGACCAGGCCGCCGACATTGCGCATTTTCGACAGCCCGGCAAGCGCAACGAACGGGTTTGCCTTGCGCAGCGACAGGCGCGATCGAGCCCGCGGCGGCAGCGACTCCGGCAGCAGGAAATAACCGTAAAGCCAGTTCAGCAGGGATAGGCCCGCTGCGACATAGAACGGATAGCGCAGATCGACTGCGCCGAGCAGGCCGCCCAGCACCGGGCCGCAAATGAAGCCCATGCCGAAGGCGGCGCCGATCGAACCCAATCCCTTGCTGCGGTTTTCTTCCGTGGTGACATCGGCGATGTAGGCGGCGGCAACCGTGAAGCTGGCGCCGGTGATGCCGCCGATGATGCGTGCCAAGACCAGCATCCAGAGCGACGAGGAAAACGCCATCAGCAGGAAGTCGAACCCGAGGCCGAAAATCGACAGCAGCAGCACCGGGCGCCGCCCGAAGCGGTCCGAGAGCGCACCGAGCAGCGGCGCAAAAAAGAACTGCATCACGCCATACACGACCGACAGGAGACCGTACCAGTAAGCTTGTTGATCGAAGCCGCTCGTGAACTGGCCGATCAGTGTCGGCAGCACCGGGATGATCAGGCCGATGCCCAGCACGTCGAGAAACACCGCGACCAGCACGAATGGAATGGCGGCCTGGCGACGTTTGCCTTGGACAGGTGCGGCGTGCCGCGGAAGATTCGATTCAGGCATGGTCACCGGTGGCGGGACTGAGGTCGGAAGGGCTGGTCGCCGACGCACTGCCGCAACCGCCCGGGGGCGCTTTCTCACCCTTGCTGCGAACCGCCCATAGTACGCCGGCCAGGCACAATCCCATGCCGATCAAACCGACAGCACCGGGTTGATATCCCTCGAAGTGCATCGACAGCAGCACCGAGACCACTGGCGTCATGACGCCGGTGTAGGCGGCCTTGCCTGGTCCGATGCGGTTGATCAGCGTGAAGTAGGCGGTAAAGGCAATCACCGAACCGCACAGCGCCAGATACAGCATCGCCACCCAGTACACCGGTGCGCGCGGCACGGTCCACGACTGGCCGGTCAGGATCGCCCACAGCGTCACCGACAGCATCCCCCACAGCATCGCCCAGGCGGTGGTCACCACTACGTTGTTGTCATGCTCGCGACCCACCTTGACGGCCACCATGTTGCCGGCCGATGAGGAAAGGGTCGCCGCGACCGCCAGGCCCAGACCGAGCATGAAGTGGCCGTCGCCGGACGCGCTGCCAGTGCCGGCAGCACCTAGGGCAACGCTCTGCCAGACCTGCTGCAGCGAATGCGAAAACAGCAGACCCACGCCACCGATGGAGACCAGCGCCGCACACAGCATCTGCCAGGTCAGGGTGGTGCCAAACAAGAGTCTGGCGCCAAGGGCATTCCAGAACACCATCAATGCGAACAGGACTGCCACCAGTGCCGAGATCAGGTAGCCCTCGGCCTCGTAGGTGCAGACATAACTCAGACCAAAATTGAGCAGCCCCTGCAGGATCAGCCAGCCCTGACGCCGCCAGCCGAGCCAGATCCGCTCGCGGCGCAGCAGACACCAGGCGAACAGGATCAGGGAGCCGAGGCCGAAGCGATAGATGACCGAGACTGCGGGCGCGACTTCGCCGAGTTGGAAGGTGATGACAAGGAAAGTCGAGCCCCAGATCAGAACAGTCGCAACGAACAGCAGCGGGGTGGGAAGACTCCGGTCGATACTCACGTTGTGGACGGCTTGCCGTTATTGTCCGGTACCGGTACCGGCACGGCGGCAGCGATGGCATTGCCCTGGGCGTGATCGACCCGGATCGCGCGCAGCTTGTCGACGCAGGCCTGATCCTCCACATGCTTGGCAATCGTCCGGATGCCCATCGCGTGGCCGATGTGGTTGATCGCCTCGACCTTGGCCCGGTCGATCGGATCGTTCGCCATGTTCGTGATAAAGGCGCCGTCGATTTTTAAAAAATCGACCCGCAGGTGCGACAGATACGCAAAGGACGACATGCCGCTGCCGAAATCGTCGAGGGCGAACAGGCAGCCGCGCGGTTTCATCGCATCGATGAACTGCATCGTCTTCGACAGGTGGGCAATCGCAGTCGTTTCTGCGACCTGGAAACAGACCGACGCGTGCGGAAGTAAAAATTCGTCAAACAGCGCATTGATCTGGACAATGAATTGTGGGTCGTTGAGTGCGCTCGCGGAGATGCCGATGGCGCAGACGATGCGGGCCGGCGCCTGTCGGACCACCAAGTCGGCTGGATTCGAAGGCTGATTCGAAGTCTGATTCGAAGGCTGATTCGAAGGCTGATATGCAGCCGGATGTACCTGCAACGTCGCGTGGTGGGCGAATGCATGTCGCATGGTCCAGCGGTCGATTGCCGGCATCAAGCCGTAGCGTTCCGCCGCCGGCAAGAATGCCGTCGGCAGCACCTGGTTGCCGTTGGCATCAACCATGCGCAGGAGGATTTCGTACTGCGGCACCGGGCGACCCAGCGCACCAAGCGCCTGGATCTCCTGCGACAACAGCATGAAGGATCCGGTCGCGATCGCCTGCTGCAACCGAGCCTGCCAGCCTTGTTCGCCGCGCAATGCTATGACTCCATTATCCGCGCCGCTGTATTGATGAACCCGGTTGCGGCCTTCGTCCTTGGCCTGATAACAAGATCCGTCGGCGGCCGTTAGCAGGTCGAGCATGCTCATGTCGTCATTGCTGAAGGGAACCAGTCCGATGCTCACGCCGATCGGAAAAATTTGGTCAAGACAGGCGAACCGGAAATCGCAAACCGTCTTGCACAATTTTTCCGCGATCTTCGCTGCCGACGCCACGGTGCAGTTTTCCAGCAATACTGCGAATTCATCGCCGCCGACACGCGCAAAGGTATCGCTGTCGCGTAAACGGGGTTGCAACAGCGCCGTGATCTGGCGCAGCAGCTCGTCACCGGCATTGTGCCCGCACGTGTCGTTGACGACTTTGAACCGGTCCAGGTCCAGGAACAGCAATGCATGCTGACGTGGCTGCGTGGCGCTCTGTTCAAGCAGCAGCTGCAGGCGACGTTCGAATTCGCGCCGGTTCACCAGGCCGGTCAGCGGGTCGTGGCTTGCTTGATGCGACAGCTGCCGTGCCAGGTTGCGCGACTGGCTGACGTCGTGGAACACCACCACGGTACCGATCACGGCAAGTTCGCGGTCGCGGATCGGTGCGGCGGAATCCTCGATCGCATGTTCGCTGCCGTCGCGCGCGAGCAGTACGCTGTCGCGCCCGACACCATCGATGTGTCCCTGCTCGGGTGCCTTGCTCAGCAAGCTCGGCAGTGGCTCGCGGGTAGTGCCATTGATGACGTTGAATACATCGCTCAGCGGCACGCCCCGCGCCTCCTCGGTGCGCCAGCCGGTCAAGGCCTCGGCCACGGGATTGAGATAATCGACACCGCCGGCGCGGTCGGTGGTGATCACGGCATCGCCGATCGACTTGAGCGTGACTTCGGCGCGCTCCTTCTCGGCAAACAGCCTGGTCTGCGCGTCGATGTGTTCGAGAGCGCTGCGTTGCAGCGCGTCGGCCATCTGGTCGAAAGCTCGTGCCAGCTCGCTGATCTCTTCGCGCCCGTAGCGCATGCCGGTGCGCGTAGCGAGATCGCCGCCGGCGATGCGTTTCGCCGCATCGACGACCGTGTGCAGGCGGCCGATGATGGTGACATTGGCCGCGAACCAGGCGGTCAGCAAGGCCAGTGCGGCGGTGACCATCAGCGCCAGCAGTTCGATGGATTGTTCCTTGTTGGCAGTCGCCACGATATCGGCGGCCGGAATGCCGATGCTGACGGTAAAGCTCGATAAATCCGGCCCGCCTACGGGCGCAAAGGCATGCAGGCGCGGGACGCCGTCGGCACCGGTAATTTCGGCAGTACCGAAACCGACCTTGACCATGCCATCCATCAGAGCCGGTGCGACACGGGTACCGATCCACTGTTGCGGATCGGGTCGACGCGCGATGATGGTGCCGTTGGCATCGGCCGTGATCAGAATGGCGTTCGGCGGAAACTCGATGTCGTTGGCGAATTGGTCCAGCGTGTTCAGATCAATCGCTGCAAAAACGACCGCCACGATCCGGCCGTCGTTGTCGAAGATGGGATAGCTGGCGTTGATGGCGTGTTTCCTGACGACCCGGCCAAAAACATAGTCACTCGTTGCGAATTTGCCGCTGGCGACAGTCTTCTTGAAATTGGTTCGATCACTCATGCTGATGATGCTGTTGAGCGGCACTGCACTGCACCGGACCTCGCCATCCTTGTCGGCCACACCGAGGTTAAGGAAGCCGATATTTTTCTTCAGCATCGTCTGCAGAAGGGCGCTGCAGCGGGCCGGATCACCCACCAGATCGGGAACACCGGAGAGCGCGATCAAAAACTGGCGCGCTCCTTCGATTGTTTTTGCTTCGCTGGTGGCGGCCAGTCCGGTCAGCCTCTGTAGATCGCTCTCGGCGACTGCAATTGCATGCTGACGTTCCCGCATGGCGCCGAAAATAGTCAGCACGATCGGCGGCACCAGCGACAGCGCGACCAGTAGCAGCAAGCGGCTGCGCAAGCTGTCGAGATTGAAACGGATGCGCGTGAATAAGGACATGAATAAGGGATCGGCAAGCCACGACATCGTTGCCAAGTCTGCCTATTGAAGGCTCTCAAAGAAAAATTATATTTTTGGCGACGGGCGTATCGACAAAGTGGGACATTACCACATGGAAATTACGATGCGGTACCACTTTTGGCCTATTGCGCAAGATTATTTTGCGCTGCGCAAAAT
>JACMRD010000052.1 GCA_014376645.1 Herminiimonas sp. | reverse complement strand
GAAGCCCGCGAAAGTTGAATCTGACCCTGGATGCTGCGCTGGTCGTTGCACAATCGTTGTTAACCCAGGGCCCGAATCTGACCGTGGATGCTGCGCTGGTCGTTGACAATCGTTTCTAGCCCCAAGCCCGCATCAATCCCACCGCCAAACCTTCCAGCGCGAAATCGTCATGTTCCGGATTGACCCGGATCGGTTCGAAGTCCGGATTCTCCGGCAACAGCTCGATCATGTTGCCCGATTTCCTGTAGCGCTTGACGGTGACGTCATCGCCGATCCGGGCCACGATGATCTGGCCGTTGCGGGCGCTGTCGGATTTTTTGACAGCCAGCAGGTCGCCGTCCAGAATCCCGGCGTCGCGCATCGACATGCCGCGTACCTTGAGCAGGAAGTCGGGGATGGCCGAAAACAGCGAGCGGTCGACGTTGTAGGTCGCTTCGATGTGCTGCTGCGCCAGGATCGGCGAACCGGCGGCTACCCGGCCAACCAACGGCAGATTCAATTGCATCAGCGCCGGATGCGGCAGCATCAACTGCGAGGCTCCCGGGCGCTCGCCGCCCATGTCGCGCAGCCGGATGCCGCGCGAAGTGCCGGGCGTCAGGTCTATCGCGCCCTTGCGCGCCAATGCCTGGAGATGCTCTTCGGCCGCATTGGCCGAGCGGAACCCCAACTCCTTCGCGATCTCGGCCCGCGTGGGAGGAAATCCGGTGTTCTCGATCGCATCGCGGATCAGATTCAGAATCTGTTCTTGCCGGGCAGTGAGCTTGATCATGGGAGGGGAAGCCAATGGGCGCATTGACTGGGTATATGAACAGACTGTATTTTTATACAGTGCGCCAGGGAGTGCAAGCAGAATCTGCCACATGTCTGACAATTTTCGTGCCGGACCATCAGGATTTCGCCGTCATTCCACTCAACCGGTTGAATCCGTTGAGTATTTTCCATTTTCACGCTATCATCTCGGGCTGTCCTCTTCCCACACCCGTCTTGACGCCGGGGTGGGCGTTAGTTTCACCAGTCCACAAGGAGTATTGCATGCGTCATTATGAAATCGTATTTATCGTCCATCCCGATCAGAGCGAGCAAGTGCCCGCGATGATCGAGCGTTACAAGGCGATCGTCGCCACCCATGGCGGCAAGGTCCACCGTGTCGAAGATTGGGGTCGTCGTCAGATGGCGTACATGGTCCAGAAACTGGCCAAGGCGCACTATGTCTGCATCAACATCGAATGCGACAACGAGACTCTGGTCGAAATCGAAACTGGCTTCAAATTCAACGATGCCGTTCTGCGTCATCTGACCGTGAAAATGAAGAAAGCCGAAACAGCACCGTCGCCGATGATGAAGGCCGTCCAGAAAGAAGACGCCGCCAAGAGTCATCGTACCGAAGCACCGGCTGCCTGATTTGACGATCCGGCGCACTTGAATACCACGCAGTGACGCGACCCGAAGCACGGGCTTTGCTTCAGAATCCGCTTCAAAATCAGCTTCAGTTCGTTGCCTCGATTGCCGAACGCGACAGCTTGCGCTACACACCTGCGGGTATCCCGATGGTGTCGGCAAGGCTGCATCACCAGTCGAAGCAGAAGGAAGCCGGCATGGAGCGGTTGGTCGAGTTCGATATCGCAGCGCTTGCCGCTGGCGAAATTTCGGGGCGGTTCAGCCAGGCAGCATTGGGCGGAACGTTTCACTTCACGGGTTTTCTGGCACGCAGGAATCGCAACAGTAAAGGCCTGGTGTTTCACATTACTGACTTCGACATCGCTGATTTCGAGATCGCTGATTTCGACTCAACCACAATCTAGACATTCATTATCTACAGGAGCCTCACATGGCATTCGGTAAAAAGTTCGACAAGAACAAGCTCAAGCTTAAAGAAAAACGCAAACAACAAAATCCGCTGTTCAAGCGTAAGAAGTTCTGCCGTTTCACCGCAGCGCACGTTGAACAGGTCGATTACAAGGACGTCGACACGCTCAAGGATTTTGTCCAGGAAAACGGCAAGATCATGCCAGCCCGCCTGACCGGCACCAAGGCGCACTACCAGCGCCAGGTCGATACCGCCATCAAGCGCGCTCGCTTCCTCGCGCTGTTGCCGTACACCGATCTGCACACCGCTTAATTGACGGCCTCAGGAGAAAAACATGCAAGTCATTCTGTTAGAAAAAGTCGTCAATCTCGGCAACCTCGGTGAAGTCGTCAAGGTCAAGGACGGTTATGCCCGTAACTTCCTGATCCCGCAGCGCATGGCCCGTCGTGCCACCACTACCGCAGTGGCCGAATTCGAAGCCAAGCGTGTCGAGCTCGAAAAAGCTGCTGCCGCCAAGCTGGCCGCATCGCAGGCACAAGGCGAGAAACTGGCCGGTCTGACCGTTCAGGTTTCGCAAAAAGCCGGTGTCGATGGCCGTCTGTTCGGTTCGGTTACCAATGCCGACATCGCTGAAGCGTTGACGAAGCAGGGTTTCCCGGTCGAGAAGGCTCAGGTCCGCATGCCGCTGGGCCCCCTGAAGACCGTTGGCGACCATGCTGTGTCGGTCGCGTTGCACACCGATGTCATCGTCGAGATCACCATTGCCGTTTTGGGCGAGCACGCTTAAGACAGCCGTACCGATGTGCTTGCGGGTTCGCCTGCAAGCCGTTATCGAAAGCCGGGTCCGCCCGGCTTTTTTGTGTTCCGGGCCCGTGTGGTCGCATGTCTCGATGAGCCTCCGGCCTGCCGCCGGCGCCGGCGTCGGGCAATCGTTTTCGTCGTCATTAAATTCACACGAGCAAGGGCAAGGGCAGGGTGCGAGCGGGTATAATCGCGGCCATGAATACCCGCGCCGATCCCCAGCTTGATTCCCTTCGTGTACCGCCGCACTCGATCGAAGCAGAACAATCCGTCCTCGGTGGTCTGTTGCTGGACAATGCTGCATGGGACCGGATCGCGGACTTCGTGCATCAGGACGATTTCTATCGCTACGATCACCGGGTCATCTTCCAGCACATCGTCAAGCTGATCAACGGTTCGCGTCCGGCCGACGTCATCACGGTCTACGAATCGCTGGTCAGTACCGGCAAGGCAGAGGAAGTCGGTGGCCTGAGTTACCTGAACGCGCTGGCGCAAAACACGCCGTCAGCGGCCAACATCCGCCGCTATGCCGAGATCGTGCGCGACCGCGGCGTGCTGCGCAAGCTCATCACCGTCTCCGACGAAATCTCCGGCCAGGCCTTCAACCCGCAGGGCAAGGAAGTCAAGCAGATGCTCGACGAAGCCGAGTCGAAGATCTTCGCGATTGCGGAAGAAGGCTCGCGCGGCGCCCAGGGCTTCCAGGAGATCCAGCCGCTTCTGACCCAGGTCGTCGAGCGCATCGACGAGCTCTACAATCGCGAGGGACAAAACGACATCACGGGTGTGCCGACCGGATTCGTCGATCTCGACCGCATGACTTCGGGCCTGCAGCCGGGCGACCTGGTGATCGTCGCCGGCCGTCCCTCCATGGGCAAGACCGCGTTCTCGATTAATATTGGCGAACACGTGGCCATTGAAAGTGGCTTGCCAGTGGCCGTGTTCTCGATGGAGATGGGCGGCACGCAGCTGGCCATGCGGATGCTGGGCTCGGTCGGTCGGCTCGATCAGCACCGTCTGCGCACTGGTCGCCTGGCCGACGAAGACTGGCCGCGCCTGACGCATGCGATCCAGAAGATGAACGATGCTCAGCTTTACATCGACGAGACACCGGCGCTTAATTCGATCGAACTGCGCGCCCGCTCGCGGCGTCTGTCCCGCCAGTGCGGCAAGCTCGGTCTGATCATCATCGATTACCTGCAACTGATGTCGGCCAACTCCTCGGGCGAAAACCGCGCGACCGAGATTTCAGAAATCTCGCGCAGCCTGAAAAGCCTGGCCAAGGAATTGAATTGCCCGGTGATCGCACTCTCACAGTTGAACCGCTCGCTGGAACAGCGTCCCAACAAGCGTCCCGTCATGTCCGATCTGCGTGAATCCGGCGCCATTGAGCAGGATGCCGACGTTATTCTTTTCATCTATCGCGACGAGGTCTACAACCCTGATTCGCAGGACAAAGGCACGGCCGAAATCATCATCGGCAAGCAGCGTAATGGCCCGATCGGCAGCGTTCGCCTGACCTTCCTCGGACAGTACACAAAATTCGACAATTACACCGGCGGCGCGGCGCTCTACCAGGGCGACTGAAGCCGTTGCATTGGCAACCCGGGTCCGTCGCGGACTCGCCTCGCGCGTCGGGCAGGTGGACGGGTTCGCTTGCGACGGCGACCTGCACGCAACAATGCGTGAAGCGACGCGTGAAACCAAGAACGAAAAAAATCGAAGCAAAGCAGGACGAAACTACTGTTCAGGAAAGTGGGAAATCATGTTTGGACGTTTGATGCCGACCGAAGGCAAATTTTTCGAGCAATTCAACCAGCACGCCGATCTGTGCGTCAAGGGAGCCAAGGAAATGGTTGCCCTGATGACCGATTTCGACGATCTGGAAAAGCGCGTGCATGCGATCGAGAGTATCGAGAAACAGGCCGATCGCGTAACGCATGCCACGCTCGACATGCTCCACAAGACGTTCATCACGCCGCTCGACCGTGACGACATCCACCAGCTGATCACGCGCATGGATGACATCCTCGACCTGATGGAAGACGCGGCCCAGACCGTGTCGCTCTACGATATCAAGGCCATCACGCCCGAAGCCAAGCGGCTCGCTGAGCTGTGCCTGGCCTGTACGGAAAAAGTCCGGGCTGCTGTCGCGCTGCTGCACAACATGGACAACTCGCAGGAGATCCTGGCAATCTGCGCCGAGATCGACCGCCTCGAGTCGGATGCCGATCATGTCATGCGCGCGGCGATGTCGAAGTTGTTTCGCGACGAGCCCGATGTGCGCAATCTCATCAAGCTCAAGGCCATTTACGAAATCCTGGAAACCGTGACCGATCGTTGCGAAGATGTCGCCAACATCATCGAAGGCATCATCGTCGAGAACGCGTAACACTCAGACCAGGAAAAACAAGATTCCATGCACACTTTGCACATCAGTCTCTACACATTGGGTTTTCTGATCGCCCTGGCGCTGGTGTTCGATTTCATGAACGGCTTCCACGACGCCGCCAATGCGATTGCCACCGTCGTCTCGACCGGCGTCCTGAAGCCGCAAAATGCGGTAGCGATGGCAGCGGCCTTCAATTTCATCGCGATCCTGGTCTTCCAGCTGAAGGTGGCAACGACTGTCGGCAAAGGCACGATCGATCCGCAGGTGGTGGACCACTACGTGATCTTCGGCGCCCTGGTCGGCGCGATCGTCTGGAACCTGGTGACCTGGTACTACGGCATTCCGTCGTCGTCCTCGCATGCGCTGATCGGCGGCCTGGTCGGCGCTGCGGTGGCCAAGGCGGGTACCGGCTCCCTGATTTCGAGCGGCCTCCTGAAAATCATCGCTTTCATCGTGCTCTCGCCGCTGCTCGGATTCGTCTTCGGCTCGATCATGATGGTGCTGGTGTCCTGGTTCTTCGTACGCTCCACGCCGCGCCGGGTCGACAAGTGGTTCCGCCGGGCGCAGCTGGTATCGGCATCGATGTACAGCCTGGGCCACGGCGGCAATGACGCGCAGAAGACCATGGGCATCATCTGGATGCTGCTGATCGCCTCTGGTTATGTCGGCGAACACGACGGCTTGCCGCTCTGGGTCATCATCAGCTGCTACACCGCCATCAGTCTGGGAACGCTGTTCGGCGGCTGGCGCATCGTCAAGACGATGGGGCAGCGCATCACCAAGCTGCGCCCGGTCGGCGGCTTCTGCGCCGAGACCGGCGGCGCCATCACGCTGTTCATGGCGACCTGGCTGGGCATACCCGTCTCGACCACCCACACGATCACCGGCGCCATCGTCGGCGTCGGCTCGGCCCGCAAGACCTCTGCCGTGCGCTGGGGTGTCGCAGGCAATATCGTCTGGGCCTGGATTTTCACGATTCCGGCATCGGCTTTTGTCGCGGCGATTGCGTGGTGGATCGGGACCAAGGTGTTGTAAAGACCATGTCGATCGACTACAGCACTTCGCTCGCGTGATCTGCCAGACGTGAACGCTCGCCGCGCGCCAGCGTCACATGCCCGCTATGCGCCCAGCCCTTGAAGCGATCGACCACATAGGTCAGGCCACTCGATCCCTCGGTCAAGTATGGCGTGTCGATCTGCGCGATGTTCCCCAGGCAGATGATCTTGGTGCCCGGGCCAGCGCGGGTAACGAGCGTCTTGATCTGCTTGGGGGTCAGGTTCTGCGCTTCGTCGACGATCAGGAACTTGTTGACGAAGGTTCGCCCGCGCATGAAGTTCAATGACTTGATCTTGATCTTCGAGCGGATCAGATCCTGGGTCGCGGCGCGGCCCCATTCGCCAGCGTCCGAATCCGACTTGTTGAGCACTTCCAGGTTGTCGTCGAAGGCGCCCATCCACGGCGACATCTTTTCTTCCTCGGTGCCCGGCAAGAAGCCGATGTCTTCACCCACCGGCACCGTCACGCGGGTGACGATGATCTCGTTGTAGGTCTTGGTCTCGAGCACTTGCGCCAGCCCGGCCGCCAGCGCCAGAAGCGTCTTGCCGGTGCCGGCCTGGCCGAGCAGCGTGACGAAATCGCATTCCGGATCCATCAAGAGGTTGAGCGCGAAATTCTGCTCCCGGTTGCGCGCGGTAATGCCCCAGACGCTGTTCTTGGTGTGTCCATAATCGCGCAGGGTGCGGATGACGGCGGTCTTGCCGTTGATCTGGGTGACGTGACCGTAGAACGACGACTCGCCGTTCTTCGGTTCCATGTAGACGAACTGGTTGACCAGCATTGCCGGCACCACCGGACCGCTGAGACGATAATAAGTGTAGCTGGTACCGTGCTTGCTTTCCTGCCACGACTCCATGCCCTTGCCGTGCTTGTTCCAGAAGTCGTCCGGCAGTTGCAGGATGCCCGAGTAGAGCAGGTCGGTATCTTCGAGAACGTGATCGTTGAAATACTCTTCGGCCGGCAAGCCCATTGCCCGCGCCTTGATGCGCATGTTGATGTCCTTGGACACCAGCACGATGGCACGCCCCGGATGCTTGGCCTCGAGCGCGCGGACGACCCCCAGGATCTGGTTGTCCGCTTTTCCCTCGGGCAGGCCTTCGGGCAGCGTCACATGCGCCAGCTGGGTTTGGAAGAACAGGCGGCCGCGGGCATCCTTGTTCCCCAGCTTCGACAGCGGGATGCCCTGGTCGATTGCCGAGTCTTCGGTGCCGCTGACCAGTGCATCGAGCGAGCGTGACACCTGACGCGCATTGCGCGCCACTTCCGACATGCCTTTCTTGTGATCGTCGAGCTCTTCCAGCGTCATCATTGGCAGATACACGTCGTGCTCGTCGAACCGGAACAGCGATGACGGGTCATGCATCAGGACGTTCGTGTCGAGCACGAACAGCTTGGTCAGCCCGGCCTTGTCAGCGCTGCGGCTGGTGCTCGACTTGACGCGGGTCTCGATCTCTTTCGGCTTGGCCGCACGCGGTTTTGCAGGCGCCTTGGCTTCCGGCGCGCTCGGCGCCTTGGCGCGGGCTGCCGGCGCCACGGTTACTGGCTCGAGCAGCACGAGTGGCTTGCCGATCTTGGATTTGTCCGCCACCGGATACTCGCGGGGGGACAGCAACGCAGCAGGTTTGGTCGGTAATTTTGGCAGGGGCATCAGGATCTCGATCGTGAAGGTTGAGGAAATACCATTTAGCGACGAACGGTTGCGGTAGCGTCAGGATAAAAAAAATGGAGGGACCGACGCCCGTTCAATCCGGCGGCGGCAAGAGCAAAAATCAGGGGAGTGCCGGCACCAGCGCCGGAAATGAAGAAGCCGTTCCGGACGGCACGCGCACATGCCCAAGAACGGCTTTGAAATCGGCTTTGAAATCGGCTTTGAAATCGGCTTTGAAATCGGCTTTGAATCCCACTCCGATTACAAGCTGTGAAAGTCGACCCGCCTGGCAAACGGATTCCGCCAGTGAGGTCAGGAGCGCAGCGTGGCAATGGACGTCGACGCGGTGTCGAAACAGTGGGAGGAATGATCCGTTGGCCTCGAATAGAGTGGTGAATCAGCGGTCCTGCACGAACGCCAGGACATTATCGACATGCGCTGGCACTTTCAGTCCACGCCATTCTTTCACCAATCTGCCGTTGCCGTCAATGACAAAGGTGGAGCGCTCGACACCGCGCACTTTTTTGCCGTACATGCTCTTTATCTTCATGACGTTGAAGAGCAGGCACAGCGTTTCGTCAGGGTCTGAAATCAGCTCGAACGGCAGGTCCAGTTTCACCTTGAAGCCTTCGTGCGAACGCATGGAGTCGCGGCTGATACCGACGATTTCGGTATTGGTGCGCTCGAAGTCCGGATACAGGTCGCGGAAATTGATCGCCTCGGTGGTGCAGCCGGGTGTATTGTCTTTTGGATAAAAATACAGCACCAGGGTCTTGTCGCGGTACTCCGACAGGGTGAAGGGTCGCCCGCCGGTCATGTTCGCCGTGAATTCCGGAACAATCATGTTCAGCGCGGATAACGGTTCGGCGCCTGCGGCGAATGGGGGTGAAACAGCTTCTTCTGCCACGTGGCTCTCCTGATGAATGCAACGCCTGCGAGGAATGCCGCAAGCGGACGTGCAACCGGTTGGTGCCGGTTATGTTACGGCGACAGCGCGATCGTTGTGCCCGGTTGCGCCGGACGGCGCCCACTCAGGCAGCGTCGACGACCAGTTCGCCGGAGCGCCCTGGCAGTTCGCCCCATTGCAGGTCCTGAAGCGGATGGTTTTGGTCAGCGACCTGCGCGTACAGTCCGGCCATCGAGGCGAAAGTATAGCCCTGTGCTTTCCAGCCCCGCAACAGTTGCTCGAAGATCGGGGCGAGTTTTTGCCCTTCTAGTTCTGCGTGTAACGTAAAAACATGGTCGCGTGGCACCGCGGTCAGGCTCAACAGCTTGGCGGCAATATTTGACGCGTCGATGACATCGCCTTCGATGGTGCGGCCGAGCAGCTCGTCGAGCGTCGGCAGGGTGGTCGGCAACTGCAGGCAGGACAGCGTACCGGCGGCGTCGCGCAACCGATAGGGACCGGATGCCACTGCCGCGATCGCGCCATCCTCGCGCAGGGCGACCCGACCGTCTGAGGCGTACTGGAAACCGAAGGTATCGAGCTGGCGGAATGCGTGCGCATTCATCTGCCATCCCGCCGCGCCGTGTGTGCGGGGCGCCGTGCCAAAGATCGCCGCGAAGCGGTCGAAGGCGCGCTGCATCAGGTCGCGCGTCCAGTCGGCGCCACGGGTGCGCACGTTGTCCTGCCAGACCACGTGGTCCCAGGTATGGATGCCGCATTCGAAACCGGCGTTGCGCACCGCGCGCATTTCAGCGGCGCAATCCCGTCCGATGTCGGGCGCCGGCAGCAGCACGCCATACATCAGCGTTTTCAGGCCGTAGTGTTCGACCACCGAGGTGCGCGACACTTTCTGGAAAAATCCTGGCCGCAGGGCCCGTCGCAGTGCCCAGCCGGTGTGGTCCGGCCCCAGCGAAAACAGGAAAGTCGCGTCGGCACCATGCGCCTGCAACAGACGCACCAGGTTCGGTACACCCTCGCGCGTACCGCGATAGGTATCGACATCGATCTTCAGCGTCATCAGGTGCACGGCATCAGTCCATTAATGCCTTGGCTTCGGCAACCTGGCCGCGATAGGCGTCGAAGATGTTGCGCAGCGTATCGGCCATGGTGGTGCGCGGCTGCCAATCCAGCTCCGCGCAGGTGTTGGTGATCTTCGGTACCCGGTTCTGGACGTCCTGATAACCGACACCGTAGTAATTGCCTGACGTTGTGTCGACGAGTTGGACCTTCTTGGCAGACTCGGCGTACTCGGGATACTCGGCGGCGAGCGTGAGCATCATGTTGGCCAGCTCGCGGATCGAGTAATTGTTGACCGGATTGCCGATGTTGTAGATCTTGCCGGTGGCGATGCCATCCTTGTTGGCGATGATCTTGACGAGCGCATCGACACCGTCGTCGATGTAGGTGAAGGCGCGCTTCTGGGCGCCACCGTCGACCAGCGAAATGTTCTCGCCACGGACCAGGTGGCCGAAGAACTGGGTTACCACGCGCGAGCTGCCTTCTTTCGGCGTATGGATCGAATCAAGACCCGAACCGATCCAGTTGAACGGCCGGAACAGTGTGAAATTCAAGCCTTCCATGCCGTAGCCCCAGATGACGCGGTCCATCAATTGCTTGGCGCAGGCGTAGATCCAGCGCGGCTTGTTGATCGGGCCGTACACCAGCGGCGAGGCTTCCGGATCGAATTCCGCATCCTCGCTCATGCCGTAGACCTCCGAGGTCGATGGAAAGATCAGGTGCTTGCCGTATTTGGCGGCCGAACGCACGATCGGCAGGTTGGCTTCGAAATCGAGCTCGAACACCCGCAGCGGTTCCTTGACGTAGGTCGATGGCGTGGCGATCGCCACCAGGGGCAGGATCACGTCGCATTTCTTGACGTGGTACTCGATCCATTCCTTGTTGATGGTGATGTCGCCTTCGAAAAAATGCATCCGATCCTTGTAGGCTGGATTCTCGAGCACGCCAGTGATCCGGTTCGACATCATGTCCATGCCGTAGACATCCCAGTCGGTGGTTTCCAGGATGCGTTTGGAGAGGTGGTGACCGATGAAACCGTTGATACCCAGGATCAGGACTTTTTTCATGTTGTTGTTCTCTTTCTCGTAAATGAGGAGGGGGCCGTATCAGGACGCCATCGTTATCAGCATGTCCTGCAATTCGGTGGCGGTGACGACGCGTGCATCGACTCGCAGCTGCTTGACCAGAATGGCACGCCCGTCGCCACAGTAGCCCAACACGCGATTATCCACTACCCGCAGGCCCGGTGCCATATCTCCGGCAATCTTCGTCGCCGCGGTTGATGGATCCTGCGTCAGGCGTGCACCGTCGATGATGCAGCGGTTTGGTCCGACCATGCACCAGGCGCCGGGGTAGGGCGGCGCCACGGCGCGGATCAGGTTATAGACTTCCTGCGCCGGACGCGACCAGTCGATCCGTCCATCCTCGGCATTGCGTCCCCCGAAATAGCTGCCCTGCGACAGATCGTTCGGCAGGCTCGGGGTCCGTCCCGCCAGCATCAGCGGCAGTGCGCGCCACAGGGTCTGTTCGGCCGCCACCACCACCTTGGCGAAGACTTCGGACGCGGTATCGTCGGGCAGGATCGGCACCATTGTCTGGTCGACGATGCTGCCGGCGTCCGGCTTGGCCGCCATCGCGTGCAGGGTGGCGCCGGTCTCGGTCTCGCCGTGCAGGACTGCCCAGTTGATCGGCACGCGGCCACGGTATTTCGGCAGCAGCGAACCGTGCATGTTGTAGGCGCCACGCGGCGCGACTTGCAGCAGCGCAAGCGGCAGCATGTGGCGATAGTAGAAGCTGAAGATCAGATCGGGCCGCGCTGCCTGTACCTGCGCCATCACCTCGGGCGCGGATGGGTCGGCTGGCGTGATACAAGCGATGCCTGCCTCGGCGCACAGGCCGGCGACCGAAGCGAACCAGATGGTCTCGGCCGGATTGTCGATGTGGGTCACGACCAGCGCGACCTCGACGCCGCGCGCCAGCAGCACCTTCAGGCAGCGGACACCGACGTCATGGTAAGCGAAGACGACTGCGCGCATCGCCGTTCAGCCCTTGAAAACAGGGTCGAGCGAAGTCGGCGCCGGGCTGCGCTCCTGCTGCAGGATCGCCTGGACGACGTAGCGCGGGCGCCCCCGGACCTGCTCGTAGATACGGCCGACGTACTCGCCCACCAGGCCGATACCGAACAGGATCACGCCCATCAGGAAGAAGGTGATCGCGAACAGGGTGAAGACGCCCTCGACCTCGGCGCCGAAGACGAAGCGCCGCGCCAGCAGCAGCACGAACAGCGCCGCCGAAAAGAACGACAGGCCGATACCGAGCAGCGAAAAGAATTGCAGCGGCATGAGCGAAAATCCTGTCACCAGATCGAAATTCAGTCGGATCAGGCTATACAGCGAATACTTCGATTCGCCGGCCGCGCGCTCTTCGTGCTCGACCACTATCTCGGTCGGATGGCGGGCGAAGGTATAGGCCAGCGCCGGCACGAACGTGTTGACCTCGCTGCACTGGTTGATCAGATCGATGACGTTGCGACCATAAGCGCGCAGCATGTTGCCTTGATCCGTCATCTGAATACGGGTGATTTTTTCGCGCAGCCGGTTCATGGCGCGCGAGGCATAAGTGCGCCATGCGGAATCTTGCCGCTCACGGCGGATCGAGCCGACATAGTCGTAGCCCTCGCGCATCTTGGCGATCAGGTTGCGAACTTCTTCCGGAGGATTCTGCAGGTCGGCATCGAGCGTGACGACGATCTCGCCACGGGTTTCTGAAAATCCGGCCAGGATCGCCATGTGCTGACCATAATTGCCGTTGAACAGAACCACCCGCGTGACATCCGGGCGCAGGCGGAACTGGTCGGCCAGCATGGCCGGCGAGCGATCGCGGCTGCCGTCGTTGACAAACACGATCTCGTAATTCAGCTCGAGGGCGTCGAGCGCCGGATACAGTCGGTCGAACAGTTTGATCAGCCCGGCTTCTTCGTTGTAGATCGGAATGACGACGGAAAGGTCTATTTTCATTTTGTAGGCGTATGCGGCGTTGGGCCCGGGGCGGTCGAGACCAGCAGGTCAGGACGCGCAGCAATGGTGCGCGCAGCGGATCGGGACGGAACAACCGCTCGTCATGCGTCAGGCAGAGAGCGCCGATTTTACCGCACCGACAGCTCGTTCCACGTCGGCGTCGGTCATTGTGGAAAACATCGGTAGCGACACGATCTGGCGCCCGACCCGCTCGGCCACCGGGAACATGCCATCGGTAAAGCCGAGCGCTCGGTACATCGTCAGCAGGTGGATCGCTGGATAGTGGTAACCAATGCCGATCTGGCGCTCCATCATGCGGGCCATGAACTCGGCGCGCGGCAAGCGGTCCGGCAGCACCAGCTGGAACATGTGCCAATTGCTGTTCTCGAAATCGGCCACCGGCAGCTGGGCTCCGGTGGCGCCGGCGAAGCCGTCACCGAACAGGCTGAAGTACAGCCTGGCGAGTTCGCGCCGCCGTGCGGTAATGCGATCGATGTGCGCGAACTGGCCGATGCCGATCCCCGCCGCCACATCGGTCATGTTGAATTTGCCGCCCAACACATCGACATCCAGGCCATCGAAGCCGCTGCGGGTGACGCCTTGCAGGCGGTATTTTTCCGCCAGGACCGCTTCGGCGGCGTCGTTCAGCACCAGGCAGCCGCCCTCGGACGAGGTGACGTTCTTGTTGGCCTGAAAACTGAACGAGATCAGGTCGCCGAAAGAACCGATGCGCTTGCCGCGCCAGCTGCTGCCAAGCGCCTGGGCGGCATCCTCGATGATGCGCAGGTTGTGTTTGTCAGCCAGGGCAACCAGGCGATCCATGTCGACCGGCAGGCCCGCCAGGTAGACCGGGATGATGGCTCGGGTCTGCGGCGTGATGGCGGCCTCGACGGCATCGAGGTCGATGTTGCGGGTGATCGGATCGATGTCCGCAAAGACCGGCGTAGCGCCGACTTCCAGGATCACGTTGGCGGTGGCGACCCACGAAATGGGCGTGGTGATGACTTCGTCGCCGGGGCCGATGCCGGCGATGCGCAACGCAATTTCCATCGTGCAGGTGCCGGAATTGAACGTGCGCACCGGCCGCCCGCCGAAAAAGGCCGACAGCTGCTGTTCGAACAGCGCGACTTTCGGACCGCTGGTGATCCAGCCGGAGCGCAGCACCTCGCCGACGGCGGCGATGGTGTCTTCATCGATGACAGGTTTGGCAAACGGCAGGAAGGGCTGGGTCATGGGCGTAATGAGTTGTGCGATTGTTAATGTCGTGCGATGCCGGATTGTGGGACCACGCGCTCTGGCGCTGCCGAATTGGCCATCCATTGCATGATTGGCGCCCGTCGCCACAAACCAAGTATCGCATAGTGTCGACGGTTGTCCGGTCGCTCCCCGAGCGACGCGCAACGGGACGCAAGCCAGGGCGTGTGCTGCTGGCGCGACGGCCTTGCTCAGCTGCGCGCAAGGAGCGCCACGCCGACGATGATGATGGTGATGGCGGCGATGCGCTGCAACGACACCACCTCGCCCAGAAAATACCAGGCGCCGATGGCGTTGATGATGTAGCCCAGTGAAAGTAGCGGATAGGCAATCGTGACATCGACCCGCGACAGCCCGATGATCCACACCACCACCGACAGTACATAGCAGCTCAAGCCACCGATGATCGGCACCTGGGTCGCCAGCTTCACGCCGGTGGCGAACCAGTTCTCGGCCGTCAGGTGAATCGCACCGACGGCATTGGTGCCCGCCTTGAGCAGCAGTTGCGCCACGGCGTTGAGGCAGATGCCGGTAAAAATGAAACCAAAGGTGGTGGCGTTCATGGGAGAGCTCTCATTGCAACGTCGGGTGGATCACCGGTTGGTGATGACGATGCGCCGCGCATCATGGGCGATGACGCGCATTGGCACACCCTGCAACTGCAATTGATCGAAGATTTCGGGGCGCGTGATGGCGATCGCCTTGGGGCCGGTGCGCCAGCGCTCGACGAATGCCGCGCGCGTCGGCAGCCACAGCTTCGGCTCTTGCTGCAGGCCGAATTCCAGCTCGTCGGCGTGGGCCACCAGCGTCATGGTCCGACGCAGATAGAACGGCAGGGTCTGATCGTAGAGTCCGACCGCGTACAGCGGCATCGCTGGCGTCAGTTCGGCATTGATTTGCGCGACCAGATCGAGACCCGAGCGTGTGCGGCCATGCGGTTCGGCACCCAGCATCAGCAGCTGCACCGCGGCGAAACCGGAGATCGCCACGGCCAGCGTCGCCAGACGCGGCAGTCCGGCATCCCGCTTCCACGTCCACCACAGCACCGGCAAAGCGCCAGCCAGCAGCATCACGGCGGCGGCGCCGACCCATGGCAATGCCGCCTGATAATTGGCCAGGTCCACGGCGTCCTTGGCCAGGCGCGGCATGCGCGGCAGGAAGGCCAGCATGCCGGCGCCGATGAGTGTGCCACTGGCGCCCAGCAGCCACCAGGCGCGGCGCGGCGCGTCGGCCAGATACACGGCAATCAGCAGCGCCAGGGACGGGAAGATTGGCAGCACGTAGGACGGCAGCTTCGAACTCGAAATGCTGAAGAACACGAAAATGAAGATGCTCCACACCAGCAGGAGTTTCTTGGGCCGGAAACCGCGCCCATCGATACTGGCCGCCGATACCGGCAGCACGGCTTCACGCCGGGCCGCCCACAGGCTCTGGCCGAACACCGCTAGCCACGGCAGCAGACCGCCGAGCAGGATCGGCAGAAAGTAATACCAGGGTCCCTCACGGTGATGCACCTTGCTCGTAAAACGCTGGAAATGCTCATGGATGAAAAAGAACTGCGGGAATTCCGGATTGCGCAGCGAGACCAGCACGAACCAGGGCACCGTGATGGCAGCAAAGACCAGCAATCCGGCCAGCAGGTGCAAGCGCTTCCAGATGCCCCAGTCGCGGGCAACGACGGTATAGATGATCAGGACGGCGCCCGGCAGCGCCAGACCGATCAATCCCTTCGACAGCACCGCCAGCGCCATGCCGGCCCAGCAGCCCAGCATCCAGCGCAGCCGGGTGCGCACATCCGGCGCGCTCTGGGCGATCAGCAGGCCGCACAGCGCCAGCGTCATGCCGCCGGCCAGTCCCATGTCGAGCGTGTTGATGTGCCCCATCGCGGCCCAGAACAGGCACGATCCCAGTACCAGTGCGGCCGCCAGGCCGGTGTCGGGGCCGTGCACGGGACCAAACACCCGGCGCCCGGCCAGGCCGGTCAGGACGATGCCGGCAAAGCCGCACAGGCCGGTCCACAGCCGCGCCTGCCATTCGCCCAGGCCGAATACCTTGAAGGCGAGCGCCGTCATCCAGATCTGCAGGGGCGGTTTTTCGAAATACTTGATGCCGTTGAGGCGGGTGGTGATCCAGTCGCCGGTGGCCAGCATTTCCCGCGCCATCTCGGCGTAGCGCCCTTCATCGGTCGGCACCAGCGTGCGGGCGCCCAGCATGACAAACCAGACAACGGAGAACAGCAGCGCCAGAGTCCAGAGGAAAGGCGCGGACCGGGTCACCCGCTGCAAATCACGCACCGGAGGTGTCCGCCGTGTCAAAAATGAGCGCCAGTGCGACCTTGCGCCCTTCGGCCATGAGGATGTTGTAGGTGCGGCAGGCTGCCTGGTTAGTCATGCATTCGACGCCGATGCGGCGCGCGGTCAGCGCAGCGACGAGCTTCGGATGGACGAAGCGCTGGCGTGCGCCGGTGCCGAGAATGACGACGTCGGGCATGGCCGCGTCGATCTGGGCGAAATGTTCGGTGCTCAGCTGGTCGAAGCCAGCGACCGGCCACGAGGCGGGTGCGAGCTCGGGCATGACGACCAGGCTGGCGGTAAAACGCACCAGGTTGATCTCGACGCCGGCATCGTCGTAGGCGGTTACGGTCTGGTATTGCTGGGTGGCAGTGGCGTGCAGCTTCATGGCGTCGTGTGGGTCGCTTGAATTGGGAGGATCGGGAAGCCGCATTGTAGCGTTTTCAGTCCCGCCGAGAGTCACCGAAAGCCGCCGCAGGACGTAAGCATTGATAAAACGGCCCGCTTTCGGCAGAATGGAGCTCCCCTGCGGTGCAACATTGCACCACAATCGCTTCAGAAGACCGACAAGGACCAGCTCCGTGCGACCGATTCAAAAATCCAAAAAACTGGCAGACGTTTGCTACGACATCCGCGGTCCGGTGCTGGAAAAAGCCCGTCAGATGGAAGAAGAAGGGCACAAGATCATCAAGCTCAACATCGGCAACGTCGGCGCCTTCGGCTTCGAGGCGCCGGAGGAAATCGTGCAGGACATGATCCGCAACATGCAGGCCGCCTCGGCCTACACGGATTCCAAGGGCCTGTTTGCGCCACGCAAGGCGATCATGCATTACACCCAGCAAAAGAAGATTGCCGGTGTGACCATCGAGGATGTCTATCTGGGCAACGGCGCCTCGGAACTGATCGTCATGAGCATGAATGCGCTGTTGAACACCGGCGACGAGGTGCTGGTGCCGGCGCCCGACTATCCGCTCTGGACTGCGGCCGTGAGCCTGTCCGGCGGCGCGCCGATCCACTATGTGTGCGACGAGCAGGCTGGCTGGTTTCCCGACATCGCCGACATTCGACGCAAGATCAACAGCAACACGCGCGCCATCGTCGTCATCAATCCGAACAATCCGACCGGCGCGCTGTACCCGGTCGAGCTGCTGCAACAGATCGTCGATGTCGCACGCGAGCATCAGCTGATCATTTTTGCCGACGAAATCTACGACAAGGTGCTGTACGACGGCGCCACCCACGTGTCGCTGGCGTCGCTGGCCGACGACGTGCTGTTCATCACCTTCAACGGCCTGTCGAAGAATTACCGCTCCTGCGGCTACCGCGCCGGCTGGATGGTCGTCTCCGGCGAAAAGAAACATGCCAAGGATTACATCGAGGGCCTGAACATGCTGACCTCGATGCGCCTGTGCGCCAATGCGCCCGGCCAGTACGCGATCCAGACCGCGCTGGGCGGCTACCAGAGCATCAACGACCTGGTCGCGCCCGGCGGGCGGCTGGCACGACAGCGCGATCTGGCGCATCGGTTGCTGACCGACATTCCAGGCGTGACCTGCGTCAAGCCGCGCTCAGCGTTGTACATGTTTCCCAAGCTCGACCCGGTGATGTATCCGATCGTCGACGACCAGGATTTCGCCTATGAACTGCTGGCCGAGGAGCGGGTCCTGATCGTGCAAGGGACTGGCTTCAATTGCCCGACGCCGGATCATTTCCGCGTGGTTTTCCTGCCCAACACGGACGATCTGGCCGAATCGATGGGACGCATCGCCCGCTTCCTGGAGGGTTATCGCAGGCGCCACGGCAAGGGCTGATCCGGTTTCAGCCCATCGCCGCGCACCGCGTTGCAGCTTGCGCAAGGCCGCTCGCGGCAGCGGTGGGATATCATGTCGGCCTGACAGCAGAACAGTCAACCCAACCGCGCCGCGCCAGGAAACAATCGCGCTGCCACAATCGAATCGAACACATCATGAAACCAGTCAAAGTAGGCCTGTTAGGCATCGGTACCGTCGGCGCCGGGACATTCGCGGTATTGAAGCGCAACCAGGAAGAAATCATGCGCCGCGCCGGACGCGGCATTGAAATCGCCATGGTGGCCGACCTGAACGTCGAGCGCGCCCGCGAGCTCACCAACGGGGAAGTCGAAGTCGTCTCCGACGCCAACCTGGTGGTCAACCATCCGGACATCGACATCGTCATCGAACTGATCGGTGGTTACGGCATCGCCAAGGATCTGGTGATGCAGGCGATCGCCAACGGCAAGCACGTGGTGACTGCCAACAAGGCGCTGCTGGCCACTCATGGCAACGAACTGTTCAAGGCGGCCCAGGAAAAGGGCGTCATGATCGCGTTCGAGGCGGCGGTCGCCGGTGGCATACCGATCATCAAGACCCTGCGCGAAGGCCTGACCGCCAACCGCATCCAGTGGATCGCCGGCATTATCAACGGCACCACCAACTTCATCCTGTCCGAGATGCGCGACAAGGGCATCGATTTCGACACCGCCCTGAAGGACGCGCAGCGCCTGGGCTATGCCGAAGCCGATCCGACCTTCGACATCGAAGGCGTCGATGCGGCGCACAAGGCCACCATCATGGCGGCGATCGCCTTCGGTATCCCGGTGCAGTTCGAGCGCGCCTACGTCGAGGGCATCACCCAGCTGCAGGCGACCGACATCAAATATGCCGAACAATTGGGCTACCGCATCAAGCTGCTGGGGATCACCAAGCGCACGCCGCACGGCATCGAGCTGCGCGTGCATCCGACCCTGATCCCGTCGAGCCGCCTGATCGCCAATGTCGAAGGCGCGATGAATGCCGTGCTGGTGCAGGGCGACGCCGTGGGCGCCACGCTTCTGTACGGCAAGGGCGCCGGCGCTGAGCCGACCGCCTCCGCCGTGATCGCCGACCTGGTCGACATCACGCGCCTGGCCAGCGCCGATCCGGAACATCGCGTGCCGCACCTGGCCTTCCAGCCGGACGCGATGACCGACACGCCGATCCTGCCGATGTCGGAGATCACCACCAGCTACTACCTGCGCATGCACGTGGCCGACAAGCTCGGCGTGCTGGCTGACGTGACGCGCATCCTGGCCGACGCCACGATTTCGATCGATGCCATGCTGCAGAAGGAGCCGGCCGAAGGCGAGCAGCAGACCGACATCATCATGCTGACCCACCAGACCCAGGAAAAACACGTCGATGCCGCGATCGCACGCATCGAAGCCCTGTCGACCGTGGTGGGCAAGGTGACCCGCATCCGCCTGGAGGAGTTGAGCTGATGCAGTACGTCTCGACACGCGGCCAAGCCGGAGCACAGCCCGAATTACAGTCTTTTTCCCAGATCCTGCTGGGCGGCCTGGCGCCGGACGGCGGGCTATACCTGCCGCAATCCTATCCCCAGGTCAGCGGCGCCGAACTCGACGCCTGGCGCAGCCTGCCGTATGCCGCGCTGGCTTTCGAAGTATTGAAGAAATTTGCGACCGATATACCGCAAGCCGACCTGCAAGCGCTCACCACGAAGACGTACACGGCGCAGGTCTACTGCAATGCGCGCGTCGGTGAAGATGCCGCGCAGATCACCCCGGTGTCGGTGCTGGAGCGCGAAGGCGATCGCACCTTGATGCTGCAGGCCCTGTCCAACGGACCGACGCTGGCCTTCAAGGACATGGCGATGCAGTTGCTCGGCAATCTGTTTGAATACACGCTGGATAAGGAGCACGCCGAACTCAACATCTTCGGCGCCACTTCCGGCGACACCGGCAGTGCGGCGGAATATGCAATGCGCGGCAAGCGTGGCATTCGCGTTTTCATGCTCTCGCCGCACGGAAAAATGAGTGCTTTCCAGTGCGCCCAGATGTTTAGCCTGCAGGATCCGAACATCCATAATGTCGCCGTTCGCGGCGTCTTCGACGATTGCCAGGACATGGTCAAGGCAGTCTCGAACGACCTGCATTTCAAGACCCGCCAGAAGATCGGTACGGTCAATTCCATCAACTGGGCGCGCGTTGTCGCGCAGGTCGTGTATTACTTCCGCGGCTACCTGGCGACGACCACCGACAACGCGCAAAAAGTGTCGTTCGCGGTCCCGTCCGGCAATTTCGGCAACATCTGCGCCGGCCATATCGCCCGCATGATGGGCTTGCCGATCGACCGGTTGGTGGTGGCCACCAACGAAAATGACGTCCTCGACGAATTTTTCCGCACCGGCGTCTACCGCGTGCGCAAGTCGGCCGAGACCCTGCACACGACCAGCCCGAGCATGGACATCAGCAAGGCGTCGAATTTCGAGCGCTTCATTTTCGATCTGCTCTGCCGCGACGGCGACCGGGTGCGGGCGCTGTTCCACAAGGTCGAGACGGCCGGCGGCTTTGATCTGTCCGGCAAGCCCGGTAGCGATGGCGACGAATTTTCCAGGGTGGGCGATTTCGGTTTTGTCTCCGGCAAGTCGGTGCATGTCGACCGGCTGGCGACGATCCGCGATGTCCACGCGCGCCACGGCCTGATCATCGACACCCACACCGCCGACGGTGTCAAGGTCGCCCGCGAGCACATGCAATCGGGCGTACCGATGATCGTGCTGGAAACCGCCTTGCCGGCCAAGTTCAACGAGACGATCCGCGAAGCGCTTGGGCGTGACGCCGAGCGCCCGGCCGGCTTCGACGACATCGAGTCGCTGCCGCAGCGGTTCGAGGTGATGGATGCCGACGTTGCCAACGTCAAGGCCTTCATCCTGAACCACACCGGTCTGTGAGCAAGGGCATGGGCACGACGCCAATCACAACGACAGCAGCGACAGCAGCGACAGCAGCGACAGCAGCAACAGCAGCAACAGCGGTGCCGCCTTCAGGCAAGCCGCCGATGCTCAGCGTGGCTGAAGCACGGGCCTTCCTGCTTGCTGCGGCCGACGCCCACACCGCCGTTCGCGCGGCGCATGAAACCGAACCGACGCTTGCCGCCAACGGCCGCGTGCTGGCGCTGGCGCAAGCTTCGCAGCTCGACGTGCCGCCGATGGACAATACGCAGATGGATGGCTATGCGGTACGGGCCGCCGATTGCGTCTCGGGCAGTGCGCGGTTGCAGGTCACGCAACGGATTCCCGCCGGCCACGTCGGTGCCGCGCTGTTGCCCGGCACCGCCGCCAGGATCTTTACTGGTGCGATGATTCCACCCGGCGCCGATGCGGTCGTGATGCAGGAAGCCTGCGAAGCCCAGAGTGACGCCAGCGGCGACCATGTGATCGTGCGCCATGTACCGGCAGTGGGCGACTGGATCCGTCGCGCTGGTGAAGACATCCGTGCCGGTGATGAAATCCTGGCGGCCGGCACCCGGCTGCGGGCGCAGGAGCTCGGTCTGGCAGCGTCGGTCGGGTTGGCCGGCCTGCCGCTGGTGCGCAAGCTGCGGGTCGCCGTGTTCTTCACCGGCGACGAACTGGCCATGCCGGGCGAGGTGCTCAAGCCGGGCGCCATCTACAATTCCAACCGCTTCATGCTGCGCGGACTGCTGGAAAATCTGGGCTGCGAGCTGACCGATTTCGGCATCGTCCCCGATACGCTGAGCGCAACCCGGGACACATTGCGGCGCGCGGCGCGCGAACACGACCTGATCATCACCTCGGGTGGCGTCTCGGTAGGCGAGGAAGATCACATCAAGCCGGCGGTGGAAGTCGAAGGGCGGCTGAACATGTGGCAGATCGCCGTCAAGCCGGGCAAGCCGCTTGCGTTCGGCGAGGTGCGGCGCGTGCGGCGTCAGGGCGATGATGAAAACGGTCTGGACGGCCATGCCTTCTTTCTCGGGCTGCCGGGCAATCCGGTATCGAGCTTCGTCACATTCCTGCTGTTCGTGCGGCCCTTCATGCTGCGGCTTCAGGGCGTGCAGGACGTGCTGCCGAAAACCTATGCGATGCGTGCCGATTTCAGCTGGCCCAAGGCGGACCGGCGCAACGAGTTCCTGCGCGCCCGCATCAACGATCAAGGCGGCCTAGAGCTGTTTGCCAACCAGAGTTCCGGTGTGCTGACCTCGACGGTATGGGGCGATGGGCTGATCGACAATCCGGCCGGCCGTACCATCAACGTTGGTGACATGGTGCAGTTCATTCCGTTCTCGGCATTGCAGGGCTAGTCCAGATGAACATCCAACTACGTTTTTTCGCCAGCCTTCGGGAGGCGCTCGGGACATCTCAGGAACGGCTGGAAATACCGGACGATGTCACTACCGTCGGCGCCGTTCGCACGCTGCTGCAGCAACGCGGCGGCGTATGGGCCGAGGCTTTAGCCGACGGCAAGGTGTTGCGCATGGCTTGCAACCAGACCATGACCGATGCCGGCGCCGCGCTTCCCGAAGGCTGTGAACTGGCGTTCTTCCCGCCCGTCACCGGCGGGTAGGACTCCACAGACAAACAGGAAACGCCAGATGATTCGCATCGAAGAACAGGATTTCGAGCTCGGCGCGGAGATTGCGCGACTGCGCGCCGGCTCGCCCCAGGTCGGCGCCGTGGTGGCCTTCATCGGCACCGTGCGCGACATGAACGACGGGTCGTCGGTGGTCGAAATGGCGCTCGAACATTATCCGGGCATGACCGAGAAATCGATTCAAGCCATCGTCGACCAGGCGCACTTGCGCTGGTCACTGTTCGATACCCTGGTAATCCACCGCATCGGCCCCTTGCTGCCGCAGGAGCAGATCGTACTGGTCGGGGTGACCTCTGCCCATCGCGGCGAAGCCTTTGCCGCCTGCGAATTCATCATGGATTATCTGAAGACCGAAGCGCCGTTCTGGAAAAAGGAACAGACGCCCGAGGGTGCGCGCTGGGTCGATGCTCGCGTGACCGACGAGGCGGCGCTGGCAAAATGGCGTGTTGCTGATGATGGCGGTCCGGCCACGGCGAATCCTTGAGCACGCCGTTCAGCTTGCTGGCGATTGCTCTTGGCGCCACGCTGGGGGCCTGGTTGCGCTGGGCGCTGGGGCTGTGGCTCAATACGCTGCATGCCCAGATCGCGCTGGGCACGCTGGCCGCCAATCTTGGTGGCGGCTTCATGATCGGTATTGCGGTGGCGTTCTTTTCGAGTCACCCCGGCCTGTCGCCGGCCTGGCGTCTGTTTGCCGTAACGGGATTCCTGGGCGGGCTGACGACGTTTTCCAGCTTCTCCGCCGAATCGATGGTGCTCTTGCAACGAGGTGACGTTGCCTGGGCGCTCTCACACTCAGTGCTGCATCTGGTCGGCGCCCTGATCTTCTGTTTTGCAGGGTTTGCAGCGTACCGGGCGCTATCAGCCTGAGGCGTGTCGCCGAGGCCGGGTCAGTTCAAGGTCCGGGATGCCGGGGCCAGTAGTCCGGAACCAAGCTCTCCCGCATCGGACGCGCCGGCCCAGGCGCTCTCAAGGTACAGCGGCATTTCCCAGGATGCGGTCTCGACGGCCGCCTGCAGTAAGGTGCAGAATCCATGCAGCTCGGTGTCTGTAAAAGCGATTTCCACTCCGATGCCTTCCGCCGGTAAAAAATTGATCCGCATCGGCATGTTCGCGGCGATGTGGAATTTCGCTTCGGATACGAGAATCGGCGCCGACAGGCTGGCATGCGGCTCAAGATCAGGCTGGAACCGGTCGCCGAAGCCCCCATGTGAACTCAATGCGCTGAGCGCCGACTGGTGCGCCATGTCGATCAGCTCGGCGCTGGCATGGGCCGCATCGGGATGGGTCAGCGTGACCTGCACGCCGAGGGCCTGCTGCATCGCGGCCCAGAGGTTGCCCACGAAGCGGCGCGTCAGCCACGCCTGCAATTCATGCGCTTCACCTTCATCAGTGGCGGCGACCCGCAACAGCAGGCGATCTTCCGGCTCGTGATAAACGACCTGTAATTGGTTCAATTCCATGGCTATGCTGAAACGTCGGGCAAAGAGTGCGGTCGTACGATGCCAACATCCTTACTTGAAAAAGGGTTGTTCGACCCAAATCTTGATTTCAAAGGGATTTCCCTAGTCATTATCCAATGGAGAATTGCGATGCGTCTCGACAAACTCACGACAAAACTGCAGGAAGCGTTGGCCGATGCGCAAAGCCTGGCGGTCGGCAATGACAATCAGTATATCGATCCGCTGCACCTGCTGCAGTCCCTGCTCAATCAAGAAGATAGCAGCACGCGCTCGCTGCTACAACGCGCCGGCGCAAATATCGGTGGCTTGAGCGCAGGCCTGAAGACCGCACTGGAAAACCTGCCGACGGTTACAGGCACGAGCGGTGAAGTGCAGGTCGGGCGCGAACTCGGCGCACTCCTGAATCTGGCGGAGAAGGAATCGCAGAAGCGCGGCGATCAGTTCCTTTCCAGTGAAATGGTCTTGCTGGCCCTGACCGACGACAAATCGCAGGCCGGCCGCCTGGCCCGGGAGAACGGCCTGACCCGCAAGGCGCTCGATGCCGCCATCGTCGCCGTGCGCGGCGGCGGTACTGTCGACTCCTCGGAAGCCGAGGGCCAGCGCGAAGCCCTGAAAAAATACACGGTCGACCTGACCGAACGGGCCCGCATGGGCAAGCTCGATCCGGTCATCGGGCGCGACGATGAAATCCGCCGCGCGATCCAGGTCCTGCAGCGGCGTACCAAGAACAATCCGGTGCTGATCGGCGAACCCGGCGTCGGCAAGACTGCGATCGTCGAAGGTCTGGCCCAGCGCATCGTCAACGGCGAAGTACCCGACAGTCTGAAATCGAAGCGCGTGCTGTCGCTCGACATGGCGGCTCTCCTGGCCGGTGCAAAGTACCGCGGCGAGTTCGAGGAGCGCCTGAAATCGGTCCTGAAGGAACTGTCGCAGGATGCCGGCCAGAGCATTGTCTTTATCGATGAAATGCACACCATGGTCGGCGCCGGCAAAGCCGAGGGCGCGATGGATGCGGGCAACATGCTCAAGCCGGCCCTGGCGCGCGGCGAACTGCATTGCGTCGGCGCTACCACGCTGGACGAATACCGGAAGTACATCGAGAAGGATGCCGCGCTCGAGCGCCGCTTCCAGAAGATCATCGTGGATGAGCCGAGTGTCGAGGCGACCATCGCGATCCTGCGCGGCTTGCAGGAAAAATACGAGGTCCATCACGGCGTCGATATTACCGATCCGGCCATCGTCGCGGCCGCTGAACTGTCGCACCGCTACATCACCGATCGCTTCCTGCCGGACAAGGCCATCGACCTGATCGATGAAGCCGCGTCGAAGATCAAGATCGAGATCGATTCCAAGCCGGAAGTCATGGACAAGCTCGAACGCCGCCTGATCCAGCTGAAGATCGAGCGCGAAGCGATCCGGCGCGAAAAGGATGAGGCCTCGCAAAAACGCATGGGTCTGATCGAGGAAGAAATCGAGCGGCTATCACGCGAGTACGCCGATCTGGAAGAAATCTGGAAGAGCGAGAAAGCGGCTGTTCAGGGTACCCAGCACATCAAGGAAGAAATCGAGCAGGTACGCCTGCAGATGGAAGAAGCGACCCGCCAGAGTAACTGGCAGCGTGTCTCCGAGCTGCAGTACGGTCGCTTGCCGGAACTGGAAGCGCAGCTCAGGCAGGCCGATCTTAGCAACAGCAGCGAAGAGGCAAAATCGGGCAAGCGGCGACTGGTGCGCACCCAGGTCGGCGCCGAGGAGATCGCCGAAGTGGTGTCGCGCGCCACTGGTATTCCCGTGTCGAAGATGATGCAGGGCGAGCGCGACAAGCTGGTCCACATGGAGGATGAGTTGCACAAACGCGTCATCGGCCAGCATGAAGCGATCGTCGCCGTGTCGGATGCGATCCGCCGTTCGCGAGCTGGGCTAGGCGACCCGAGCCGGCCGTACGGTTCGTTCATGTTCCTTGGCCCCACAGGCGTGGGCAAGACCGAACTGTGCAAGGCGCTGGCATCGTTCCTGTTCGATACCGAAGACATGATGATCCGCATCGACATGAGCGAATTCATGGAGAAGCATTCGGTCGCCCGCCTGATCGGCGCGCCGCCCGGCTATGTCGGTTACGAGGAGGGCGGTTACTTGACCGAAGCGGTGCGCCGCAAGCCCTACAGCGTGATCCTGCTCGATGAAATCGAGAAGGCCCATCCGGACGTCTTCAATGTCCTCTTGCAGGTGCTCGACGACGGCCGCATGACGGATGGCCATGGCCGTACCGTCGACTTTAAGAACACCGTGATCGTGATGACATCGAACCTGGGATCGCACCGCATCCAGGCGATGGAAGACAGCGACCCCTCGGTCGTGAAGATGGCGGTCATGGGCGAGGTGCGGGCGCATTTCCGGCCGGAGTTCATCAACCGGATCGACGAGATCGTGGTCTTCCATGCGCTCGACGAAAAGAACATCGGCGCGATTGCCAAGATCCAGCTGTCGGTGCTCGAGCAGCGCCTGGCGAAGATGGAGATGGGACTGACGGTGACCGAGGCAGCGCTACAGAAAATCGCCGAAGCCGGTTTCGATCCGGTCTACGGTGCCCGGCCGCTCAAGCGCGCGATCCAGCAACAGATCGAGAACCCGCTGTCGAAGCTGCTCTTGCAAGGCAAGTTCGGTCCGAAAGAGACGGTCGTGGTCGACGTCGACCATGGCGAGCTGACGTTCCGCAACGATCCGCTGCCTTGACACGCCGGCCTGCAGGCACGGGGCGATCCGATCCGCTGTGAGGGTGACGGCGGACCGGATCGTCCGCTTGGTAGAATCACGATTTTCCGAGGAGTGAGACGATGCCGTTTTCGACCTGCGACCTGTGCGATGCGCACGCCGATGCTCTCACTGCAGGTACTCTTGCCGTCCTGCCGCCGGTCTTCAGTTCCTATGGCGCCTGCGGTAGTTTCGCCGGACCAGCCTATACGCTGAAGGTATTCGAAGACAATGCGCTGGTCCGCACCACGCTGGAGACGCGCGGCGCGGGCCAGGTGCTGGTCATCGACGGTGGCGGCAGCCTGCGCGGTGCGCTGGTCGGCGGCAATCTCGGGGCGCTGGCGGTGCAGAACGGCTGGGCGGGCATCGTCGTCTTCGGCGCGGTGCGCGATGTCGTTGAGCTCAATGCCTGCGACATCGGCATCCGCGCGCTCGGGCTGCATCCGCAGCGCAGCGCGAGGGCGGGGGTGGGGAACATCAACGTGCGCGTGATGATCGCCGGCGTCGCAGTGACGCCGGGCAGTTGGATCTACGCCGATGCCGATGGCGTTCTGGTGAGCACGCTGCCGATCCACTGACCGCAGTCAATCAAGGCAGGGGAAACACCAGGCAGGTTGTCGTGGCATGGGCATACAGCTTGCCGTCGACGTCGACCAGTCGCGCTTCGGCAATGCCGACACTGCGCCCGACTTGGACGACTTTGCCTTCCGCACGCACCGGACCGGTCTTGTCGGTCAGGGAGCGAATCAGGTTAACCTTCAATTCCAGTGTCGTGTAACCGGTCCCCTTGGGCAGCATCGATTGCACCGCGCAGCCGAGCGCGGAGTCCAGCAAGGTGCAGAAATAGCCACCATGGACGCTGCCGATCGGATTGTAGTGCTCTGGTCCGGGCGTTCCCTGGAACACGACGCGCCCTGGTTCGCCTTCGACCGGGACGAAATCCATCGTGTGGCCGATCGGCGCCGACGGCAACTCGCCGCGCCAGATTCGTTGCAGGAATTCCATCCCGCTGCTTTCCTTCATCTGCGCCAGGGTCGCTACGCCCGGTCCCGCCAGCAAGGCGCGGACTTCTTTTTCGCGCGCCAGCCAGGCAGCCAGTGTTTCTTCGCGTGTGGTCATTGCATGCGTTCCGGTTGGTCAGGTGAGCCGGGAGTATAGCCGAGTGATGTCGTGCGGAATCACTCCTGGATCAGCGCGCACCATTGCCTTGCTTTATTTCATCTACCGGAATGTAGATTTCGCATTGTGGGAAACTCTTGTGCACGGCATCATGGCTTCGTTTCATTTTCAGAAAAATTGTTTCATATCGCAAAAAATTAAAGCCAAGCCATTGAATATATTGATTATTATTTTAGTTATATGTCTTATATAAGACCTTGTTACTACGCAAAATAACGAATATGATGATTCATCGGTTTCGCACTTTCACGACCCGTTTCGATCATTCAACCACATAGGAGAATCACCATGGCAACTCGCGAACAGCAAGTCCAGGCACTGGCCAAAGACTGGGCCGAAAACCCACGTTGGAATGGCATCAAGCGCAGCTACACGGCAGAAGACGTGGTGCGCCTGCGCGGTTCGGTGCAGATCGAACACACCCTGGCGAAACGCGGTGCGGAAAAGATGTGGGACCTGCTGGCAACCGAGCCATTCGTCAACACGCTCGGCGCGCTGACGGGCAACCAGGCCATGCAACAGGTCAAGGCTGGCCTGAAAGCGATCTATCTGTCGGGCTGGCAAGTCGCCGGCGATGCTAACAATGCTGGCGAAATGTACCCTGACCAATCGCTGTATCCGGTCAACTCGGTGCCGACCGTGGTTCGCAAGATCAACAACACCTTCACCCGTGCCGACCAGATCCAATGGTCCGAAGGCAAGAACGACATCGACTTCTTCGCGCCGATCATTGCCGATGCAGAAGCCGGTTTCGGTGGCGTCCTGAACGCCTATGAGTTGATGAAGTCCATGATCGATGCGGGCGCCGCCGGCGTGCACTTCGAAGACCAGCTAGCCTCGGTCAAGAAATGCGGCCACATGGGTGGCAAGGTGCTGGTCCCGACCCGTGAAGCCGTCGAAAAGCTGACCGCAGCCCGCCTGGCTGCCGACGTGATGGGCGTGCCCACTTTGGTGATCGCCCGTACCGATGCCGAAGCCGCCGACCTGCTGACCTCGGATGTCGATCCGATCGACCAGCCGTTTTGCACTGGCGAGCGTACCGTCGAAGGTTTCTATCGCGTGCGTCCCGGCTTCGACCAGTCGGTCGCCCGTGCCCTGGCCTATGCCGAAGTCGCCGATCTGGTCTGGTGTGAAACCGGCAAGCCGGATCTGGACTTTGCCAAGCGCTTCGCCGAAGCCGTGCATGCCAAGTTCCCGGGCAAGATGCTGGCCTATAACTGCTCGCCATCGTTCAACTGGAAAAAGAACCTCGACGATGCCACCATCGCCAAGTTCCAGCGCGAACTCGGCGCCATGGGTTACAAGTTCCAGTTCATCACGCTGGCCGGTTTCCATTCGCTGAATTACTCGATGTTCAACCTGGCCCATGGCTATGCTCGCAACAACATGACGGCATTCGTCGAGATGCAGGAAGCCGAATTCGCCGCTGCTGAGAAAGGTTTCACCGCAGTCAAGCATCAGCGTGAAGTCGGTACCGGTTATTTCGATGCCGTTACCCAGGCCATCCAGCAAGGCAAGTCGTCGACCACGGCGTTGCACGGTTCGACCGAAGATGAACAGTTCTTCGACAAGAAAGTCGCCTGAAGCCGAACCGCGCTTCGAACGACGACATTGAGCAGGCAGTGTCCTTCGGGGGACGCTGCCGCGCCAATCTACGCACCCTCGCGAGGGTGCTTTTTTTTTGATGTTTGTTAAAATGATGGCTACGCTGCCCGCGTTGCCATTTCCTGCTTCGCCGGTCGAGCTCCGAATTCCTCGTTTCTTCCTTTTTTACCACGATCGATCTCCCTTATGCTGAGTTACCGCCACGCCTTCCACGCCGGGAATCATGCCGATGTCCTGAAGCACGTGGTTACGATGCAGCTGTTGTCCTATCTCGGACAAAAAGACGCCGCCACCATGTACATCGATACCCACGCCGGCGCCGGCTTGTATGCGCTCGACGGCGGCTATGCCGCCAAGAACGCGGAGTTCGAATCCGGCATTGCGCGCCTCTGGGATCGAAAAGATCTGCCGGCGCCGCTGGCCGAATATGTCAAGCTGATCAAGGGGCTCAATCCAAGCGGCAAGATGCGCTACTACCCCGGCTCGCCGTACTGCGCCGACAAGGTCATGCGCGAGCACGATCGCCTGCGCCTGTTCGAACTGCACCCGGCAGATTTCAAGATTCTGCAGGACAATTTCCGCAAGGTCGAAGCGCATGCCGCCGCCCAGGGCGAACGGCCCAGCACGCGTGGCACGCGTATGATGATCCAGAAAGGCGATGGCTTCCAGGGCCTGAAGGCGCTGCTGCCGCCGCCCTCACGCCGCGGTCTGGTGCTGATCGATCCGCCCTACGAAGACAAAGGCGATTACAAGCGCGTCAAGGATACGTTGCAGGATGCGCTGGTGCGCTTTGCCACCGGTATCTATGCAGTCTGGTATCCGGTGTTGCATCGCATGGAATCACGCCAGTTGCCGGACAAGCTGAAACGTCTCACGTCCAACGGCTGGCTCAACGTCACTTTGACCGTGAGCACGCCTTCTCCGGATGGATTCGGTCTGCACAGCAGCGGCATGTTCGTGATCAATCCGCCGTACACGCTGGAGCCCATGCTGCGCGACCTGATGCCGTTTCTCGTGACCGCACTCGGCACCGATTCCGGTGCGGGCTTTACGCTGGAAAGCGGCGCTACCCTGGCTGCCTACACAGGGACGCGTCGGGTCTGATTCGAGCCGCTCGAGGCCGTGGCTGTTACAAAAACAACGGCCACTAAAGTTACCGTTTAGAACGTATATTTTTGTAAATGTGGCATTCGGATTGATTCAATAATCACTTCATTCCGACCACGCCTTGCCCTCATGACTTCGGCTCCTTCAGCGTCTACTGCCTCGATCGACTCACGAGTCCGGGAATTCTTCCTCGCCCGACAGCCGATCCTTGATCGCCAACAGGGGCTGGTCGCCTACGAATTGCTGTTCCGGCGTGCCGCGCACGGGCCCGCCGATGTCGTCGATGACCTCGCGGCTACAGCGGCGGTGATCGAACACACCGCCGCCCTCGGGCTCGATAACGTGATCGGCAACGCGCTCGGTTTCGTGAATGTCGACGAGGCGGTGTTGATGTCGGATATCGTGCAATTTTTACCCGCCGACAAGGTTGTGCTGGAAATTCTGGAGACCGTGCAGGTCAGCGATGCGCTGGTGGCACGCGTGGCCGAGCTAAGCGCCGTCGGCTACACATTCGCCCTTGATGATGTGGTCACCGAATCGGATCACCTGGCGGCATTCCTGCCATTCGTGAAAATCATCAAGATCGATGTCACGGGCATGTCGTCCGCGCATCTGCACGCTCTGAGCGTCGGTTTTCTGGCCTTGGGCAAAGTACTGCTGGCAGAAAAGGTCGAGACCATTGCCGAATTCGATGCCTGCATGGCGCTCGGCTTCACGTATTTTCAGGGCTATTATTTTGCCCGTCCAAATATCCTGAGTGGCAAGAAACTGGCGCCGACCCAACTGGCCGTGGTGCAGCTGATGGCCCTGGTGATCAGTGATGCCGACAACAGCCGCATCGAGACCGCCATCAAGCAGGACGCATCGATTGGGCTCACGCTGCTGCGGCTGGTCAATACGCCCGGCGCCGGCGTCAGCAAACGCATCGACTCCCTGGGGCAGGCACTGCTGGTGCTGGGCCGGCGTCAATTGCAGCGCTGGCTGCAGATCCTGATCTATGCGGATCCGCGCACGGACCGCAACCTGGTCTCGCCTCTTTTAGTCTTGGCGACCAACCGGGGCAAGCTGCTCGAACTGATCGCTGAAAGGCTCGAGCCCGGCAAGCGTGCGATTGCCGACACTGCCTTCACGGTCGGCATCATGTCACTGATGGATACCCTGTTCGGCCAGCCGATGGAGACGATGCTGGCCCAGATCGTGGTCACGGAAGAGGTCAGCCAGGCGCTGCTGCGTCGCGACGGCTTCTACGGCGGCCTGCTGCGTCTGGCTGAATACGTGGAACGCATCGATGAGTCCGGGTCGATGGTCATGCCGATGCTGGAACACTGGAGTCTGTCGCCGGAAGAGCTCAACGGCTTCCAGTTGCAGGCTTTCGAATGGAGCAACCAGCTCGCCTCGCCTCGCTCGTAACGCTCCGCCACCCTGCATCACCAGCCGATCGTCGACCCGTCCCACGCGTAGAAACCCCCGGAGTCCGCCGGACTTCGTTGCGCCAGGACCTGCAACAGCGCCGCCGCTGAAAAATCAGCCGTGAACAATTTGCCCGCCGCGACATTGGCCTGGAACGGCCTCGACAGCGCGGTATCGGTCGTCCCCGGATGCAGCGCCACCACGATCGAGCGCCGGTTCAAGCGGGTCAGTTCCAGCGCCAGCGTCTTGAGTAGCTGGTTCTGCGCTGCCTTGGCGGCGCGATAGCCGTACCAGCCACCCGTACGGTTATCGCTGATCGAGCCGACTCGGGCCGACAGCGAGGCGAAGATCGCGGGCTCCGTGTGTCGCAGCAAGGGCAACAAGGCCTTGGCGAGCAGGATCGGTGCGAAGGCGTTAATTGCGAAGGCGTGCTGCAGGCCGGCTAAAGTGACGCTGGCGAGGGATTTTTCCGGCATGCGCGCGCCTTCGTGCAGTATGCCCGCTGTGTTGATCACCAAGTGCAGCGCCGGCACGCTGGCCTTGATCGAAGATGCCAGGTGCGCCAGCGCGGCTTCTTCCCGGATGTCGCAGTCGAGCAGCGTCAGGCGGCCGGCATGCTGTACGGCCAGCATCAAGAGGTCGGGATTGGACGATGTCGTACGGGCGACCGCAAAGAGCCGCTCGACTTGCGGCGCGTCCAGCATCTGACGCACCAGCGCCAGCCCGATGCCGCCGGTGGCGCCGACCACCAGGGCGTTCACCGGATGATCCCAATCGTGAATGAGTCTTTTGGCTTGCATGGTCAAGATGATTCCTGGCGGGGTGGGAAGCATCCGAGTCTACCAGCGAAGCCGCACACCGTTACAATGGCGCAATGAACAAAGCCTTTGTCAAAGAAAGCAGCGACGACGATGAAGACGGCGCGGAATTGCCGTCGCTGGCGATTCCAGCCGGCGCCAAGAACTACATCACGCCGCAGGGCTACCAACGCCTGAAGGACGAACTGCTGCAACTGATCGATGTCGACCGTCCTGAAGTAGTGCGCATCGTGCATTGGGCAGCCTCCAACGGTGACCGCTCGGAAAACGGCGACTACATTTACGGCAAGCGGCGCCTACGCGAAATCGATCGCCGCATCCGCTTCCTTACCAAGCGCATGGACCTGGCTGAAGTGGTCGACCCGAGCGTGCATCACGGCAGCGACCAGATCTTTTTCGGCGCCCGGGTCACCTATGCAAACCAGCACGGCCAGCAGCACACCGTCACGATTCTGGGCATCGACGAGCTCGACCCCTTGAACGGACTCATCAGCTGGATTTCGCCGGTTGCGCGGGCGCTGACCAAGGCCCGCATCGGCGACACCATCACGCTGCGCACGCCGGCCGGCATCGACGAACTCGATATCCTGTCGGTCGATTACCCGATGCCTGTATCCTGAGCCTGCAGCGGCTTCGCTGCATCCCTTTTCCCGTCACCCCGTGAGTCTGCCCGCGCCATGTCGATTACTTATCCGTCCTTGAATCATCCGCTACGCGTGCCCCTGGCAGCCGAGGCGCACTCGCGCCCTTTCCTGCAACTCGATGCGCCGGAATCCGTGACGCATCTGGCAGTCTATCCCGGCACGGCCGGAACTGAGAACGCTGCGGCCGTCATCACCGGTGCCGACGCTGCGCCGGTCTGGCAGCAAAGTACGCTGCGTGCGCTGTGCGGTTTTTTCGGTGTCGCCGGACCGGCTGCGGATGCAAAATATTTTTATCACGATTTCGGCCGCTTCCGGCTGAAGTGGGAGTGTCACACCGAGTTTGCGACCTACACCTTCGCGCAGCAGCATGATCTGAATGCGCCGCTGGCGGAGGCGTTTGCCCGAGTACCGATGACGCAGGTGCCGCAACAGTGGCTGCGCAGTCTGGAAGGCAAGATCATCGTCGCCGCCCACGTCGTGCTGGAGAAGGGTGGTCAGCCAAGCGACAGCGCCAGTCCCGATCTGCGCGCGGCGTTCGAGGGCATGTCCCTGGCTGCCAGCACCGTGCTGCAGTCAGCGGAAGTGTGGAGCGACTTCCTGATCCAGTCGGATGGATTCAGCCGCTTCGTGGTGCGTGATCTCGGCCTGCACCAGCAGCAGCTGGGGCGCCTGGTCCAGCGGGTGCTCGAGATCGAGACCTACCGGATGATGGCGCTACTCGGTTTGCCGCATGCGCAGGCATCGGTGCCGATCCTCAATGCCATCGAAGGCGAACTCGCCCTTCTGACCGCGACGATGGTCGACAGCGACGACGCCCATGCCGAACTGGCCGCCGGCGCGATGCCGGCCGTCGAGCCGGATGATGAACAGGCGCTACTGCGCAGTATCACCGGCCTGGCGGCTCGGATCGAAAAGCTTTCGGTCGACAACAGCTACCGCTTCTCGGCCTCGCACGCGTATTTCAGGCTGGTTCAGGCGCGCATCGAAGAGCTGCGCGAAAGCCGCATCGACGGCGTGCCGACGCTGGGTGAATTCATGGAGCGCCGGCTGGCGCCCGCCATGAGCACGTGCGAAGCGACTGCGCGGCGGCTGGAAGCGTTGGCCGAGCGGATCGCCCATTCCAATGACCTGCTACGTACCCGGGTCGGCATCGTCCAGGAACGGCAGAATCGCCGCATCCTGCAATCGATGAATGCGCGCGCCGCCCAGCAGCTACAACTGCAACAGGCAGTCGAAGGGCTGTCGGTGGCAGCGATCTCGTATTACATGGTGGCCTTGTGCGGTTACGTTGCCAAGGCAGGCGAGTCGGCCGGACTGCCGATCAATCCGGATATCGTGACCGGTGTGGCGGTGCCAGTGGTGGTGGTGCTGGTGGCATTGGCGTTACGACGTCTGCACCGGCAGATCAAGCCGCACGGCGGGCGTTGATT
>JACMRD010000273.1 GCA_014376645.1 Herminiimonas sp. | reverse complement strand
TGGACCGGCACCATGTGCCTGACCGAGCCGCATTGCGGCACCGACCTTGGCATGCTGCGCTCGAAGGCCGAGCCGCAGGCTGATGGTTCGTACAAGATCAGCGGCGGCAAGATCTTCATCTCCGCCGGCGAACACAACATGTCGGCCAACATCATCCACCTGGTGCTGGCGCGCGTGCCGGACGCACCGGTCGGCACCAAGGGCATCTCGCTGTTCCTGGTGCCGAAATTCCTGCCGAATGCCGACGGTAGTGTCGGCGCTCGCAATCCCGTGTTCTGCGGCGCGATCGAAGAAAAAATGGGCATCCACGGCAATTCGACCTGCCAGATCAATCTCGATGAAGCCACCGGCTGGATGATCGGCGAGCCGAACAAGGGCTTGAACGCAATGTTCGTGATGATGAATGCCGCCCGTCTAGGCGTCGGCATGCAGTCTCTGGGCCTGACCGAAGTGGCGTACCAGAATGCGCTGGTCTATGCCAAGGACCGCATCCAGATGCGCAGCCTCTCCGGTGTGAAGGCGCCAGACAAGGCAGCCGATCCGATCATCGTCCATCCCGACGTGCGGCGCATGCTGCTGACCGCCAAGGCCTATGCCGAAGGCGGCCGCGCCTTCAGTTCCTACGTCGCGCTGCAGATCGACCGCGAACTGAATCACCCGATTGAGTCGGTGCGCAAGGATGCGGCCGACCTGGTCGCGCTGCTGACACCGATCATCAAGGCCTTCATCACCGACAACGCCTGGATCGCAACCTCGGAGGCGATGCAGGTCTTCGGCGGCCACGGCTACATCGCCGAATGGGGCATGGAACAGTACGTGCGCGATTCGCGCATCAACATGATCTACGAAGGCACCAACACGATCCAGTCGCTTGATCTGCTGGGTCGCAAGATCCTGATGGACAACGGCGCCAAGCTCAAGAAATTCGGCGCCCAGGTCCAGGCCTTCGTCGAAGAAAACGGCACCGACGAAGCCATGGCGGAATTCATCGGCCCGCTGGCTGACCTGGGTGACAAGGTCACCAAGCTGACCATGGAAATCGGCATGAAAGCCTTCCAGAGCCAGGACGAAGTCGGCGCCGCCTGCGTGCCGTACCTGCGGGTGGTCGGTCACATGGTGTATGCGTATTTCTTTGCCCGCATGGCCAAGATCGCACTGGAAAAAGAGGGATCGGGCGACACGTTCTACAAGTCGAAACTCGGCACGGCGCGCTTCTATTTCGCACGCCTCTTGCCAGAGACCGCGATGCTGATCCGACAGGCGCGCTCCGGTGCCTCGAACCTGATGGCGCTCGACGCCGATCTAATTTGATCGTCTGCTGAAACGACCACGCTGCCCCATTGCGCGCCCTGCGCACTGCGGCAGCATTTTCGAACCGGCGCCGTCGCGGCGCCGTCGTCCAAAGGAAGTCTTCCATGTCCAATTTCATCGTCAAGAAAGTCGCCGTCCTCGGCGCCGGCGTGATGGGTGCGCAGATCGCTGCCCACTGCATCAATGCCCGTGTGCCCGTGGTGCTGTTCGACCTGCCCGCAAAGGAAGGTGCAAAAAACGGCATCGTCCTGCGCGCCATCGAGAACCTGAAAAAACTCAGCCCCGCGCCACTGGGCAACAAGGATCACGCATCCCTGATCGAAGTCGCCAATTACGAAGACAACCTCGACCTGCTGGCCGATTGCGACCTGATCATCGAGGCGATCGCCGAGCGCATGGACTGGAAGCACGACCTCTACAAGAAGGTCGCACCGCACATCGCACCGAATGCGATCTTTGCCTCCAATACCTCCGGCCTGTCGATCACGTCGCTGTCGGAGGGTTTCGACGCCGAACTGAAAGCGCGCTTCTGCGGCGTGCATTTCTTCAACCCCCCGCGCTACATGCACCTGGTCGAGCTGATCCCGACCGCCTCGACCCGTCCGGAAATCCTCGACCAGCTCGAGACCTTCCTGTGCTCGACATTGGGCAAGGGCGTCGTGCGCGCCATCGACACACCGAACTTCATCGCCAACCGGGTCGGCATCTTCGGCATGCTGGCGACCATGCATGAAGCCGACAAATTCGGCCTGTCCTGCGACGTGGTCGACGACCTGACCGGCGCCAAGCTGGGACGCGCCAAGTCGGGTACCTTCCGCACGGCTGACGTGGTCGGGCTGGACACGATGGGACATGTGATCAAGACCATGCAGGACACGCTCGGAGACGACCCGTTTTTCAGCGTGTACAAGACACCGGAGGTACTGGCCAAGCTGATCGCGGCCGGCGCCCTCGGGCAGAAAACCGGTGCCGGTTTCTACAAGAAGATCGGCAAGGATATTCTGCGGCTCGATGCCGCCAAAGGCGACTATGTCGCTGGCGGCGGCAAGGCCGATGATCTGGTGGCACGCATTCTGAAAGAAAAAGATCCGGCCAAGCGGATGAAGGCCCTGCACGATTCGAGCAATCCACAGGCGAAGTTCCTGTGGGCGATCTTCCGCGACGCCTTTCATTACATTGCGGTACACCTGGAATCGATCGCCGACAATGCGCGCGATGTCGATTTTGCGCTGCGCTGGGGTTTCGGCTGGAGCACCGGCCCGTTCGAGAACTGGCAGGCCGCCGGCTGGCAGCAAGTGGCGACCTGGGTCAAGGAAGACATCGATGCCGGCCATGCGCTGTCGACCGCGCCGTTGCCAGCCTGGGTGTTCGATGGCCGCACCGGCGTGCACGCCGCCGACGGTTCGTATTCGGCCAGGACCGGGCGCCACGTGCCGCGCTCGACGCTGCCGGTGTATGCGCGCCAGGCATTCCGGGCGCCGGTGCTGGGCGCTGCAGCAGCCGATGGCGCGGGTGACCCCAAGCGCGCAGGCACGACCGTCTTCGAAGATGAATCGGTGCGCATCTGGCACCAGGACGACGAGGTCCTGATCCTGTCGTTGAAGACCAAGCTGCACGTGATCGGCGCCGGCGTCATCGCCGGACTGGCCAAGGCGATCGATGAAGCCGAACGCAATTTCAAGGGGCTGGTGTTGTGGAGTGCCGATGCTGCCGAAGGCGGCGCTTTCTCGGCCGGCGCCGACCTGCAATCGATGCTGCCGCTGTTCATGTCGGGTGGCGTCAAGGCGATCGAGCCGGAAGTCGCCAAGCTACAGCAAGCCCATCAGGCGATGAAATACGCCAGCGTGCCGATCGTCGCCGCGGTCGCCGGCCTGGCCCTGGGTGGCGGTTGCGAGCTGATGCTGCACGCGGCCAAGCGCGTGGCCTCGATCGAATCGTACATCGGCCTGGTCGAAGTCGGCGTCGGCCTGATTCCCGCCGGCGGCGGCCTGAAGGAAGCGGCCGTGCGCGCCGCAGCCGATGCCAAGGGCAACGACATCCTGCAATTCCTGAAAACTTATTTCACCAACGCTGCGACTGCCGCCGTCTCGAAGTCGGCGATCGAGGCGCAGGCGATGGGCTATCTGAAGAGCGACGACGTGATCGTCTTCAATGCTTATGAGCTGCTGCACGTGGCCAAGGTCGAGGCACGCGCCCTGTTCGACGCCGGTTACCGGCCGCCGATGAAGGCACCCGTGCCGGTCGTGGGCCGCTACGGCATCGCCACCATCATGGCGCAGCTGGTCAACATGCGCGACGGCGGATTCATCTCGGCGCACGACTACAAGCTCGGCACGATGATCGCGCAGGTCGTCTGCGGTGGCGATGTGGACGAAGGCAGCCAGGTCGATGAACAGTGGCTGCTGGATGCGGAGCGTCGGGCGTTCATGGAATTGCTCAATCACCCAAAGACCCAGGAACGGATCATGGGGATGATGCAGACTGGTAAACCGGTTAGAAACT
>JACMRD010000051.1 GCA_014376645.1 Herminiimonas sp. | reverse complement strand
GATGCGCACGACCTGGGCCTCGTTCTCCGGCAGGACCACCACCATCGGCAACTGGCGGAAGGCGGCCAGGCCGTCGCATTCATACGGGCGGGTATCTTCTTCGTTGAACAGGACGCAGTGTTCCGGCAGCAGCGTGCGCAGGGCCGCAGCGACCTCGCGCTGGCGCTCGGGCGTGAAGGCCGGCTTGGCCAGGTCGACAGCGGCTACGGGTGCATTCATGGGCGACCTCTCAGGGTAGTCAAACAATTCTAGCGAACAGTGTAGTCAAATCTGCCATCACCCGGGGGTGAAAGGCATGGCGTGCGCCGGTGAATTCTTTTCAATCGGCAAAGCCGCGCCGTTTCAATCACCGGTCGGCGTAAAGGTCTGCATCAGCCAGTCGATGAACAGCGCGACTTCCGGCCGGGCCCGCACCTGCTGGTCATAGACGACATAATAGGCATGCGGCGGCGTGGCGAGCTGGACATCGAACAGGCGCACGATCTCACCGGTGGCCAGCATGTCGCAGGCGAAGTGCTCACGTGACAGGCCGATGCCGTGGCCGTGCTTGATCGCTTCGAGCAGCAGGCCGAGGTCGTCGACCCGCACGCCGCCAGTGGGCTCGACCCAGTCCAGGCCGGCGGCCTCGAACCAGGGCTGCCAGGGCTCCAGCGCCGAGCGCAGCAGAGTCGCATGACGCAGGTCGGCCGGTACCCGCACCGGCGCGATGCTGGCCAGATAACGCGGGCTGGCGACGACGAAGGCCGGTTCCTCGAACAGCTTGGCCGTGACGATGTTGGGATACTTGCCGGCGCCGAAGCGGATCTCGACATCACTTTCCGACAAGCTCAGGTCGTACAGCGGCACCGAGACGAACAGTTCGACGGCGATCTCGGGATGCAGGCGGGTAAATGCTGCCAGACGCGGCAGCAGCAGGTAACGGGCAAAGGTCGGCGGCGCGGTGACCTTGATGCGCGGCTGCACTTGCGCGCTGCGATGCGGCATCGGGAAATCGGTCAGCGTGCGCAAGGCACCACGCACCACCTCCAGATAACGACGGCCGAATTCCGACAGGCTGATGCTGCGCCCGTCGCGCAGGAACAGGCGCTCGCCGGCGAAGTCCTCCAGCAGGCGGATGCGGTGCGACAGCGCCGAGGGCGTGATGCACAGTTCTTCCGCCGCCAGGGCAAAAGAACTCAGGCGCGCCGCCGCCTCGAAGGCGGACAGCGCATGCACGGGTGGAAGTCGGGTTGCCATGGGATCGAAGAGGTTACCAGCGGATGATCTTGCCGGGGTTGAGAATGTTCTTCGGGTCGAGCGCGTGCTTTAAAGCGCGCATGGTGTCGATGGCATCGGCGCCGTGCTCCTCGATCAGGAAGTCCATCTTGTGCAAACCCACCCCGTGCTCGCCGGTACAGGTGCCGTCCATCGCCAGCGCACGCGTGACCATGCGGGCGTTGATCGCCTCGGCCTGAGCGGTCTCGTCCGGGTCGTGCGGATCGACCATCATCAGCACGTGGAAATTGCCGTCACCGACGTGGCCGATGATGGAATAGATCATCTGTTCGGCTTCGCAATCGGCCTTGGTCTCCAGGATGCACTCGGCCAGCCGCGAAATCGGCACGCAGCAATCGGTGGTGATGGCGCGCCCACCCGGGCGCATCTGCAGCAGCGCAAAGTAAGCGTTGTGACGCGCCGCCCAGAGTTTGCTGCGCTCTTCGGGATGGGTGGCCCACGCGAAGTCGCTGGCGCCGTGCTCGTCGGCGATCTGCTGCACCAGACCGGCCTGCTCGGCCACGCCGGCCTCGCTGCCATGGAATTCGAAGAGCAGCAACGGCTTGACCGGCAAATCGAGATGGTCGTGGGCATTGATCGCACGCACGCTGTTTTCGTCCAGGAATTCGACGCGCGCCACCGGCACCCCCATCTGGATGGTGCGGATGACGGTGGTGACAGCGGCGCCGGCCGACGGGAACGAGCAAACCGCTGCCGAGATTGCTTCCGGCTGCGGATACAGGCGCACCGTGACCTCGGTGATGATGCCGAGGGTGCCTTCGCTGCCCACGAAGACGCGGGTCAGGTCGTACCCCGCCGAGGACTTGCGGGCGCGCGAACCGGTGCGGATGATGCGGCCGTCGGCGGTGACGACCTTCAGGGCCAGGGTATTCTCGCGCATCGTACCGTACCGCACGGCGTTGGTGCCCGAGGCGCGCGTCGCGGCCATGCCGCCGAGCGACGCATCGGCACCCGGATCGATCGGAAAGAACAGACCCGTGTCGCGCAGCGCCGTATTGAGCTGCTTGCGGGTGACGCCGGCCTGGACCGTGGCGGTGGCGTCGTCTGCATGGATGGCTAGCACCTGCTTCATCTGCGACAGATCGATGGTGACGCCGCCCTGCAGGGCCAGCACGTGACCTTCCAGCGAGGTGCCGGTGCCCCAGGCGATCACCGGCACCGCATGGGCGGCGCACAGCACCACCGCGGCGGCGACTTCGTCGGAGGTATGGGCAAAGACGACGGCATCCGGCAGCATCGGATCGTAGGCCGATTCATCACGCCCATGATGTTCGCGCATGGCGTGGGCGGTCGAGACGCGCTCGCCGAAGATCGCCTGCAGGCCGACCAGCACCTCGGGCGGCAGCGGACGTTTCAGGATGGCGGGCGAGAGAGGCTGATTCATGCGATCAAAGTTCCTGATGCCAAGGGCGTGAGTCGATTTTACCTTGCGCCGACGCAGCCGGCGCGGCAAAAGATTTTGCCGTATCCTGCCAGTTCATTTACATCACCAGCAAAGCACACCATGGGCAATCGACTCTCCAAAATCGCCACCCGCACCGGCGACGACGGCACCACCGGCTTGGGCGACGGCAGCCGCGTCGACAAGGATGGCCTGCGGGTACATGCGATGGGCGACGTCGACGAACTCAATTCCCACGTCGGACTCTTGTTGTGCGAGCCCTTGCCGGAGGCTCTGCGTGACGAATTGGTGACGATCCAGCACGACCTGTTCGACATGGGTGGCGAGCTGTGCATCCCCGGCTTCACGATGATCACCGAATCGCATGTGCTGCGCCTTGACGGCCTGCTGGAGAAATACAATGCGGACCTGCCGCCGCTAGCCGATTTCATCCTCCCGGCAGGTTCGCGCGCCGCAGCGCAGGCGCATGTCTGCCGCACGGTCTGCCGACGCGCCGAGCGGGCCATCGTCACGCTCGGCAAGTCCGAGACCCTGAACGATCATCCGCGCCAGTACATGAACCGGTTGTCCGATTTGCTGTTCGTGCTCTCGCGGGTACTGAACCGGCATGCCGGTGGCAGCGACGTGCTGTGGCAGAAGGACCGGGTCAGGTAGACCCAGGCGGGTCGGCCGCCACCAGCAGGCTGCAGCGGATTTTTTCCACCAGGATCGCATCGGTGGCGCCGCGCCACCAGCGCAGGGCAAAGGGTTTTTGGCGCGAGTGGCCGATGATGACCAGTTCGATGCCGAGCTTGTCGACCAGATCGGCGATGGACTGCACCGGGTCACCGCATTCGATGTGCAGGGTCGACGCCAGGCCATGCTCGCTCAGCATGGTGCACGCCAACCGGGCCTGCTCGTCGACGCGCGCCTTGGCAATCTGCAGGTCGGCTTCGTAGGTACTCTCCACGAAAGTCCCCAGTTCGCTGACCACCGGCGTTGGCGGCGGATCGATCACCACCAGGACATGAACGTGCGCTGTCGCATTGGCCGGCAGGATACGCAGGCACTCGTGCAATGCAGAGTGTCGCGTACTGTTACCGTGGTAGGCCACCAGGATTTTTTGGTACATGGTTGCTCCGGTCGAGTGAATCGGGGGCGAGGTGTCGGGATAAGTATAGGCTGGCGGATTGGAAAGTGCTACAGGTTGAATGGCGGGTGGACGAGGCTGCGCGACAGTAGTCACTCCGTGGTACGCAATCAGGGTCAGAGTCAAGTTTTGCGGTAAAGCTTCGCAAAAGTTGACTCTGACCCTGATTGCTTTGCCGCAGTTGAATTTGACGTTGCAGTTGTAGTGATTCCGCTTTGACGCTGCCACCGCAGGAGGTGTCCGAGCGGATGAGAAGTGAAACTTGTATGAGCGAAGCGAGTTGGTTTCACTTCTCGCTTGGGCGCCTCCTGGGGTGGGGACCCGAAGGGCAGCGGCATTGCGGTCGCCTTTTTTTGCTTACTTTTTTTGGCGAAGCAAAAAAAGTGAGCGGCAGCCGGGCCGCCCCCGGCGGTGTTGGGGTTGGGGTTGAATTAAAAGCTTAGCCGAGTGGTGGTAGTCACTCCGTGGGCCGCAAGCGTCTTCCGTAGCGCTCAGTTATTAACGACGAGCCGTGGTTCGTCTTTGCCGAACCGCGCACGAACAGACGCCGCGATCCCCGCCCCATCCAGCCCGCAAGCCGCCAGCAACTGCGCCACATCCCCATGATCGATGAAGCGATCCGGCAGCCCCAGGATCAGCAAAGGCTTGACGATCCCGTCAGCAGCCAGCGCCTCGGCCACCGCAGCGCCGGCGCCGCCCATGACGCAGCCTTCCTCGACGGTCACGAGCGCATCGTGGGTCGCGGCCAGTTCCCGCACCAGGGCCACGTCCAGCGGCTTGATGAAGCGCATGTTGACCACGGTCGCATCGAGCAGCTCACCGGCCTGTAGTGCCGGCGCCACCATCGTGCCGAACGCCAGGATGGCAACCGAGCGCCCCGCGCGCCGGCGTTCCCCGACCCCGACCGGAATCGTCACCAGATTTTTCTGAACCACCGCCCCGGTGCCGGCGCCGCGCGGATAACGCACCGCCGCTGGCCCGGCATATTGATACGCGGTCGACAACATCTGCCGGCATTCATTCTCGTCGGAGGCCGCCATCACCACCATGTTCGGAATGCAGCGCAGGAACGCCATGTCGTAGTTACCGGCATGGGTGGCGCCATCGGCCCCGACCAACCCGGCACGGTCCAGCGCAAAGGTCACGTCCAGGTTCTGCAGCGCCACGTCATGGATCAGCTGATCGTAGCCGCGTTGCAGGAAGGTCGAATAGATCGCCAGCACCGGCTTCATGCCCTCGGTCGCCATACCCGCAGCGAAGGTCACCGAATGCTGCTCGGCGATACCGACATCGTAGTAGCGCTCCGGAAAACGCTGCTCGAATTCGGTCATGCCGGAGCCACCGCACATGGCCGGCGTGATGCCGATCAGGCGCTTGTCGGCGGCGGCCATGTCGCACAGCCAGTCGCCGAAGACCTGGGTGTAGGTCAGCTTGCCGGCAGCAGCTGGCTTGATGCCTTCGGCCGGATTGAACTTGCCCGGTCCGTGATACAGCACCGGGTCGGCCTCGGCCAGCTTGTAGCCCTGCCCTTTCTTGGTCACCACGTGCAGGAATTGCGGGCCCTTCAGGTGCTTCAGGTTCTGCAGGGTCGGCACCAATGACTCGAGGTCGTGGCCATCGATCGGGCCGATGTAGTTGAAGCCAAATTCCTCGAACATGGTGGCCGGTACCACCATGCCCTTGGCGTGTTCTTCGAGCCGCTTGGCCAATTCCAGCATCGGTGCCGGCAGCATGGTCTTGCCGACGTTCTTGGCGGCTGCGTAGAAGCGCCCGGACATCAGGCGTGCCAGGTAGCGGTTGAGTGCGCCCACCGGCGGCGAGATCGACATGTCGTTGTCGTTCAAGACCACCAGCAGGTTGATGTCGTCGTGGATGCCGGCGTTGTTCATCGCCTCGAAAGCCATGCCCGCGGTCATCGCACCGTCGCCGATGACGGCGATCGCGTGCCGGTTCTCGCCCTTGGTGCGGGCCGCCAGCGCCATGCCGAGCGCGGCCGAGATCGAGGTCGACGAATGGGCAGTGCCGAAGGTGTCGTACTCGCTTTCGCTGCGACGCGGAAAACCGGAAATGCCGTCCTGCTGGCGCAGGCTGTGCATCCGGTCGCGACGACCGGTAAGGATCTTGTGCGGATAGGTCTGATGGCCCACGTCCCAGACGATCCGGTCTTCCGGCGTATTGAAAACGTAGTGCAGCGCGATGGTCAGCTCGACCGTGCCGAGGTTCGACGACAGGTGGCCGCCGGTCTTGGAGACGGAATCGAGCAGGTAGCTGCGCAGTTCATCGGCCAGCGGACGCAGCTGGGCACGCGAGAGGCGGCGCAGGTCGGCCGGCTGGTTGATTTTTTTAAGGTAGTCCATGACGACGCTTTCCTACGCTTTCCGTTGCACTATCAAGTCCGCCAGGGCGCGCAGCGACTCCGCTGCCGCGCCGAACGGTGCGACGGCGCGGTGGGCGTCGTCGCGTAATCTGTCGGCCAGCTCGCGCGAGGGCTGCAGGCCCAGGATCGTGACATAGGTCGGCTTGTTGGCGGCCGCATCCTTGCCGGCGGTCTTGCCGAGCGTGGCCGAGTCGGCCGTGGCGTCGAGTACGTCATCGACCACCTGAAAGGCCAGGCCGATTGCCTGCGCATAGGCGTCCAGGCTGGCTTCTTCGGCGGCGTCCGGCATCTTGCCGCACAGGGCGCCGAGCTGCACGGCGGCGCGCAACAAGGCGCCTGTCTTGAGTCGATGCATCTGTTCGAGCTGCGCCAGGGTCAATGCCAGCCCGACGCTGTCCAGGTCGATCGCCTGCCCGCCGCACATGCCGCGCGAACCGGCGGCTTCGGCCAGCAATCGCAGCATGGCGATCTGTCGCTGTGGCGCGATGTCGGCTTGCCCCTCGGCCTGCTCGTCGGCCAGATCATCGGCCAGAATCGCGAACGCCTGCGCCTGCAGCGCATCACCGACCAGCAGCGCGGTGGCTTCATCATAGTGCACATGCACCGTCGCCTTGCCGCGCCGCAGTGCGTCGTCGTCCATGCAGGGCAGGTCGTCGTGCACCAGCGAGTAGGCGTGAATCATTTCCACCGCGGCGGCGGCGCGCGCCAGTGCCGACGGCGGCGCATCGAAGACGGCGCCGGCGGCATACACCAGCAGCGGGCGCACCCGCTTGCCGCCGCCGAGAACCGCGTAACGCATCGCGTCGTGCAGCCGCGCCGGTACCGTGTCAGTCGACGGCAAGGCTGCCGCAAGCGCACTTTCCACGCTTGCCTGCACCTGCTGCATCCAGAGATCGAAACTGCCGACGGCCGTCATTCCCCGCCTTCGACGGCCGTGCTGAACGGCTTCAGGCCGTCGCCTTCGAGCAGTTTGACCTGCTGGTCGACGCGTTCGAGCTGCGCGTTGCAATAGCGGACGAGTTCCGCGCCGCGCTTGTAGGCCTCGACCGATGCTTCGAGCGGCAATTCGCCGGCCTCCATTTGCGCGACCAGCTGTTCCAGGTCGGCCATGGCTTGTTCAAAGGAGGCGGGTGCGGCGTCGGGCGTGAGTTTTTTGGGCATGAGCTCGGATCGGGTCGGGGCAGCGGTCAACCCCTTATTCTAAAACAAACCGCTCATTGCAGGGCCGCAGGGCGTGGGCAGGCAGGGTCGTCGAGGCGCCGCGGCCGGACGGTTCACCCGTACGATGGTTCTTGCGGTCACATTTTCGCGAAAGCATACACCATAACTGTTCGATAACCCGCTTCAGGTATAATTGTCGGTTATGTCCAAAATCTCCTTCTCCTCTGGTTTGTGCAGCGTGGTGGCCTGATGGCGCGGTCTTCGCGCGGCTTTCAACGCGGCACAGGTTCGAACACAGGTTTTTGCGGGTTCTTTCTCTCTTAGGTTGGTGCAAATTAATTTGGGGGTGGGGATGTCCGATCTGGCTAATCTCGCCAAACTCGCGCGCTCGGATGCGCAACTTCCGGTGAACGTCTATTTCGACGAGTCGCTGTTGAAGCAGGAAATCCAGCAATTGTTCCGCAATGGCCCGCGCTATGCCGGCCATGAACTAATGGTGCCGAACGCGGGCGACTTCGCCACGCTCGCGTGGGAAAACGAAGGCCGCATGCTGGTGCGCGGCGCTGACGGCCAACGGGGTCCGGGACCGATCGAACTGCTGTCGAACGTGTGCCGGCACCGGCAGGCGAAGATGCTCAACGGCCGCGGCAATGCGTCGGCCATCGTCTGTCCCCTGCACCGCTGGACCTACGACCTCAAGGGTGAACTGATCGGCGCGCCGCATTTCGGCGAAACGCCGTGCCTGAACCTGTCGAATACCCCTTTGCAGCGCTGGAACGGCTTGCTGTTCGAGCGCAACGGCGTCGACGTCGGCGCGGCCATGCGCGACCTGTCGGTGGCCAAGGAGCTGGATTTTTCCGGCTACATGCTCGATCACGTCGAAGTCCACGAATGCAATTACAACTGGAAAAGCTTCATCGAAGTCTATCTGGAGGACTACCACGTCGAGCCGTTCCATCCGGGCCTCGGCAGTTTCGTCACCTGTGACGACCTGCGCTGGGAATTCGGCGACGGCTACAGCGTGCAGACGGTGGGCGTCAATCACGCCCTGGCCCAGTACGGCGCCGCGAAACACCAGAAGCACGGCACCCCGGCCTACCGCAAGTGGCAGGAAGAGGTCATGAAATTCCGCCGCGGCGTGGTGCCGCCCTTCGGCGCCATCTGGCTCACGCTTTATCCGAACATCATGGTCGAGTGGTATCCGCATGTGCTGGTGGTCTCGACCGTCTGGCCGCGCGGACCGCAGCAGACCACCAACGTGGTCGAGTTCTACTATCCGGAAGAGATCGTCCTGTTCGAACGCGACTTCATCGCCGCCGAACGCGCCGCCTACCGCGAGACCTGTGTCGAGGACGACGAAATCGCGCTGCGCATGGATGCCGGCCGCCGCATCCTGATGGATCGCGGCGTCAATGAGGTCGGCCCCTACCAGTCGCCGATGGAAGACGGCATGCAGCATTTCCACGAATGGTATCGCCGCCAAGGCCTGCTGTGAGCGCTGTCCGGCCCGCTGCAGCGTGAGGAAAATCGCCTGATGCAATCGCTGTGGATGTTGTTTGCCAGTTTTGTCTTTGCCATCATGGGGGTGTGCGTCAAGCTCGCCTCCCTTCAGTACGCCACTACTGAAATCGTCCTGTACCGCGGCCTGACCGGCGTCCTGTTCCTGGGGATCTACATCCATCTGCAGCATGGTACCTTCCGCACGCGCCACGGCTGGCAGCACCTGACCCGCGGCGCCATCGGCGTCACGGCACTCTGGCTGTGGTTCTTTTCGATCAGCCTGCTGCCGCTGGCCACGGCCATGACGCTGAACTACATCGCGCCGATCTGGATGGCGGCCATCCTGTTC
>JACMRD010000272.1 GCA_014376645.1 Herminiimonas sp. | reverse complement strand
CCATTCCCCGCGACAGTGCGAGGCAGGATACAGACTGCGCGATCGAGAATTGGTATAAAGTCCGATGGCTGATTTCCCAAGCCCATCATTGAATCGATCCCATGTCGCACACGTCTGCAAGCATGCGCCTCACTCGCTCCACCGATACTGGCACCCCGCAGGCGCGCGGCGGGGGAGCATCGTGAAAATCCGTGCGCATCTGGCGCTGATCGTCACCGCCACTTTGATTCCGGTCGTCGTATTCTCTGCCGTCGCCCTCAACCTCTTGCTCGAGGCTGAACGCAAGGCTGCGCTGAAAACCCTGCGTGAAACAGCGCGCTCTTCCGCACTGGTTGTCGACCGCGAACTTGGCGTGGCCGAGGCCAGCCTGCGCGTGCTGGCGACGTCGCAGCGCTTGGCAAGCGGTGACCTGAACGGCTTTTATAAACAGACAAAGGCGTCCAACGGTAGTGTGACAACCTGGACGATGTTGTTCGATGCACAGGGCCGGCAGCTGATCAACTCAGGTCAGCCGCTGGGCGCGCCGCTGGTGCCTGCAATGAACCTGCCAACGGTCGAGACGGTCTTGCAAACCGGCGCCACCCTGGTCTCGGGCTTGTCCCCGGGCGCAGTCGGTCAGCCTCCCGTGACGACACTGAGCATTCCGGTCGTGCTCGACGACGGACAGCGCTTTGTCCTGGCAAAGGGTTTTGCGCCGGGCCATTTCAATCCGGTGTTCGCCCAGAAGGGTATATCGCCAGGATGGACAATGGCCATCATCGATCGCGACGGCAATTTCATCGCCCGCAATCGCAGGTCTGAAACGATGTTGGGCAAGCCGGCGCGGCCGGAACTGGTTGCCGCCGCCAACGCTGCCGCCGATGGCGAGATCCGTCACAAGACTTGGGAGGGCGTCGATTCCTATGATGTATTCACCCATTCGGCGATGGCAGGCTGGACCGTGGCGGTGGCTGTCCCGGCGGATACGATTGAATCTTCGGCGCGGCACGCGGTCATGCTGGCAGCGCTCGGGCTGCTGGCGGCCTTGCTGGGGGCCGCTGGTACCGCAGCGCTGGTGAGCCGGCGCCTGATCGACGCGATCCGCGGCGTGGATGCCGCTGCCGCTGCCCTGGTGCGGGGCGAGAAGCCGGGAACGATTCGCACCGGTGTGGAAGAGATGGATAACCTGGCGAGTTCGATCAGCGGTGCCGGCCTGATCCTGATGCAGGAGAAGCAATCAAGGCAAACCGCCGAAACCGAGCGCGCCGCCCTCCTGGAAAACGAACGCGTGGCACGTCAGCTGGCCGAGCAGCAGAACAAGGCGAAAGACCAGTTCCTGGCCATGCTGGGCCATGAACTGCGCAATCCCCTGAGCGCCATCAGCGGCGCGATTGCCGTGATGAAGGCGCGCGATGCCTCGGCTGCATTGAACGTGCGCGCGCACACCATCATCGAGCGACAAAGCAATCACCTCAGCCATATCGTCGACGACCTGCTGGACCTGAGTCGCATGTCGATGGGCAAGATCACCCTCGACAAGCAACCACTCGATCTGGCGGCGGTCGTCAATGCCAGCGTCGATACCCTGCATGCGGCCGGCCGGGTCGGGCAGTGCGACATCGACGTCGAAGCCGAGACCGCCTGGATCGACGCCGATCGCACCCGGCTCGACCAGATCATCGTCAACGTGATCGGCAATGCCCTGAAATTTTCTTCGCACAAAGGGCGCATCGACATCATGGTCATGCGCGACGTGACCGAAGCGGTTCTGACCATTCGCGACTTCGGCATCGGGATTTCGGACGAGCTGATGCCGAATATATTCGATGCCTTCGTTCAAGGCGCCGCGCAAGCCGATCATGCATTCGGCGGCCTTGGCATCGGGCTCAATCTCGTCAGGCAATTGGTGGAACTGCATGCTGGTTCGATCACCGTCTCCAGCGGCGGAACCGGCGCCGGCACCACCGTCATGATCCGTTTTCCGCTGTCACGCACAGTGTTGCCGAGCGACGGCGCACCGGCCGCGCCGGCCCATGCCGCGCCACTGCCGATGTCGACCGTGCTGCTCATCGAAGACAATGTCGACTCGCGTGAAATGATGGCGATGTTGCTCGGCATGCTGGGCTATCAGGTGCTGGAAGCAGCCAACGGCGAGCAAGGATTGAAATTGGCACGCCAAGAGCAGCCGGCGATCGCCGTGGTCGATATCGGCCTGCCCGACATGGATGGCTATGAAGTGGCCCGCCAGTTGCGCACCGACCCGGCACTGCACAACATGACGCTCATTGCCCTGACCGGATATGGACAGGAAGCGGATCGCCAGCGCGCACTGGCAGCCGGATTCGACAGTCATCTGGTCAAGCCGTTGGACATGGACGTTCTGGTCAACACCAT
>JACMRD010000271.1 GCA_014376645.1 Herminiimonas sp. | reverse complement strand
CGGTAGGTCCCAATTTCCGTGATTAATTCAAGGTCAAATAACTCAATTGAAGCTTGTGTTTTCATGATTCAATCTGCCTGAGAGTAACGTAATTGTTGGCGCTGATGCCAGATTAAGTAGTTGCAGCCGCTCGGAGCGGACTCGCAGGAGCGGAACTACCATTAAAGTACGTGGAAACGATGCACTGTTGGGGCTGATTGCATATCACACCAGCGATGCCTTGCTGCTGTGCATTGCTGAAAAGCAGGCGAATGCAGTGATACCGCCGAAGGCAAACCGCAAGGTGATACGGACGTTTGACCGGCATCACTATTGCAACCGGTATGTCATTGAGCGCTTCTTTGCCCGTATTAAACGATTTCGGCGCGTCGCAACCCGCTATGACAAGCTTTCCTCGCGTTTTATGTCCTTCGTACTGCTCGCCGCTTCAATGCTGTGGCTGAAGTAAATGTCAACATGCCCTGGATTTCGAAGCCCAATGACGACCTCTACAGCACACCGCGCTTACGCGCTCCTGATGGCCTCCCTGACGTGCATGATGCTGCCTCTGGCCAGCGCTGGTACGGTCGCCACACCGCGCGAACAGCTGACCTTCAAATTTGACTTCAACAATATCACGCGCGACACTACATCGAACAATGGCGGCTACGGCCTGGGCACCGTCGGACTGGACAAGAATATCAGCCTTGCGATGACCACGAGCCTCGGCACCATCGCACCCAAAGCAACCGTGACGACCGCTGGCGCCGTCGCCACCCAGAACTACAACGGTGGAGGCCGGGTCACGCAGACCCCTGGCAATAGTGATGGCAGTAGCGGCATCAATCTCACCCCGAACAGGACGATCGCCTACGAAACCTTCCTCGTCAACAACAACTTCGTCTTTACCGAAACCGCTGTCACATGCACGCCATCGATATTGAGGGATCGCTTCACTTTATCCTTCGCAGATTTCCTGGTCACCAATGTCAGTTTCGATTATGAAATTTTTCCGGACGCGATCTGCCAGAAAGGCTCGGGCTGCGGGCCGGGCATGAGTTTTCGTGCAGGGTCCGACGCCTTCAACGCATTGAGCTTCCTCAGCTTCCTCGACTGGCCGTCGGAAGTCAGCATCGACAACCTGATCATCACCGGCTGCGTGACTGCGGTCGATGGCAAATGCGCGCCGTCGAAGGTACTGGAGCCCGCCACGCTGACCCTGTTCGGACTGGGACTGATCGGGGTGGCAGCGGTGCGCCGCCGCAAACTGGCCGCACGCCAGGCGTAGCGCGTCCGCTGCAAGTTCAAGCCCGGCACGCGCGGGCTTTTTTTCTTCCGTGCCAACATAGGACGCAGCATGCTCGCCGAGCATGTCGGCGGAGCCGCGCCATCCCGGGTGCTGCCCTGACGATCCTGCCACCATGAACAGCGTCATGCCGTGCAGACAGCGTAGAATCGCGGGCCTGAGCAATGCTCCCTTTTATTTCACTGGATTGACGCATGGAAGATTACCAACGCACGAACGAATACTGGACCGAATGGCAACAAGAGGCACTGGCCGCAGGCGTGGCCGCGCCGCTGGCCGAACTGGGGGCGGAGGTATTGCGCACCCACCGCAAGAACCGCTGGGGCAGTGAATTCCTCGGCATGATCGATGACGGTCCGCACATGCTGGCGTTGTGCCTCGCCGAACCGGCGGAGGCGGAGATGATGTTCACCGAAAATCTGTATCCCTACAACGCCGCCTTGCTGGAAGCGACGCGGCTACGTCTGGGGCTGACAGCCTGAAAGGCAGACACCGCCGGACGACATACCGCACAGAAGCATCGGGAAAACTGCGCACCGCTGCGGGTGCGCCAAGCCGTCGCCGGCTTCAACCGGACCGCAGTCGATCTACTCGACCAGGACTTCAATGCGGTTGCGCCCGCCGTCCTTGGCCCGATACGGTGCGATGTCGCTGCGTGCGAGCGCGGTATCTGCACGGGCATCGCCCTGACTGAGCTTGGCGATGCCGATGCTGACCGTCACGGGGTTGATCCCGATGCTGTCGATCAGGCGCGTGTTGGTCAGTTCCCGCTGCACCCGCTCGGCGAAGTGGCAGGCCTCGGCAACATTTGCGCCAGGCAGCACCACGGCGAATTCTTCGCCACCTACCCTGCCAACCGTATCGTGCTTGCGCAATTGTCCGCGGAGGATGGTGGCAAAACCTTTCAGGACCAGATCACCGGCAGCGTGACCGTAGCAGTCGTTGATCGCCTTGGAGTGATCGAGGTCGCACATCAGAACCGCTGTCGCCGGTACCAGACTGCGCTGGACCCGCTGCAATTCCTTGTCCATTTTCGCCATGAAATGCCGACGGTTCGGCAGTTGCGTCAGAAAATCGATGGCCGCGAATTCCTGCAATTCGATCTCGTTGTACTTGCGTTCGGTGATGTCGGTGATCATCCCGTGCCACACGGTGCCACCATCCGCACTTCGACTGGGACGTGCGTTGGCGTGGCGCCAGCGTAAGCCCTGGCGCGGCAGGATCACGCGAAATTCAAGGTGCCAAGGCGTCAGGTGTTCGGCCGACTCCTGCAGGGAAATCTGGTAAGCCGCACGATCCTCGGCGTGGATGCGGGCATGGATCGGTGCACTGTCGTGGGCGACATCGGAAGGCGTAAGTTCGTAGATCTCGCCAATGCCGTCGCTGGCATACAGAAAGCTGACCGACCCATCCGGCGCAAGCCGGCACTGGTAGACCAGTCCTGGCACTTCGTTGGTCAGGTTGGTGTCAGGTCGACGCTCTGCTGCTGGCGCGCTAGCTAGAATGCGCCAGCGACGACAGATACCGGATTCATGGCATGAGGTTTTCACACGGAAATGAGAAACGCGCGCCGTGCGCCGCATTCGCAGATCTGATTGCGTCCGCTCAAAAGGCCTGGGTCGAACTTCTACTCTCCCGGCCGATCTACCACGGGAAAGCAGACGAAGTTACAAGCCATCGCAGCGGCGATCCGTATCGCCACGGCGCAGCAAAAGCCTGTTCGGCTTCGATCGATCAGCCCGCCATGTACATTGCCTGACTTCATGCCTGTGTCTACCAACCCGCCCACCAATCCGCCCGCGCAACTACAGGATACCGAGCGCCTGATGACTGCTATCGCTGGCGATTCGGGACAAGTGGCACTTGACGTACTGTCGCGACTGGTCGCCGCCATCGAGCACACGCCGATGGTGGCTATCCAGAGCTTTGGACTCGATGGCGTGGTTCGCCTGTGGAATCTCACCAGCGCCTCGATCTATGGCATCTCTGCTACCGAGGCGATCGGGCACCGCCTCGACACCTTGCTGTTCCACCGCGGCAAAGAGGCACAGTTCTCCGACACCATTGCTCGCATCTTGGAAACCGGTCAGCCGGTTCTGCCGAGCGACTGGGAGGTCATGACGGTGACAGGTCGCGAGCTATGGGTTTATTCGACCATGTTCCCGGTCTTTCGGAGCGGGAAAATCCACCAGATCTTTTGCATGGACATCGACATTTCGGTGCGCAAACGCGAGGAAGAAGCCCTACTGGCTGTCGGCGCTAATTTCAGGACCCTGTTCCAACGTTCCGCCAATGCCATCATGTTGATCGAGGACGATCATTTCCTGCAGGTCAATCCAGCCGCTCTCGAACTGTTCGGCTTTACCGACCCGGCCCAAGTGCTCGGGCAGCCGGTCACCATCATCTCGCCGCTGAACCAGCCGGACGGTACGCCATCGACTGTGAAGGCCGCGCAAATGCAGGTGCTGGTCAAACAGCACGGCAACCAGCGCTTTGAGTGGTGCCATATCAGGTATCCGGGCCGGTCGAGCTTCTGGTCAGAGGTCCTGTGCACCGAGATCCCGATCGAAAACAAGAGTCTGCTCTACTTGGTGGTGCGCGACATCTCCGAGCGCAAGCGGGCGAATCAAGCACTACTGCTGGCGGCCAAGGTGTTCGAAAACAGCCAGGATGGCATTCTCATTGCCGATGGCGAACAGCATATCGTCTCGGTCAACGCGGCGTTCAGCGACATTACCGGGTATCGCCAGCGGGATCTGATCGGTTCCACGCCATCGATTCTGTGCGGCCCCGGTGCGGACCCGGCAGTGTTCAAGGCAATCGACGCGGCGCTGGCAGCGAACGATCGGTGGCAGGGTGAGCTGTGGGGACGGCATCGGGATGGTCCAGACTATCCCATGTGGTTGTCGCTGACCAACGTACGTGACGTCGATCAGAAAGTCGTCAATACAATCGGCATCGTCAACGACATTTCCGAGCGCAAGGCGGCCGAGGAGCAGATGCGGCATCTGGCCGAGCACGACTTTCTGACCAGCTTGCCCAACCGGGTGCTGTTGCTCGACCGCTTACAGCAGGCGATTGCCACGGCCGAACGTCACCAAAGCCGGCTGGCGATCCTCTTTCTGGATCTGGACCGATTCAAGAACATCAACGACACTTTCGGCCATCATGTTGGCGACAGACTGCTTCGGACCGTTGCAGAGCGGCTCAAGAAATGCGTGCGCAACATCGACACCATCAGCCGGTTAGGCGGTGACGAATTCGTCATCATGCTCATCGATACCGGCCACAGCGAACCCGTGGCGCACATCGCCGACAATGTGCTGGCCGCCATCAACCAGCCTTATTCAATCGAGGGTTGCGACTTCACGATCACCACCTGCATCGGCATCAGCACCTATCCCAATGACGGCACCAACGTAGATACGCTGCTTAAGAACGCCGATCTGGCGATGTACCACGCTAAAAAAATCGGCACCAACCGCTACCAGTTTTTTGACACCGACATGAATACCAGAATCGTTGCACGCATGTCCCTGGAACACAGCCTGCGCAACGCGCTGAAGAACAAGGAATTCATCCTCCAGTACCAGCCACAGTGCCGCTTTGCCGACGGCAAGACCAGCGGCGTGGAAGCCCTGATTCGGTGGCGTCATCCGGAACTCGGCCTGTTGCTGCCGAAACGGTTCATCCATGTCGCCGAGGAATGCGGCCTGATCGTGCCGATTGGCAGCTGGGTGCTGCAAGCTGCTTGCCAACAGGCCAAGACCTGGCAGGCGCATGGTTTCACCACAGTGGTAGCGGTCAACCTGTCGGCGGCGCAGTTCCAGCAAAAAAATCTGCTGGAATCGATTCTCGATGCCCTGCATCTGGCTGAACTCGATCCGCGTTTTCTAGAGCTGGAAATTACCGAAAACATCTTGATGAAGGAGTCGAGCCTGGCCATCACGACCCTGCGCTCTTTGCGCGAGATCGGCGTGCAGGTTACCGTCGACGATTTCGGTACCGGCTTTTCCAGTCTCAGCCATCTCAAGCACATTCCGATCGACAAACTCAAGATCGACCAGAGCTTCGTGCGCGACATCGCCAACGATCCGGAAAACGCCGCCATCATCTGCGCCATCCTCGTCATGGCGAAGGCCCTTCAACTGAAAGTCGTTGCCGAGGGCGTCGAAACGCGCGAACAATTCGACTTTTTACAGTTACACGGCTGCGACGAATACCAAGGCTATTTTGCCAGCCGCGAATTGTCAGCTGCCGACATCGAAGTCTGGCGTCCGATTGCGCCGCCTGTCGCGCCGTCCACTGCTGCTTGAAACGTGACGGCCGCGCCTGCCGCCATCGCACCGGTTGGAACGCGCAAGAATCGGTGGAGTGGGCTCGATTTTTTCAGGCGGCTCGGTACTAACCGGCTCGGTGGCACCATGGGCTCTATTGTGCAGCTTTCTGGCCCTGGAACAACAGGTCGGCCCGGTTAACCTGGTCGCGATCGTTGTCAGCGCGGTCGTACCGTTCATGGCCAATCAGGCGGTCAAGGTAGACAGCGATGCTGAACCTTGATGCGAGGCAAACTAGTACGGGAACGCAACCACGGATGGGCTAGCAACTCTATAATCCGTACAGTGATTTTAAGTGTGAAATAACGGTGATTACAGATTCACCAATCTAAAAAATCCATTAAATCAACGTCTTACGGTCAGGAAGAGCGCATGCGAGGTGGCTGGGTCGAACGCGGGACGGTCACGATCCGGTTGGGACGGGCGCATTTTGCGTTCTTTCGAGGCTATCTCGATGGTCTCGATCTCGATGCTCTGGCGGCGCGCTACCTGACATTCCACCTACCCTCCCCCAACGCCGATGCGCAACCCGATCTGCGCCTGGCAAAAGCTGCCCTCAAATGGATTCGTGAGCAGTTGCTGTCGCTGGCAAGGCGCAGCCTGACACCCACGGAGGTCAGGCTTCTGGCCGTTGCGCCGGAAGCGCTGGCCGTTCGATCTCAGCGCAGCGCCCCGTCGCTCGAAGCGTTTCGCGACGAGCACGATGCCGACGGCATCTACGGCGAAGCCGAGCTGATTTCATTGTATGAGCAGATCCATGGAGACAAAGCAGCCACCGCATCCCGGCGGGCGGTGCGCAACCAGCGCCTGCGTCAGCGCCAGCAACAGGTGCTCACCGCTCTTGAAGCCGGAACTGCTCGTGACCCGCAGCCATCTGACCGCATCGATGGCTGGCTCGACCCGGTGCTCGCGCGACGACTAGGCGTCGTCGGCATTGACGAGTTGGCCGATCTGGTGGCGCTGATCGACCGGCACGGCTATCACTGGTATCGCAAGGTACCGCGCATCGGCATCAAGGCGGCGCTGCACATCGGCCAGTGGCTGCAAGCCGACGTGTTCAGGAACACGCCCGAGCTGCAGCCGTCAGGACAGCATTATCATCCGCCGCGCTCGCTGCCACCGGCGTCACCTGGCGCACGTCGGACCGCGATGGTGCCGCTCGAACTTTTTCGCATGCCGAAAGCGGCGGTCGACAAGGCCGAAGGCGACGGGTCTCCAGACGCGTGCGCCCTCATCGACGAGGTGGCAGCGATCGAGCTTTGGCTTTCCGAGAAACAGACGAACAGCCACACCTGGCGCGCCTACCGCAAGGAAGCCGAACGGTTGCTGCTATGGAGCGTGCTGGAACGCGGACGCAGCCTTGGTTCGATGACTGTGGCCGACTGCATTGCCTATCGGGACTTCCTGCGACTGATCGGCACTGCAACGGTCAGCCAGTGGGAGGCGTATTTTCAGATACCGCAAGAGAACTGGATCGGCACCACCGGCGCCGGGCGCAACAGCCGCTTCTGGCGCCCGTTCCAGGGGCAATTGAGCGGGTCTTCCCAGCGACAGGCGTTGTCGATTCTGAGCAATCTATTTCGTTGGCTTAACAACAATAATTATATTTTATCTAATCCGATGCAGGAGATCGGCGCGTACGCACTTGCGCAGAACGGGCCGCCACTCGCACGCTTGCTGAGTGCGACCGAATGGCAACTGGTGCGCACCTACCTGGCGGCGCAATCAGCCAGCCTGGCCAACGCCCGCTTGCGGTGCCTGTTGGCACTGAGCGCAGGCACCGGGCTGCGGATCGCACAGCTGGCAACACTGCGACGCGAGCAACTACAGCGCAGCGCAGGAGTCGCGGACACAGGAGATGACTGGCAACTGTTCTTGCCAGGATCGCCGGGGTTCGCACGGCCGGTAGCGCTAAGCAGCGCGGCAATGACCGAAGTCCGCGCCTATGTGGTGGCGCGCGGCTTTGTCGATCTGGAGCGCATGCCGCTGGATGCGCCGATGATTGCAGCGCTGCCGTCCGACCCATCGCCGCCCCGCCAAGACAGCGCCCTGCAGGCGCCGGAGGCGTTGCTGACAGTGGATCGCATCCATCGGATCATCAAGCGTTTATTCGAGCAGGTCGCTCACGGCTGCGCTGGCAGCGCTCCGGCCGGCGCCGCTCGGTTGCGGGCGGCGTCCAGTGACTGGTTACGGCGCACCCCGCCGGACCAATTCAGCCTCGATCTGATCGTCGACAAGCCCGGCAAAAGTGATGATACCGGCTAAACGGCGAGGCAAAACCACAGTCAATCCCTGATGCAGCACGGATATTCCCCGGGGAATATCGGGAATGTTCAAGGCGTGGCGGCACACGATTCACTGCCGCAGCATCAACATCGAAGCCAAGACGCTGTCTGCCGCCATGGGGAAATCTACGCTATCGGTGTTATCCCCTTTGCTCAGCAGCGCATGGTGTGTGTCACGCAGAAGGCAAGCTCTCGTGCGTATTCCCCGGGGAATATCGGCGACCCCATCACACCGGCATGAATGG
>JACMRD010000270.1 GCA_014376645.1 Herminiimonas sp. | reverse complement strand
GGTATTTTGCGCCCGGCCGCCCCGGATCATCGGCGCTGAAACACCAGATCCCAGACACCGTGTCCGAGCTTGATGCCGCGGTTCTCGAACTTGGTGACCGGCCGGTAGGCAGGCCGTGGCGCATAGCCGTCCGCCATGTTGACCAGGTCCGGTTCGGCGCCCAGCACCTCCAGCATCTGCTGTGCGTATTCTTCCCAATCGGTGGCGCAGTGCAGGTAGCCACCCGGCGCCAGGCGTGTACACAACAACTGCACCAGCGGCGCCTGGATCAGGCGGCGCTTGTTGTGACGCGCCTTGTGCCACGGATCAGGAAAGAAGACGTGCACGCCGGCCAGCGACGCTGGTGCAATCATGTGGGTCAGCACTTCGACCGCATCATGCTGGATCAGGCGCAGGTTGCCTAGTCCCTGTTCGCCGATCTGCTTCAACAGGCTGCCCACGCCGGGCGTGTGCACTTCGACGCCGATGAAATCCTTGTCCGGCATGCCGGTGGCGATCGTCGCGGTAGTGTCACCCATGCCGAAACCGATTTCGAAAATCACCGGTGCGGCGCGACCAAAAGCCGCCGCCGTATCGAGCGTTTCCTTTGCATAGGGCAGGCAGAAACGCGGCCCGAGTTCCTCGATCGCTCGGCCCTGGGCCGTCGACAGCCGCCCGGCGCGGGTCACGAAACTACGGATGCGATGGTCGTTGGGATCGTAAAACATCGGCTTGCGCGCGCCGTCGGCTGGGTTCTGTTCTGACATGCTGAAGGTGTGAGGCCGGTCGGATCGGGTCGGTCCGGCGCAGTGAAGTAAAGAGAAGTGAACGTCGATCGGGTATCTGGAGCGGGTGAAGGGAATCGAACCCTCGTCGTAGGCTTGGGAAGTCTCTGCTCTACCATTGAGCTACACCCGCGTCGGTCGCATTTTACGCGGGTTTTGGACTGTTCGACAGTTCTTCAAGGTTGCGCGCCAGCAGGGGCGCAGTCAAACCGCGCCCGGCACTGTATCCTGTTCCATTCAGCATGAACGCAAGAATCCGGCCGCATCGGGCACCCAATCGAACTGGAATCCCAAATGAATCATCCGGAACTGCAGCACAAGGCTTTTCTTATCCTGCTGGTCGCGATTTCCGCCGCTTTCCTGTTCGTTGTCTCGCCTTTTGCCGGCGCCATTTTCTGGGCTGTCGTTCTGGCGATCGTGTTCGAGCCCCTTCATGCCAGGCTCTTGCGATCGATGGGTGCGCGCCGGACGCTTGCTGCCCTGGCCACGCTGCTGGCCTGCGTGGTAATGGTGATCCTGCCGCTGACCCTGATCGCTGGGACACTGGTGCAACAGGGCACGGCCCTGTACAAAAAAGTCAACGGCGGCCAGTTCGACGCCGGCCTTTATTTCGAACAGGCCGTCGGGCGACTGCCTTCCTGGCTGGTCAATCTGCTCGACCGGGCGGGCATGGCGGATCTGGCGACATTGCAGACAACGGTATCGGAGGCAGCAGCGCAAGGCAGCCGTTTCCTTGCCGTCCAGGCCGTGAGCATCGGCCAGAACACCTTCGATTTCGTGGTCGGCCTGGGCATCATGCTGTACCTGCTGTTCTTCATGCTGCGCGATGGCAAAATCCTCACTGCGCGAATCCGCGAGGCGCTGCCCATGAGCCGGGCCAACACCGACTACCTGCTCGATAAATTCACGACTGTGATCCGCGCCACGTTTCGCGGCAATGTCATCGTGGCCGCTGTGCAGGGCACCCTCGGCGGCTTGCTATTCTGGTTCCTGGGGATCAATGCGGCGCTGTTGTGGGGTGTACTGATGGCGCTGCTGTCACTGCTGCCGGCAATCGGCGCCGCACTCATCTGGGGCCCGGTCGCCCTCACCATGCTGACCACCGGGGAAGTCGGCACGGGCGCATTGATCGTCGCCTTCGGCGTGCTGGTGATCGGCCTGGTTGACAATCTCCTGCGACCGATGCTGGTCGGTAAGGACACACGCCTGCCTGACTATATGGTCCTTGTTTCAACCGTCGGCGGCATGGCCCTCTTTGGCCTTAGCGGTTTCGTCATTGGACCGATGGTTGCGGCGCTGTTCCTGGCGAGCTGGGCGATCTTCATGGCGCGGCGCGGCGATCTCGATGGCGACGATGGTGTTCAGGCACCGGCCGAGCAGAGGCATACGTGACACAACGTTGCTTGCCGCGGCAGGCAGCGAGACCGTCGCTGCTTCAGTCCTGGCCAGCCGGCCTCAAATACCGGCTTTCAAATTCCTCGCACGGGATCGGCCTGCTGAACAGAAAACCCTGCATCTGATCGCAATTCAACTCGCGCAGGAGCCCGCGTTGTTCCTCGGTTTCCACCCCCTCGGCAACCACATTCAGACGCAGTGAATGCGCCAGGTTGACGATGGTCGATACCAGCGCCAGTCCGGAGGGGCCGGACGTCATGTCGATGATGAAGGAGCGGTCGATCTTGAGCGTGTCGATCGGTAGCTTCGACAGATAGCTGAGCGAGGAAAAGCCGGTACCGAAATCGTCGATGGCAATTTTTACGCCCATGCCGCGGATCGATTCGAGCGTGGCGATGCTGTGGTTGACGTCACCCATGACCATGCTTTCGGTGATTTCGATTTCC
>JACMRD010000050.1 GCA_014376645.1 Herminiimonas sp. | reverse complement strand
GCGGCACGCCAGCAAGCCGGCCATCTGCGGCGCCAGGATCTCGATCGGGATGAAAACCGGGGTCGGCCCGCCCAGTTGTGCCTGCGCTTCCTGCGCCGTGCCGGACAGCGCCCAGCCCAGCGCCGTAAAGATCTCGGCGGTGGTCACCCGCCCCGGGTCTTGCGTGACGCCATGCACCAGTACCGGCACGCCTTCCCGCACCAGCAGCATGGCCAGCAGCGGCGTCAGGTTGGGCATCTTGCGCGCGCCGTTGTAACTCGGGATCAAGACCGGCATGGCAACTCCGGCCGGCGCTTCCAGCGGTGCGAACGAGGCTTCGGCAGCGGCCATGAAGCCGGCGATCTCATCGATCGACTCACCCTTGATGCGCATGGAGAGCAGGATGGCGCCCAGTTCGAGATCGGAAACCTCGCGCCTGAGCATGGCGCCGTACAGCAACTCCGCGTCGTCGCGTGAGAGGCTGCGTGCGCCTTCCTTGCCGCGCCCGATTTCCTTGATGAACCGGGCTGCGCTGAAGGTTGGGGATGTCGTGGAATTCGTCATGCGAACAGGGTATACCGAAGCCGCGCCGGTGTCCTCATTCAGCTCTCAGGATCGCCCTCCGGCGCAGGCTCGGCGGGGCGGTGGTGCAACGCCGTTTCCTGCATCAGGCGGGAGCAGCGCTGGTCTGGCTCTGTCCGATCATGACCTTCAGCTCTGGCACGCACGAGCCGCAGTTGGTACCGCATTTCAAGCGCGACTGGAGGTCTGCGAGGCGTTCTTCGGGGTTGCCGGTTTGTCCATCCAGCACCTGTGCGATATCACGCTCGGCAACGTCGAAGCAGTTGCAGACGATCCGGCCACGGGAGATGAAGCCGGCCGGCGGCGTCGCGCTCGGCATCATCAGGCGACGACCCAGGGGTACAACCGATTCCCCGGTTTCCAGATACGCCTTCAGCCAGCCGGCGGCGCTGACATCACCGGCCAGCGAGACTGCCTGTAGCAAACCCTCCTCGACCCGCATGCGGCGGGCACTGCCGCGGCGGGTGTCGTCGTAGCGCAGGACAGTGGCGCCCGTCAGGCCGAAATGGGCTTCGATCTGGCGCAGCAGCTCGGGTGCGGCAGGATAATCGTCGGCCGCACGGAACAGAACCCCGACTTTCTCGCGCCCGAACAGCGTACAGGACGCATAGCCGAAATGACGCATCGACGCACGTAACGCCGCCTGCACGTTGACCACCTCGGCGGCGTCGATCCAGCCGAAGACGAAGAGCTGCCAGGGCAACTCCGCCTTTAACACCTTGACCGCCGCGTGCTTGAGTTCGGGCTGTTTCGAACTCGGATCGAGTGCGGCCGAGGTCAGCGCATTAACGCCGTGCGAGCCGCCGCCGTGATGGCCGCGACCTGATACATATTCCTCGCCCCAGTGCATCGCGATGAAGGCCTGGCCGGCACGCATGTCGTCGCCGGGCTGCACCGGCAGGATCTGCGAACCACGCCGGCTGGTGACATGCACCAGGTCGCCGCCGGCCAGCAGGCGCCGATCCATGTCGGCTCGCGCCATCACCACCGCCGGCTCGGGCGCATGAGCATACAGTTGTGCCACCAGCCCGGTGCGGCTCATGCCGTGCCATTGATCACGCAAGCGCCCTGTCGTCAGGCGAAACGGATACTGCGCATCGACCCGCTCGGCCACCGGCCGGTAAGCGGTGTCGACAAAATGTGCTCTGCCTGACGGAGTCGGGAAGATATCGTCTTCGTACAGGCGCTTGCTGCCCGTGGTTGCGCCGGTCGGATACGGCCATTGTTGCGGTCCGCTCGTGTCCAGGAGGTCGTAAGACAATCCCGTGATGTCGAGGTCGCGCCCGCGTGTCGATTCGCGGTGTTCGTTCCAGATGGATTCGCACGAGGTGTAAGGAAACAGGGTCGTGGTTTTGCCCAGCAGTTTTTCCAGCCGCTGCGCGAAGTCGACCACGATCTGCCAGTCGTGACGGGATTGGCCGGCCGGCGGCAGCGCCGGCCGGATGCGCGTGATGCGCCGCTCGGAATTGGTGACCGTGCCTTCCTTCTCACCCCAGGCGGTCGCCGGCAGCAGCACGTCGGCGTACTCGGCGGTGGCGGTATGCCTGAAGGCTTCCTGCAGGATGACGAGTTCGGCATTGTCCAGCGCTTCGCGCACCAGCTTCTGGTTCGGCAACGATTGCGCCGGGTTGGTACAGGCGATCCACAGCAGCTTGATCTCGCCGGTGCGCACTGCCTCGAACATCTCGACGGCGGTCTTGCCCGGCTTCGAGGGCACGTCGTCGATGCCCCACAGCGCGGCGACTTCGGCCCGATGCGCGGGATTGGCGAGGTCGCGGTGGCCCGACATCAGGTTGGCCATGCCGCCGACTTCGCGACCGCCCATCGCATTGGGCTGGCCGGTCAGTGAAAACGGACCGGCGCCCGGCTTGCCGATCTGGTGCGTGGCCAGGTGCAGGTTGATCAGCGCCGCGTTCTTGGCGGTGCCGGAAGACGATTGATTGAGACCCTGGCAGTACAGCGACAGGGCCGCCGGTGATTGTCCGAACCAGCGCGCCGCCGTCAGCAGGTCGGCTTCGGCAATGCCGCAGGTTTGCGCCACGAATTGCGGCGTGTATTCGCGCACCGTGCGCTTGAGTTCGACAAAACCTTCGGTATGGTTTGCAATGAAGACCGAATCGATCAGCTCTTCCCACAGGCAGATGTGCAGCATGCCGTTGAACAGGGCGACGTCGGTGCCGGGCAAGATCGGCAGGAACAGGTCGGCGTCGCGCGCGGTATCGGTGCGGCGCGGATCGGCTACCACCAGTTTCAGTTTCGGATTGTTCTTGCGTGCTTCCTCGATGCGCCGGTACAGCACCGGATGCGCATAGGCCGCGTTCGAGCCGACGATGAAGATCAGGTCGGCATGGTCGATGTCTTCGTAGCAGGCGGGCGGCGCATCGGCTCCCAGCGTCTGCTTGTAGCCGGCCACGGCGCTGGACATGCACAGGCGCGAATTGGTATCGACATTGTTGGTGCCGATCAGACCCTTGGCCAGCTTGTTGAAGACGTAATAATCTTCCGTCATCAGCTGGCCGGAAATATAGAACCCGACGCTGTCGGGACCATGGGTGCGGATCGTGTCGGCGAATTTCTGCGCCATCAGGTCCAGGGTCGCATCCCACGCGGCCGGCGCGCGCACCGCGAAGCGCTCGCTGCGCACCTCGGGCACGAGCGCCCGCGCCTGCTGCCGCTGCAAGGGAGTCGCCGACAGATGCAACGTACTACCCTTGGTGCAAAGCCGGCCGAAGTTTGCCGGGTGCTCCGGGTCACCGCGCACGCCGGTAATCTGCTCTCCGTCGCTGGCGATCAGGACGCCACAGCCGACGCCGCAATAACAGCAGGTAGCGCGGACTTCGCCGGCATTGACGGTCACGGCTTCACTCATTGGCTTGACTCATCGGCTTGACTCATTGGCTTGACTCATCGGCTTGACTCATCGGCTTGACTCATGCAACCGGCACCTCGACGCCACGGTCTGCCAGTTCAGCCTCGTCGAGGAACACATCGCCGGCTTCGACCTTGACGCTGAACGTACGAGTGCAACCGACGTCGGGTGCGATGGCGCAGCCGGAGCCGAGTTCGATATTCCAGCCGTGCAGCGGACAGGCGACGCGTTCGCCGAAGACGATTCCCTGCGACAGCGGTCCACCCTTGTGCGGGCAGCGATCCAGGAGCGCAAACACCGTGTCTTCGCTGTTGCGAAAGATTGCCACGTCGGGGACGGCCGGCGCGCCGGCGGCGACCGCCCGCTTGACGACGCGGGACCCCAGTACCGGTATGTCAGTGACTTTGCAGATGACTTTCCACTGATTCGACATCAAGTACCTCTTTTTTCAATCATCGTAAATGGGCAATATTGACCGGCGACGTGCGGGTGGCCGTATCGCGAAACATGCAAGCGTTGGAAATCAGCGTAACTGCGCCGAGGGACAGGAGGGTGGCGACGACGTACAGTTTCATGATATTTCCTTCCAGGTTGAAGAACTTCGCACAATGCGGTTTCGACACCGTGACCCCTTGTCTGGTCAGCGGCTGTCGGCGATCCGTCTTATCCTGCCAGCGGCACGAACTGGCGGGTATCGACCATCGCTTTTTCCGGATCATGCCACGGGTCCGGTTCGCCATCGAGCGCAAACAGGAGCCGGGCATACAGTTCCTTGCGGTTGGCGGCATCCTCGACCACCTTGGCCTTGACGTGCTCGAGCCCGACGCGCGCCAGGTAATGGACGGTGCGATCGAGGTACCAGCCCTCCTCGCGGTATAGCTGCAGGAAGGCGCCGGCATACTCCAGCACTTCTTCGTGGGTTTTCAGCTTGACCAGGAATTGTGCGACCTCGGTCTTGATGCCGCCATTGCCGCCGACGTAGATCTCCCAACCCGAATCGACGCCAATGACGCCGACGTCCTTGATACCGGATTCGGCGCAATTGCGCGGGCAACCGGAGACCGCCAGCTTGACCTTGTGCGGTGCATACATGCGGGCCAGGGCGCGCTCGAGCTGCTGACCCATCAGCGTCGAATCCTGGGTGCCGAAGCGGCACCATTCCGAACCGACGCAGGTTTTTACGGTGCGCAGCCCCTTGGCGTAGGCCAAGCCTGACGGCATGCCGAGGTCCTTCCAGACTTCGCGCAGATCTTCCTTTTTCACGCCCAGCAGATCGATGCGCTGGCCGCCGGTGACCTTGACGGTCGGGATCTTGAACTTGTCGACCACGTCGGCGATACGGCGCAGTTCCGACGACGAGGTCGCGCCTCCCCACATGCGCGGAATGACAGAGTACGTGCCATCCTTCTGGATGTTGGCGTGCGCGCGTTCGTTGATGAAGCGCGACTGCGGATCGTCCACGGCTTCGTGCGGCCAGGTCGAGAGCAAGTAGTAATTGATCGCCGGACGGCAGGTGGCACAACCGTTGGGGGTGCGCCAGCCGAGCATTTGCTGGGTCGAAGCGACCGTCAGCAGCTTCTCGACACGGATCGCGTCGCGCACTTCCTGGTGGGTGTGGTTGGTACAAGTGCACAACGGCTTGGTCTTGGTCGCCAATGAATAATCACCGCCGGCGGTAAACATCAGGATCTGCTCGACCAGGCCAGTGCAGGAACCGCAGGATGCCGAGGCCTTGGTGTGCTTGCGCACGTCCTCCAGGGTGAACAGTCCCTTTTCCTTGATGGCGGTGACGATGGCGCCCTTGCAGACGCCGTTGCAGCCGCAGACCTCGGCGCTGTCGGGCATGGCGGCGGCCTTGGTGAAGCCTTCGTGCCCGACGTCGCCAGGACGGCCGGTGTTGGACTCGCCGAACATCAACGTCTCGCGGATCTCGGAGATGTCCTTGCCTTCCCGCAGGAGCTGAAAATACCAGCTGCCGTCGACCGTGTCGCCATACAGACAGGCGCCGATCAGCTTGTCGTCCTTGACCACCAGCTTCTTGTAGACGCCGCCGATCGGGTCGGACAGGATGATCTCCTCGACGCCGTCGCCGCCCATGAATTCACCGGCGGAAAACAGGTCGATGCCGGTCACCTTGAGCTTGGTGGACGTCACCGAGCCCTGATAGCGACCGATGCCGAAATTAGCCAGATGGTTGGCGCACACCTTGGCCATCTCGAACAGCGGCGCGACCAGGCCGTAAGCGGTGCCGCGATGGTTGACACACTCACCGACCGCGTAGACGCGCGGGTCGAAGGTCTGCATGGTGTCGTTGACGACGATGCCGCGGTTGCAGTACAGGCCCGTGGCTTCGGCCAGCGTGGTGTTGGGCCGGATGCCGACAGCCATTACCACCAGCTGGGCCGGCAGTTCGGTGCCGTCCGTGAAGCGAATCCCCTTGACCATGCCGGCGTCGTCACCGAGGATTTCCTGCGTGTTCTTCGCCAGCAGGAATTTCAGGCCGCGGTCTTCCAACGATTTCTGCAGCATCTTGCCGGCCACCAGATCGAGTTGCCGCTCCATCAGCCAAGTCGGCAAATGCACCACCGTCACATCCATGCCGCGCAGCTTCAGGCCATTGGCCGCTTCCAGGCCGAGCAGGCCGCCGCCAATGACGATCGCGTGCTTGTGCACGGCGGCCGCATCGATCATGTCGTTGGTATCCTTGGTGTCGCGATAGGAGATCACGCCCTGCAGCTCCTTGCCCGGCACCGGAAGCATGAAGGGATTCGAGCCGGTGGCCAGAAGCAGGCGGTCGTACTCGGCCTCGGTGCCGTCGTCGGCAACCACCTTGCGCTTGAAGCGATCGATGGTCGTGATTTTTTTGCCAAGATGGAGCGTGATACCGTTGTCGGCGTACCAGTCCACGTCGTTCAACATGATGTCGCTGATAGTCTGCTCGCCGGCCAGCACCGGCGATAGCAGGATCCGGTTGTAGTTAGCGTACGGCTCGGCGCCGAATACCGTGATGTCGTAGATGTCGGGCGCGATCTTCAGTAATTCTTCCAGGGTCCGTACGCCTGCCATGCCGTTGCCGACCATGACCAGTTTGAGTTTTTTCATGTTGTGCACTTTCGTTGATCAGGCAGCTACCGTGGCGGCGGGATGCGATTGCCGGTGGTACAAGAATTCCAGCACCGAGGTGCGGTACTCGGTATAGAGCGCATCCTGCGCCAGCGCGACTCGCTCGCGTGGCCGGTCCAGCCGCACCTTCAGGATCTCGCCGATGGTGGCCGACGGGCCGTTTGTCATCATGACGATGCGGTCCGACAGCAGCACCGCTTCATCCACATCGTGCGTGACCATCACCACCGTCGAATGGGTCTGGGCAACGATCTTCAGTAATTCATCTTGCAGGTGCGCGCGCGTCAGTGCGTCGAGGGCGCCGAACGGCTCGTCGAGCAGTAACACCTTCGGCTCCATCGACAGGGCGCGGGCGATGCCGACGCGCTGTTTCATGCCGCCGGAAATTTCGTGTGGCCGCTTGTGTTCGGCATGCGTCAAGCCGACCAGGGCCAGGGCCGCACTGGTGCGCTCCTTCAATGTCGCCTTCGACTCGGTCGCGGCGAACACCCGCTCGACTGCCAGATAGACATTTTCATGACAGGTCAGCCACGGCAGGAGCGAGTGATTCTGGAACACGACGCCGCGCTCGGGCGAGGGGCCGGCAATCTCGCGATTGGCGCACAGCAGCATGCCGCCGGTGGCGATCGTCAGGCCGGCAATCAGGTTGAGCAAGGTCGACTTGCCGCAGCCGGAATGGCCGATCAGGGTCACGAACTCCCCCTTGGCAACCGACAAGTTGACGTCGCTGAGCGCCTGAAACATGCCCTTCTTGGTCGGAAACGACATTTCGGCATGCTCGATGTCGATGAACTTGCTGTTGAGTGACTGTTCCATGTGGCGCGATCCTGTTCGAACATTGCGGCGGTGATGGAGTCGAAGCGCGCGTCCCGGTGCGCTTCGGCCCGTTTCAGCTGTTGACTTCCTCGTACGTGAAGGCGCGTGCGATGGCGACTAGCGCCTGCTCCAGCAACAGGCCGACCACGCCGATGACGACGATGGCGATGATGATGTGCGGGACGTTGAGGTTGTTCCACTCGTCCCAGACCCAGAAGCCGATACCCACGCCGCCGGTCAGCATTTCGGCGGCGACGATGACCAGCCAGGCCGTGCCGATTGCCAGCCGCACGCCAGTCAGCATGTATGGCAGCACCGATGGAAACAGGATCTTGGTGATGATCTTCCACTCGGACAGGTTCAGCACCCGTGCCACGTTCATGTAGTCCTGCGGCACGCGCTGTACGCCGACGGCGGTATTGATGATCATCGGCCAGATCGAGCAGATGAAAATGGCCCAGATCGCCGCCGGATTGGCGGCCTTGAAGACCAGCAGGCCGATCGGCAGCCAGGCCAGCGGCGACACTGGCTTCAACAGGCTGATGATCGGATTGAACATGCCGGACATGAACTTGAAGCGGCCGATCAGGAAACCCAGCGGAATGCCGACGACGGCGGCCAGGCCGAAGCCGACCGCGATGCGCTTGAGGGAGGCGTAGATATTCCAGCCAATGCCCTGGTCATTTGGTCCCTTCTGGTAGAACGGGTCGGAAAACACCTTGATCGCTTCAATCAACGTGACCATCGGCGACGGAAAATTCGCATTCTTGGCAGCGATGATTTCCCAGATCAGGATCAGTAGTGCCAGGCCCGCAAGCGGCGGCACGATCGTCATGACGGCGGGCCGCCAGGGCGACGCGACACCGCTGCGCGACGGCCGGTCGGCGCCGGCGGTCAAGCGACGTTGCGCCTCGGTAGCGGCGCGTTGCGGCGGCGCCGTTACGACGGGCGCATCCGCACCATGCATCGTGCTGGCGGTCACGGGTTGTTCCATCGGCAGGCCCATGGGCGTGGCCGCCACGGGCGTGGGCAAAGGGGCGTTGCCGTTGTTCAGGACTGCACTCATGGTCAACTCCGGTCGTAATTCGTCAGGCTTTGATCTTGAAGGACTCGGCGTACGCTTTCGGGTTCTTCGCGTCCCACACCACGCCATCGAACAGTTTGCTGCTGCGCATCGGGTCCTTCGGCACGCTGGCCTTGATCATGGTGGCGGCATCCTTGTAGATCGCAATCTGGTTGATGGCCTTGGCCGTACCCAGATAATCGACTTCGCCTTTCAGCAGGCCCCAGCGCTTCTGCTGGGTCAGGAACCACATGCCGTCGGAGAGATACGGAAAGCTGACCGCGCCGTCGTTGTAGAACTTCATGTAGTTCGGATCGTCCCAGGTCTTGCCCAAGCCATTTTGGTAACGTCCCAGAATGCGCTGGTTGATCACGTCCACGGAAGTGTTGACGTACGACTTGTCGGCGATGACTTCGGCCATCCTGGTCTTGTTCGACAGCGAAGCATCGATCCAGCGCCCGGCTTCGAGCACGGCCGCTGTCAGCGCGCGCGCCGTGTTCGGATACTTGGCGACCCATTCTGCAGTGGTGCCGAGGACTTTTTCCGGATGATCGCGCCAGATGTCCTGGGTCGTGATCGCCGTAATGCCGATGCCGTCGGCAATAGCACGGTGTCCCCAAGGTTCGCCGACACAGTATCCATCCATGTTCCCGACGCGCATGTTGGCGACCATTTGCGGTGGCGGCACCGTGATCACCTTGGCATCTTTCAATGGGTTGATGCCGTAGTTCGCCAGCCAGTAGTACAGCCACATGGCGTGGGTACCGGTCGGGAAGGTCTGGGCGAAGGTGTACTCACGCTTCTCGGAGGCCATCAGTTTTGCCAGGCCCGGACCGTCGACCGCGCCCTTGTCCGCCAGCTTTTTGGACAGCGTGATCGCCTGACCGTTGTTGTTGATCGTCATGAGCACCGCCATGTCTTTCTTGGCGCCGCCGGCGCCGAGATGCACGCCGTAGATCAGGCCGTACAAAACATGGGCCGCATCGATTTCACCGTTGACCAGCTTGTCGCGCACGCTGGCCCATGACGACTCCTTGGAAGGCACGATCTTGATCCCGTACTTCTTGTCGAAGCCCAGCACCGACGCCATGACTACCGAAGCGCAGTCGGTCAGCGGGATGAAGCCGACCTTGACTTCTTCCTTTTCGGGCTTGTCTGAGCCGGCGGCCCAGACGCCCCCGGTGGCAAGGGTTCCGAACGCGCCGGCGGTCACGGCAGCTGCCGCCTTGAGGGTGGTGCGGCGAACGGTATCGACCGCTGGAGTCAGGAGATCTTTAGATGTCATGAAAGCCTTGGCATGCGATTCGGTTGAGGAATCTGGTGTAGAAGGAAATCTGCTGCCTACCTCCTCTGCAAGTGACGTGCCAGCTGTGCGAGGTAACTGGCCGGGGTGCAAGACGCTGTGATGAACCGGCGAATCCAGATTCGCCCGCAAAGGCGCACCTGAATTGTGCGGCGCACCAGAACGGTCCGGTGATCGCAACCAGCACGAGGAAGGCCGGGCGGTTCGACTGTCACCGGCTTTCTATTACAATCCAGCCTTGTTTATCCAACGGCATTGCCCCATCCATGATCATCCTCGGCGTCGAATCCTCCTGCGATGAAACCGGCATCGCGTTGTACGACACACAACGAGGCCTGCTGGCGCATGCCCTGCACTCGCAGGTCGCCATGCACGAAGCCTATGGCGGCGTGGTGCCGGAACTGGCCTCGCGCGACCACATCCGGCGCGCCATCCCCTTGCTTGAACAGGTCTTCGCCGAGGCTGCGATCGAGCGTGGCGCAGTCGATGCCATCGCCTACACGCAGGGTCCGGGGCTGGCCGGCGCGCTGCTTGTCGGCGCTTCGGTCGCCTGCGGACTGGCGCTGGCGCTGGACCGGCCGGTACTCGGCATCCACCACCTCGAAGGTCACCTGTTGTCGCCGCTGCTGGCGGCGGACCCGCCGGCGTTTCCTTTCGTGGCGCTATTGGTCTCGGGTGGCCATACGCAGTTGATGCGAGTCGACGGCGTGGGTCAGTACACACTTCTGGGCGAAACCGTCGATGACGCCGCCGGCGAAGCATTCGACAAGTCGGCCAAGCTGCTCGGGCTGGGGTATCCGGGCGGGCCGGCGATTTCGCGCCTGGCCGAGTTCGGCGATCCGATGGCGTACCAGTTGCCGCGACCGATGCTGCATTCGAAGAATCTCGATTTCAGCTTCTCCGGACTGAAGACGGCAGTGCTGACGGTGGTAAAGAAGAAGACGACGAACCTGTGCGAACAGGACAAGGCCGACATCGCGCGCGGATTCGTCGACGCCGTGGTCGACGTGCTGGTGGCGAAGTGCATGACTGCCTTGAAGCAAACCGGCCTCAAGCGCTTAGTCGTTGCCGGCGGCGTCGGCGCCAACCTGCAATTGCGCGCCGGACTCGATGCAGCGGCGCGCAAGCGGCGCTTTCGCGTCTTCTATCCGGCCCTGGAATTCTGCACCGATAATGGTGCGATGATCGCGTTCGCCGGCGCGCTGCGGTTGCAGGCGCAACCGGATGCGGCGACCCGGAACTATGCCTTCACGGTGCGGCCACGATGGCCGCTCGACGAGTTGCGGATCTGAGGACCGGCCTCAACCTTTTTTTCCGGCGCCGATGCGCCCTTCACGCCCGGCCAACAAGTTGCCGATATTGTTGGCATGGCGCCAGATCAGCAAACAACTCATGACGGCGACCGCGCCAAGCATCCCGTCGGCGCCGAACAGCAGCCCGTAGTAAAAGGGCGCGAACAGACTGGCCACCAGCGCCGCCAGCGATGAATACCGGAATGCATACGCGATCACCAGCCAGGTCACCAGGGTCGCCAGGCCGAGCCAGCCGTTGATCGCCAGCAGCACGCCGAGTGCCGTGGCCACGCCCTTGCCCCCGACGAAGCGAAACAGCACCGGCCACAGGTGGCCCAGGAACACGGCAAGAGCCACCAGTGCGATGCCGGTATTGGTAACGCCGAAGCGGGCGGCGAAGTATTGCGCAAGCCACACCGCCAGCCAGCCCTTGGCACCATCCCCCAGCAAGGTCAGCACTGCCGCCGCCTTGTTGCCGCTGCGCAGGACATTGGTGGCGCCCGGATTCCCGGAGCCGTAGGTGCGCGGGTCCGACAGGCCGAAGGCACGACTGATCACGACGGCGAAGGAGATCGAGCCGATCAGGTAGGCTGCAAGGATGAAAAACACGGTGTTCATTCAAACCTTTCGATAACGCCGGGTACACGCATCACGACGCCTCCGGCAGCGCACAGTCGACTGCCGTCAGCGGCAGGATCGCGGACAGGACCTGCGGCACGATGCCGACCAGATAACCACGCCGGCCGCCATTGATATAGATTTTTTCCAGATCCAGAATGCTGCGTTCGACGTAGACTGGCATCGGCTTGCGCACACCGAACGGCGAGGTTCCGCCGACCAGGTATCCGGAGTGCCGGCAGGCTACCTCAGGGGTGCAGGGCGCCACGCTCTTGCAACCGATCTGGCGCGCCAGGTTCTTGGTGGAGACTTTGCAATCGCCATGCATCAGCACGATCAACGGGCGGGCATTCTCGTCCTGCATGACCAGGGTCTTGACCACGTGGTGCTCCGGCACCCCGAGCTCGCGCGCAGACACCGTGGTGCCACCATGCGCCTCGTAGGGGTACGGATGCTCTGAGTAGGCGACGTCATGGCGACGCAGGAATTGCGTGGCAGGCGTCTCGGAAACATGCTTGATCATGCGTGATACGCTAACTTGAAAATTTGGAGCACATTATGCAACAGGAACTGCGGTTCGCGACCTTCAATGTCCTGAATCTCGCGCCTCCCGGTGTCCGGTTCTATATCGACCAGGAGCCGTATACGCAGGCGCAATACGAGGCGAAAGTAGAGTGGATCGCGCAGCAGCTCGACTCGCTCGATGCCGATGTGATCGGCTTCCAGGAAATTTTTTCCCAGGCAGTGTTAAAGGATGTGCTGTCCAGAACCCGCAAATACCGCACCGCCCACCACGTCGGCATGGATCCTGAAGCCCGACCCGATTTCGAGACCAGCGTTAAGGCCGGCACCCTGACACCGAGCGTGGCGCTGGTCTCGCGCCTGCCCCTGGCCGGCCAGCCGACCAACCACACCCGGCTGCCGCACGGCCTGACTGTGGCCCTGCCCGGTAGCGATGCGCCGGTCAGCAGCTTCACCCGACCGATCCTGCATGTGCAGGTGTGCGCCGGTATCGAGCCGGCCGTACCCGGACGGCCCGCCCCGCGCCAGCATCTGATCGACGTTTTCGTTTGCCACCTGAAATCGAAACGGCCGGATTACGGCGGCGGCCTGATCAGCTCAGAGCACGATTCCTACCAGTTGGGCATGGCAATGCTGCGATCGTCGATCCGGCGCGATACCGAAGCATTGGGGTTGCGCTATCTGGTGTCGGATCAACTGCGGCGCCAGCGCTTGCCGCTGGTGGTGCTGGGTGACTTCAATGATGTGGCGGTCTCGACCACGATTCAGATCGTCAGCGGTGCGGCGTCGGAGCGTCGCTCGCTGCGCGAAGGACCGACCGACCGCCTGTTCGACAGCTACCGCGTGCAGTCGAGGACCCGTGTGGGTCGCGATGTCGGCTTCACCCACATGCACGACGGCTCAATGGAAACCATTGATCATGTACTGGTATCGGATGCGTTCGAGCCAGGTGCGCCGGCGGCGGCGGGAGAGGTGCTGGAAGTAATCTACGTCAACGACCACCTGGGCTTGCGCCGGCCCGAAGCCACGGACCATGGCCTGGTCCTGGCGCGCATTCTGCTTTACGGCTCGGTACTCGGCGGCTAACGGTCGGATCCGGGGTCGGGGTCAGGACCGGGGCCGCCGTGCCGGACAGGCATTACTCGACCGGGTCGTTCGACCGGGGTGTCAGGACCGGCAGGCTTTCCGGTTCGCCGGCGTCGTTCGCCTGGTTGGTCTCGGTGCCGGTTTCGGCGCCGCCGTCGGTACCTGGCTCGATGCTGGGCTCGTCGGGCGTGCCTTCAGGCTGACTGCTCTTGTCGGCCTTCTTCTTCAGCTTTTCTTCCTTCTTGCGCTTCTTTTCGAGATCTTTCTGCCGCTTTTCGTACTGGAAATTTGTCTTTGCCAAGGCGTTGCTCTTTTCGTGAGAGTGAGGGAAATATCCGATCGGGCCAGTCACCGTCGCACCCGTCGTGCGCTTCCAAGAATACAGGAGAAATGCCCCGGACCGGGTCAATAAGTGCGCAGCCTCGCAGCGAGGACCCGCCGTCCCCGACCCGCAGGCAGGTAGGGAAAATTTATGCTGCATCGCACAAAAATGCTTGACACAGAATCCCAGATCGCTAAAATGACATTTGTTGCGACGCACCATTTATATGTTTTTCGTGCGTCGCCAGTGTGTACAAAATTCACTTACCGACCCATTCCTCCAGGAGAAAACCATGTTTATGATGCCAGAGCAGTTCTCGACCGCGACCAAAGCAACCTTTGATGCGAACATCGCCGCAATCAACGTCTTCACGCAAAAAGCCTTCGTCAATTTGCAAAAAGTCGTCGAATTGAACATGACCGTGGCCAAAGAGTCGTTCGAGGAAAGCAAAGCCGCTGCCCAGCAACTGATGAGCGCCAAGGGCCCGCAGGAATTCGTTTCCCTGACTACGTCGCAGGCAAAGCCAAGCGCCGACAAAGCCATCGCCTATGGTCGCCAACTGGCCGCCATCGCCGCCAGCGCCCAAGCCGATTTCAGCCACGAAGCCGCACTGCAACTGACTGAAACCCGCCGCAAGATCTCGACACTGGTCGACGATGTCGCCAAGAACGCACCGGCCGGCAGCGAGCAGGTCGTCGCGATGGTCAAGACTGCCATCGTCAACGCCAACGCTGGTTTCGACCAGATCAGCAAAACCGCCAAGCAGGCCAGCGACGCGATCGAAGCCAATGTCAACAGTGCCGTTTCGACGATTTCGGAAGCCACTGAAAAAGTGACGGCCCGCGCTACCAAGAAGTAATCAGAGGTATCGGCACGAAGCCTAGCGGTCATGCCAGACGCGCACCACGCTCACCACGCTCACCACGCTCACGCAGTACAGCAACGGAT
>JACMRD010000269.1 GCA_014376645.1 Herminiimonas sp. | reverse complement strand
GCACCGGACGTGCGCAACCTTGCCTGCATGAAGAATTGCCCGGTACAGGCGACGCTTTCGTCTTTTTTGCCTGACAGCGCGCGCGGCGCCAGCGGCAACCTGGCCGACCAGAACCGGCAATTCGGTCCGGTTCGCGGCGTGTCGACCGTGCTGCCTGCAGCGCCCGGCAAGGCCGTGGCACCGGTAACGGCTGCCGCCGCTGACGCGACGGTTTCCGCACCGGCGGGCGCAGCGGCGATTGCCGGGAAAGGCATCGCGCTGCTCAACCAGAATGGATGCGTGGCCTGCCATGGCATGACCAACAAGGTGGTCGGACCCGGCTTCAAGGAGGTGATGGACAAGTACAAGACAGACGCGGGCGCCCAGACACGCCTGGAAGCCAAGGTCAAGAACGGTGGCAGCGGTGTCTGGGGACCGATTCCGATGCCATCCCAGGCAACCATCAAGGACGAAGACATCAAGTCGATGGTGCGCTGGATTCTGACGGGCGGCTAGGGTCGGGCGTATCCACGACAGAGTGGTCGAGTGCAGGTGCAGTAAAAGCGATGCAAATTACAGGAGACAATGATGGACAAGAAAAGACGCGACATGATCCGGATCGGATCGGCTTTGAGCATGGCATTTGCAGCAGGAATACTGAAGGTCGGCGACGTCTTCGGCGCCGAATGGAGCGCGAAGGTGTTCGATGCCAAGAGCCTCGATGCAGTGCTCAAGGCGCTGGGGGGCGACAAGTTCGCGGTCAGTCCGGACATCACCATCACGGCCCCGGAAATCGCGGAAAACGGTGCGGTGGTACCGGTTGCGATCTCGACCACGCTCCCAAAAACCGAGTACATGGCCATTCTGGTGGAAAAAAATCCGAGCGCGATGTCCGCCAGTTTCACGATCCCGCCAGGCACCGAACCGAATATTTCGACGCGCGTAAAAATGGGTACGACGTCCAACGTCATTGCGCTGGTCAAATCCGATGGCAAATGGCTGATCGCGACCAAGGAAATCAAGGTCACGCTCGGCGGTTGCGGCGGTTGAACCTGCGTCTTTTCTATTGCGGTGAGCGCATGCTGCACATTGACAGGCAATTTTCTATCTGTACATCATTGAAAGGAATACCATCATGGGCGATCCAATGCGCATTCGTGCCACCACTGCGGGTGACGTGGTCGAAGTCAAGATCCTGATGCGGCACGACATGGAGACCGGCCAGCGCAAGGATGCAGCTGGCAAGGTCATTCCCGGTCACTTCATCCAGAACCTGCTGGTCAAGTCGAACGACAAGGTGGTGCTCGACGGCCTGTTCGGACCGTCGGTATCGAAGGACCCGTACCTGGCCTTCAAATTCAAGGGTGGCGCCAAGGGCGACAAGATTTCCGTGACCTGGACGGACAACAAGGGGGACACGCGGACCGATCAGACGGTCGCATCCTGACCGATGTGCCGCGGTCAGGGACAGGGACAATGATGGCGCCCAAGAACGCTGCCACAAAATCCATATCGGAGACAACATGAAAAATCTCTCTACATCAGGTGTCGTACTCTCGCTGATCGCGGCTGCCTGCCCCTTCACGGCATCGGCGCAGGGCTCGGCGACGGATGAAATCGCCAAGTACCGGCAGATGCTCGCCGACGGCAATCCGGCAGAACTGTGGGAAGCCCGCGGCGAGGACCTGTGGAAGAAAAAGGCCGGCCCAAAAAATGTGTCGCTCGAGCAGTGCGATCTCGGCAAGGGCGCGGGCGTGGTCAAGGGTGCCTATGCAGAACTGCCGCGCTACTTCAAGGACACCAACAAGGTGATGGATCTGGAGCAGCGACTGATCGAATGCCGCACCAAGCTGCAGGGATTGACGCACGCGGAAGCAGTCAAGACACCATTCGGCTCGGTGGGCAACCCGTCGACGATCGAGGGCCTGGTCGCCTACATCGCCGGCGAGTCGCGTGGCATGAAGATGGCAGCAAGCGCGACCCACCCGGCAGAAAAGCGCGCCTACGAAATCGGCAAGCAGATGTTTTTCTACCGTGGCGGCAGTCATGACTTTGCGTGCGCAACGTGCCATTCGGCCAGCGGGCAGCGCATCCGACTGCAGCAGTTGCCCAATCTGCTCGACAAGAAGGATGCGCAGGCGACCTACGCAAGCTGGCCGGCCTATCGCGTCTCGCAGGGAGAAGTTCGCACCATGCAGCATCGCTTGAATGACTGCTACCGACAGCAGCGCTTTCCGGAGCCCGGGTACGCCTCCGACAGCTTGACGGCACTGACGATGTATCTTGCTAAAAATGCCGAAGGCGCCGTCTACGACGGTCCTGCGCTCAAACGATAGGGGTGGTGCGATGATCAAGACGACACTGATCGGACTTGCCGTGGCAGGGTCCATTGCCGGTTGCGCAACCGTGGCAGCCGATACCGACTATGGCCGGGTGGCGCTGCAAATGATGAAGGCCGACTTCATGACCAAGGGTCCGGCGAACGCCGAGCGCGTCTTCCAGCAGGACGAGATCGAACAGGTATGTAGTGATGCCAGCCAGACGGTGGCGCCAGCCGTCTCCGCGCGGCTCGAGGCGGCACAGTTGGCAAGCGTAGTCTATCCGGCTGACGGCAAGTACTTCGGTGACTGGAAGGCTGGCGAGGCCATCGCCCAGAACGGCCGCGGTCTGCAATCCTCGGATGCGGTCGGCGCGGTAAATGGCGGCAACTGTTATGCCTGCCACCAGATGACGAAAGAGGAAATTTCGTTCGGCAACATCGGCCCATCGCTGTACAACTACGGCAAGCTGCGTGGCCAGAGCGAGCCGATCGTCAAATACACCTGGGGCAAGCTCTACAACGCCCAGGCCTATCGTGCCTGCTCGAACATGCCACGCTTCGGTCACAACGGCATCCTGACACAGGCCCAGCTGAAGGATGTGATGGCATTGCTGCTCGATCCGGCCTCGCCCGTCAATCAATAATAGCGATCCTCGCGAATCAGACAGCGGCATGTTGCCGCTTGCTTGATTTATTACGTGGCAAGCGACATCGCTTAGCATCCATCTTCACAAAATATTGGAATCATCATGAGCCTGAACCGCCGCGAATTCATGCAGATGCTCGGCATCGCTGCCGCTGCCGGCATGGCGCTGGATGCACCGCATGTCTTGGCTGCGCCATCGCCCGACAAACTGTACGATGTGCCGCGCTACGGTAACGTGCACCTGATGCATTTCACGGATTGTCATGCGCAGCTGCTACCGATCTATTTTCGTGAGCCGAGCGTCAACATCGGCGTCGGCGACGCTTATGGCCGCATACCGCATCTGGTCGGCGACAGGCTGTTGAAGCAAAGCGACGTGCGGGCCGGCACACCCGAGGCCTATGCATTTACCTGTCTCGATTTCGAACAGGCAGCATCGACGTACGGCAAGGTCGGTGGCTTCGCGCATCTGTCGACGCTGATCAAGCGGATCAAGGCCAGCCGGCCTGGCGCGCTGCTGCTCGACGGCGGCGACACCTGGCAAGGATCGGCGACAGCCCTGTGGACCAACGGCCAAGACATGGTCAACGCCTGCCTTGAACTAGGCGTCGACGTGATGACCGCCCATTGGGAAATGACACTCGGCGACAAGCGGGTCAAGGAAATCGTCGAGAAGGATTTCAAGGGCAAGGTCGACTTCATCGCTCAAAACATCAAGACCAATGATTTTGGCGACCAGGTGTTTCCCCCGTATGTCATGAAGGAGATGAACGGCGTCAAGCTCGCAATCATCGGTCAGGCCTTTCCCTATACGCCGATCGCCAATCCCCGCTACCTGGTGCCAGACTGGAGCTTCGGCATCCAGGAAGAAAACATGCAGAAGATGGTTGACGAAGCGCGCGCCAAGGGAGCCAAGGTCGTCGTCCTGTTGTCGCACAACGGCATGGACGTCGACCTGAAGCTGGCGTCACGGGTGCGCGGCATCGATGCGATCCTCGGTGGGCACACCCACGACGGCATGCCGGCACCGATCCTGGTCAGTAATCCCGGCGGCAAGACCCTGGTCACCAATGCCGGCAGCAACAGCAAATTCCTTGGCGTGCTGGATTTCGACGTGCGCGCTGGGGCTATCCAAGGATTCAAGTACAAACTGCTGCCGGTCTTCGCCAATTTTCTCCCGGCGGACAAGGGCATGGACGCACTGATCACCAAAGCGCGTGCGCCGTTTGCCGCCAAGCTGGCGGAACAACTGGCCATGACACAGGGAACGCTCTACCGTCGAGGCAATTTCAACGGCACGTTCGACCAGCTGATCGTCGACGCATTAATCGATGTGAAGGGCGCCGACATGGCGTTTTCGCCGGGGTTCCGTTGGGGTACGTCGCTGCTGCCGAACAGTCCGATTCTGATGGAACACCTGATGGACCAGACTGCGACGACGTACTCCTATTCGACGCTGACCGAGATGACTGGCGCGACCATCAAGACCATCATGGAAGACGTGGCCGACAATCTGTTCAATCCGGATCCGTATTACCAGCAGGGTGGCGATATGGTGCGGGTCGGTGGAATGACCTACGCGATGGATCCGAAAGCCGTCATGGGTGCGCGTGTGCAGGACATGCGCCTGAACGGCAAGCTCATCGACGCTGACAGGAAATACAAGGTGGCGGGATGGGCGCCGGTGGCCGAGGGGGCCAAAGGCGAGCCGGTCTGGGACGTGGTGGCCCAGTGGCTGCGTGCGCATAAGACGGTCAGCCCGCGCCAGCTCAATACGCCACGCCTGATCGGGGTGGCGGATAACCCGGGTTTGTTGGCGTGATGGCGGTTTCGGACCATGCGCACCGTCGGCCGGTGGTTGTCCGACCCGCGCGTGATGGTGCTGAAAAAAGTCATGGCAGGTTGACAAGATTTTGTCGGGCTATTTTGCTGCTGCCGCTGGTGCCGGTGCTGGCCCTAGCGGCGAGCGGCACACCGGTAGCATCCCCGCCGCAGATTCCCCCGGCGCAGGATTTGCAGGCGGATGGCCTGCGTGCCAAAACAACACGGCGCCCGGTGGTGGTCCTGTTTTCGCTACCCGGTTGTCGCTTCTGCGACGAAATCCGGCAGAACTACCTGGCGCCGCTGTTGCGCGACGCCGCTCCCGGACAGACCCCGATCATTCGTGAAATCGTGCTTACAGGCGCACGCGGCCTCGTTGATTTCAGCGGTGTCCCGGTCACCGAATCCGCCCTGTCGAAACACTACGGCGTTCGCGTCGCGCCGACGGTGGTCATGCTCGGTGCTGCCGGTGAATTGCTCGCGCCTACGCTGATTGGCGGCGATACGGCAGGGTTTTAT
>JACMRD010000049.1 GCA_014376645.1 Herminiimonas sp. | reverse complement strand
CTGGCGCTGCATACGTTGGCGTCATTGGCCAGACCGACAAGGTCCTGAACGCGGGTATCCGTCACACGTTCTAATCACTGCGCAGGCGGAAGCCTACTGCAGCCTGATGCATGAAATGAAAAGGCACCCTCGGGTGCCTTTTTTAATGCCTGCTCGCTGGCCTTGCCGTCATTCCGGTTCGACCCCCAGCGCGACTAGAAACCGCGACACCATGTTGTAGGTCGCAATCACCCCCACCAGTTCGACCACGTGCTGATTGCTCGGCAAGGTAGCGCGCACTTCGGCGAAGGTTTCATCGCTGACCTGCACGTGTGCTGTCATTTCGAACGTCAGGGCGATGGTCGCCAGTTCGGCGGCATCGAACAACCGTTCTTTGCTGGTCTCGGCATCGAAATGTTCCAGATCGTGATTGCGCAACGCGTCGACCTGCGCCTGGCTGCCGCCTGCCTTGATGAACTCCGGTGCGTGATGCATGAACTCGTAGTCCGCACCATTGATGACGGCCACCACGCACATGGCCAGTTCGCGCAATTTCGGCGACAGCGACAGGCCGGTGCGCACTTCGCCCAGAAATGTATTCCATCCCCTGGCGAACGCCGGACTCTGCAACAGCATCCGGTCCAGATTGAGCAGTGTGCCACCGCGACGCAGACGGACGGCATCGACGAGTTCGGCTGGCTCGGCCAGATCGGCTGGTTGATAGGGAATGCGCGGCATGGTGGTCTCCGGTTGGCTGTTCTGTTGACGAGTTGAAAAAAGCGTTCCGATCATAGCAGCAAAGCCGGGCCGGTAATCCGGCGGGAGCGCCAGCAAGGCGTCGATGGATCGCTGACCGATACCTTCTCGGATCGATGTGATCGATACGCTGCTTATGCTCACCGACAATGCAAACCGCTGTAGCTGCTATGATCGTGACGCCAGCCGCAGTTGCTCACAACGCAACTGCGGGACGAATCGAAGGCGCTCGAAAACGACCACCGTCGTTCCGATTTACCTCCCTTGAAGTGGACCATGTCTCGTACGATTCTTTTTGCGCTGGCGCTTGCGGTGCTCACCACACCGCCAGCATTTTCGGCCGAAACCGCAGCACCCGCCAACTCTGCCCCTAACTCCCCTGGTACCGCAACCCGCACCGCACCCACCGTGAAAACCAATCCCTTCTTCGCCCCCAGCACACTGCCATTCGGACTGCCGCCCTTCGACCTGATCGGCAATGACGATTACGGCCCGGCTTACCAGGAAGGCATGCGGATACGCTTGCAGGAGATGCAGGCGATTGGCGACAATCCAGCGGCGCCGAGCTTCCAGAACACCGTCGAGGCGATGGAGCGTTCGGGCCGGCTGCTGGCCCGGGTTTCCAGCGTGTTCGGCAACCTTACCGGCGCCAACACCAATCCCGCGATGGAAGCGCTCGACCTCCTCCTGGCGCCGCAACTGGCGGCGCACTCGGACGCGGTCATGCTCGATGCGAATCTGTTCCAGCGCGTGCAGTCGGTCTACGACCGCCGCAACGACAGCGCACTGGATGCGGAATCGGTTCGACTCGTGGAACGCTACCGCACCGATTTCGTCCGTGCCGGTGCCACCCTGTCTGATGGCGACAAGGCGAAGCTGAAGATCATGAATGCCGAGATCGCCTCGCTCTCGGCCACCTTCAGCCAAAACGTGCTCAAGGAAATCAACGCCTCGGCCGTCGTGGTCGACAACCGCGCCGAACTCGATGGCCTGTCGCCTGCCGAAATCACCGCCGCCAGCGATGCCGCGACCGCGCGCGGCCTGCCCGGAAAGTTCGTCATTGCCCTGATCAACACCACCGACCAGCCGCCGGAAGCGGTGCTGACCAACCGCGCGCTGCGCCAGCGCCTGCACGACGTCTCGGTGGCGCGCGGCATCCATGGCGGCGCCTTCGACAACCGCGGCGTGATCCAGAAACTGGTGACCCTGCGCGCGCAACGCGCAGCCCTGCTCGGCTATCCCTCGCATGCCGCGTACATGCTCGAGGACCAGACCGCCCGCACTACCGACGTGGTCAACAAGCTGCTGGCCGATCTGGCCGAACCCGCCGTCGCTAATGCGCGCCGGGAAGCCGCCGCGATGCAGGCGGTTGTCGATGCGGAAAAAGGTGGCTTCACGGTTGCCGCCCATGACTGGGCCTACTACACCGAGAAAGTACGCAAGCAGCGCTACGACTTCGACGGCGGCCAGCTCAAGCCCTATCTGGAGTTCGACAGCGTGCTCAAGAACGGCGTGTTCTTCGCCGCCGGCAAGTTGTACGGCCTGCAGTTCACGGAGCGGCGCGATCTGCCGGTCTACCATCCCGACGTACGGGTCTTCGATGTGAGCGACGCCGACGGCAAGCCGCTGGCCCTGTTCCTGCTGGACCCCTACGCCCGCAGCAACAAGCGCGGCGGCGCCTGGATGAATGCCTACGTCTCGCAATCGACCTTGCTGGACAACCGGCCGGTGGTAGCCAATCACCTGAACATTCCGAAGCCGGTGGCCGGCGCGCCGACTCTGCTGTCCTTCGATGAAGTCACGACGATGTTTCATGAATTCGGTCATGCGCTGCACGGCATGTTCTCGAACGTGACCTACCCGCGCTTTTCGGGGACCAACGTACCGCGCGATTTTGTCGAGTATCCGTCCCAGGTCAATGAGATGTGGCTGGTCTGGCCCGAGGTCCTGTCCAATTACGCGCGCCATCATCAGACCGGCGCGCCGATGCCGCAGGCGCTGCTCGACAAGGTACTGGCGACCCGCACCTTCAACCAGGGCTTCGCCACCACCCATTATCTGGCGGCGGCGGTGCTGGACCAGCGCTGGCACCAGATCGGCGCGAACTCCGTGCAGGCCGATGTCGCCGGCTTCGAAGCCAAGGTATTGAAAGAAGCCGGACTAGATTTCGCACCTGTGCCGCCGCGTTATCGCAGCGCCTATTTCTCGCACGTGTTCTCGAGCGGCTATTCGGCCGGCTACTATTCCTACATCTGGAGCGAGGTGCTGGATGCCGATACGGTGGAATGGTTCAAGAAAAACGGCGGGCTGTCGCGCAAGAATGGCGACTGGTTTCGCCAGGAAGTGCTGTCGCGCGGCGGCAGCGTGGACGCCATTGGCGCCTTCACACGCTTTCGCGGCCAAGCTCCGGAAATCGCGCCGCTGCTGGCGCGGCGCGGACTGACTGCACCGGCCGCAAAATAACCGGGACCGGAACGAAAAGAAGCCGCCCGAGGGCGGCTTCTTTATTTGCCTGTCGATGCGCATCGCCCATGATCGGCGGTGGCGTGCTGTGCACCATGTTCTGGTGGGAAGTGCTGGTTTCGAACCAGCGACCTATCGCGTGTGAGGCGATCGCTCTACCCCTGAGCTAACCTCCCGATTCCGGCAAACGCGGCGATGCAATCCTGCGCATCGACCTGCCTTTTGCCGGCAAGGCCGCGATTATCGCACACAAGTATCGATCCGATCAATCGCTGGCTGTACGCCAGATCGACTTGCCCCGTACTTCCTTGTCCAGGCTTTTAAGCATCGCTTCGTGCGCCAGCAATTCCGCGGCGCTGGCACACAGTATCCGGACCGGCGCCAGAGCCACCGGCAGCACCAGTTCGCCGCCGGCGTTGGTCGCGCCATCCGCGTCGCCCATGTCCATGCTCAGCGAATTCTGGCCGCGCGTCATGGCCAGGTAGACCTCTGCCAGCAGTTCGGCATCGAGCAGCGCGCCGTGCAATGCCCGATGCGCGTTGGAGACGCCATAGCGGTCGCACAACGCATCGAGCGAATTGCGTTTACCTGGATGCATTTCCTTGGCCTGCACCAGGGTATCGATGACTTCGCCGACCTGGTCCTTGAAACGCGGCACGTTCAGGCGCGCGAATTCGGCATCGAGAAAACCGACATCGAAGGGCGCGTTGTGGATGATGATGTCGGCGCCCGCAATATACGTTCGCAGCTCGTCGGCGACTTCGCCGAACTTCGGCTTGTCCGCCAGGAACTCCGTGGTCAGGCCATGAACCGCGAGGGCGCCCTCTTCCGAATCACGTTCGGGATTGACGTACTTGTGAAAATTATTGCCGGTAAGCTGGCGATTAACCAGTTCCACGCAGCCGATCTCGATGATGCGATCGCCTGAACGCGGGTTGAGTCCGGTGGTTTCGGTATCGAGAAATATCTGACGCATCGTGTGAGTATCCTGAAAGAGGTTGTCGTGCGCCACGCTCAGACGCGCGGCGCCATGTCCACGCCGCGGTTGGCAAGCGCATCGGCGCGCTCGTTGCCCTCGTGCCCGTTATGACCGCGCACCCAGCGCCATTCGATGGTGTGGCGGGCTTGGGCGGCATCGAGCGCCTGCCACAGGTCGACGTTCTTGACCGGCGCCTTGGCAGCGGTCTTCCAGCCGCGCGCCTTCCAGCCGTGGATCCATTCACTGATGCCTTTCTGGACGTACTGGCTGTCGGTGTGGACCACGACATCGCAGGCACGCGTGAGCGCGGTCAACGCTTCGATCACGGCTTTTAATTCCATGCGATTGTTGGTGGTGTTGGCTTCGCCGCCGCAGAGTTCCTTGACGTGTTCACCGGTGACCATCAAGGCGCCCCAACCACCACGGCCGGGATTGCCCTTGCAGGCGCCGTCGGTGTAAATATTGATCTTTTCCATGAAGCTTTCTACGAAGATGAATTGTGATTCGAACGATTGGCCGCGGGTACTGCGTGCGAGGATTTCGCTGGCTGACGCTTCCAGGCCGGACCGATCAATCGCATGCCCTTGACCCGCTTGATGGCCTGCACCATGTAGACCGCGCCGAGATAGGGCCACCAGCGGTTGCCGGCCTGCTCCATGAAGGCATAGCGGTTCAGCCAGGCTTCCGTCGTACAAGGCGGCGCGTAGCAGCCGAAGTGCCCGCGACTGACTTCCATGTTCAGCAATTTCAGCCAGTCCTTCAAGCGCGGCAAGCTGATGAATTCGCCTTCGAGCGGCAGAAAGGGGCTGCCCGTCAGCCGCCCCGCTGCCTGCCGCGCACCCCACAGGCTAGCCGGATTGAAGCCGCAGACGATCAATTGTCCTTCCGGGATGAGCACGCGCTCGACTTCGCGCAACACCTGATGCGGTTCGGCGGCGAATTCCAGCACGTGCGACAGAACCACCAGGTCCAGACTTTGAGAGGCGAACGGCAGCTCGGCGAAATCATGCGCCACCGAGATGGGTAGCGGCGCTGCCACCGTCGCATCGCCGTGATCCTGCCCCGTTGCCAGCACAGGGTTGGGCGGCACCAGGCTGTCACTGGTCCACTTGTGCGGCATGCGATTGGCCTGCAGGCCGGCCACCTGAGGCAGGCCGATCTGCAATGCATTGAAGCCGAAAATATCGGCCGTCAATTCATCCAGGCGAGCCTGCTCCCAGGCCCGCACGTAGCAGCCCGCCGCCGTGGCCAGCCAGGGCTCGAGCGCTATAATGGATTTTTGAGAGGATCGATGTTCCATGCGCATGCTTACAGTATTGGCCGTTCCGGCATTTGAGGACAATTATCTCTGGCTGGTCCATGACGGCCAGCATGCTGCGGTCGTCGATCCTGGCGATGCGCAACCGATCCTCGACGCGCTCGCCACGAATGGCCTGTCGTTGGTCGCCATTCTACTGACTCATCACCATGCTGACCACATCGGCGGGGTATCACGCTTGTTGCAGCATGCCCGAGTCCCGGTATTCGGCCCGGCGCATGAAAACATTCCTGCGATCACCCGTCCGCTGGTCGAAGGCGATTGCGCCGTCGTGCCCGAACTCGGACTGTCATTGTCAGTGCTGGATGTACCGGGCCACACCCGCGGCCACATTGCGTATGTCGGCGCCGAGCAGGGCTGGCTGTTCTGCGGCGACACGCTGTTTGCCGGCGGTTGCGGCCGGTTGTTCGAAGGCACGCCGGCGCAGATGACGGTATCGCTGGCAAAATTGGCCGCGCTACCGGACGACACGCAGGTGTATTGCGCCCACGAATACACGCTCTCGAACCTGCGTTTTGCCCTCGCGGTCGAACCGGGCAATACCGAACTGCAGGCCCGCATGGTGCGCGAACAGGCCAAGCGAGCACGCAACGAGCCCACCGTACCGACAAGCATCGGCCTGGAAAAATCGACCAATCCCTTCCTGCGTTACCGCGAACCGACAATCATCGCACGTCTCATTGAGGAAAATCGTCTTACCATTTCGGAACCGATTCCCACATTCGCTGCCTTAAGGGAATGGAAAAACGTTTATCGCTGAATGGCGCCCTGCACGACCGCATGCAATCCCGATCCGGACATTATCAAAAAAATAAGCTGTTTGAATGTTCTTGACGCATCAAAACAGTCGTACTTACACTCCACAATTCAATTAGTTACCGTCAGGCAGCCAAGCTGCCGGTACAACTTCAGGCGAGAACCCATGCACCAGGTCCGATTTCGCACTTTTTCGTTAGCCGCAGCACTGTGCGTGTTCTCGTTTCCGGTATTTGCCAACGATATTTCCCTGCCGTCGTACTCCTGGGCCAAGACGCCCGGCAGCGACAATGTCTTCGACCCGAATTACGATCCGTCCGCCGTCGTCCTGTGCATGGAAGAGGTCGACGTCTGGGGCCGTATCCGCAAGGGCTTTGCGATTCCCGATCTGGTCAATCCACTGGTCGACACGCAGACCGCCTGGTACAGCACGCGTCCCGATTACATCCAGCGCACCACTACCCGGGCCTCGCGCTACCTGTTCCACGTCGTCCAGGAGCTCGAGAAGCGCAACATGCCGACCGAACTGGCCCTGCTGCCGTTCATCGAATCGGCCTTCAATCCGCAGGCTTATTCCAGCGCCAAAGCCGCCGGCATGTGGCAATTCATTCCCTCGACCGGCCTCGACTTCAAGCTCAAGCAGAACATGTTCAAGGACGAGCGGCGCGACGTGCTGGCCTCGACCGACGCGGCCCTGACCTATCTGCAGAAGCTCTACGGCATGTTCGGCGACTGGCAGCTGGCGCTGGCGGCTTATAACTGGGGCGAAGGCTCGGTGCAGCGCGCCATCAACAAGAACCGTGCCGCCGGCCTGCCGATCGATTTCAACAGCCTGTCGGCGCTGATGCCGGTGGAGACCCGCAATTACGTGCCGAAGCTGCAGGCGGTAAAGAACATCATCGCCACGCCCGAGCGATACGGCCTGTCGCTGCCGAAAGTGGACAACCAACCCTACTTCGTCACGATCGGCAAGACGCGCGACATCGACGTCAAGGTCGCCGCGCAGCTGGCCGAACTGTCGCTCGATGAATTCCGCGCGCTCAACCCGCAGTTCAACCGCCCGGTGATCACCGGCAGCAGCAACACCCAGATTCTTCTGCCGGAAAGCAACGCCGCAAAATTCAAGCACAACATCTCGAATTGGGGCCATGCCCTTTCGTCCTGGACCGCCCACACCGTGAGCAGCGCGCGCGAACGCATCGAGACCCTCGCGTCGCGCCTGGGAACGACGCCCGAGCTGCTGCGCGAGGTCAACCATATTCCGCCGAAGATGGTCCTGAAGGCCGGCTCGACCATCCTGGTGCCGAAGTCGGACGTCGCCGGCCAAATGGATATCGCCCCGGAAGTCGCCGATACCGCGACGATGGCCGTCGAGCCCGATGTACCGCCATTGCGCAAGATATTCGTGAAGGTCGGGCGGCGTGACAGCCTGGCGTCGATCGCCGCGCACAACAAGGTCAGCGTGGCGCAGATTCGCAGCTGGAACGGCCTGCACCAGGACAAGGTCACGGTTGGTCAGAAACTGCAGCTGGAAGTGCCAAATCGCGTCGCCAGCGGCCGTGGCGCGCCCCGCCGCGTACTTGCCAGCACGGCCGGGCATCCAGCGCGCAAGGTCGCTGCGTCGCACCGCTCTACCCGCCAGGTCGGCCACAAGACCGCCACCGCACCCGCCCGCACCACTCGCAAGGCGCGCTCCTGAGCGCATCGGCGCCGTCCTCAAGCGCGCCGATTTGCCTTGATTAGCGTGCCGCCCTACAATCCCGGGATTGCGGCGACTGCGCCGCGGCCTCGCCGCTCCTTAGGGCGCGCTTTCTTTTCGTGGAGTTTCAATGGCATTCCTGCAAGGTAAAAAAATCCTGATCACCGGTGTCCTCTCGAACCGCTCCATCGCTTACGGCATCGCGCAGGCCTGCCATCGCGAGGGCGCCGAGCTGGCCTTCACTTATGTCGGTGAACGCTTCAAGGATCGCATCACTGAGTTTGCCGCCAATTTCAACAGCACCCTGATCTTCGATTGCGACGTCGGCAGCGACGAGCAGATCGCCGCCCTCTTCGCCGACCTTGGCAAGTCGTGGGACCATCTCGACGGCCTGGTGCACGCAATCGGCTTCGCGCCGCGTGAAGCGATCGCCGGGGATTTCCTGGAAGGCCTGTCGCGCGAAGGCTTCAAGATTGCCCATGATATCTCGGCCTACAGTTTCCCAGCGATGGCCAAGGCGGCGCTGCCGATGCTACGCCCACATGCTGCCTTGCTGACACTGACCTATCTGGGATCGGTGCGGTCGTTGCCGAACTACAACACGATGGGCCTGGCCAAGGCGTCGCTGGAAGCCAGCGTGCGCTACCTGGCAGAATCGCTGGGTCCGAAGGGTATCCGCGTCAATGGCATTTCTGCCGGTCCGATCAAGACCCTGGCTGCCAGCGGCATCAAGGACTTCAGCAAGATCCTGAACTTCGTCAAGGCCAATGCTCCCCTGCGCCGCAACGTGACGCTGGAAGATGTCGGCAACGCCGCCGCTTTCCTGCTCTCGGATCTGGCCGGCGGCATCACCGGTGAAATCACCTATGTCGACGGCGGATTTTCCCAGGTCGTCGGCGGCATGGCGGGGTAATTCCACGCAAGATCAGTGCAGCCGACGGTTTTCGCTGCACTGCAAAAAGAGGTGGACGGGCAATGCCGAATCCCTGTATACTTCCGTTTGTCCGCTGGGGAGTGTTTCGCACTTACCGGCAACTCAAGCAGCACCGCAAACCCTTCGCATTAACGATAAAGCCCTCCCGCCTTCTGGTATCGATCTTTGGATACCGTCCCGGCGCAAAGCTTTCTGTGCCGAAATCTCTCTGAGTTTTTTAGGTTGTTTCGTTGGTTGGCGTTGCATTTTTGCGCTCGCAAGCGTCGTCATTGATGCGGCGAAGCGCTGATTTTACGAAAGAAAATAATGACTTTTGAAGCATTAGGACTACACGCGTCCGTACTCAAGGCCCTGGCCGAATCAGGCTACACCACCCCGACTTCAGTGCAAGCGCAAGCAGTCCCTGCCGCCATCGCTGGTCGTGACCTGCTGGTGTCATCACAAACCGGTTCCGGCAAGACCGCAGCGTTCATGCTGCCAGCACTGCATAAATTCGCGCTGGCTGGCGACAACGAGCAACCGGCCACCGGCAAGACACCAAACCAGGAAGCGCAATCGGCCCGCTCGCGCGGCGACCGTCCACGTTTTCAGGCAGCGCGTCCAAAGATGCTGGTGCTGACACCGACCCGCGAACTGGCCCTGCAAGTGACCACCGCAACCGAAAAATACGGCTCGTTCATGCGCCGTGTGAAAGCGGTTTCGATTCTGGGCGGCATGCCTTACCCGAAACAGATGCAATTGCTGGCCAAGAATCCTGAGATCCTGGTTGCGACCCCGGGCCGTCTGATCGACCACATGGAATCGGGCAAGATCGATTTCTCGGAACTGCAGATCCTGGTGCTGGACGAAGCGGACCGAATGCTGGACATGGGCTTCATCGACGACATCGAAAAGATCGTTGCCGCCACCCCGGAAAACCGTCAGACCATGCTGTTCTCGGCAACGCTGGATGGCGTCGTTGGCAACATGGCCAAGCGCATTACCAAGGACCCGCTGATCGTGCAGATCGCCGGCTCGACCAACAAGCATGAAAACATCCAGCAGCGTGTCCATTTCGTCGACGATCTCTCGCACAAGAATCGCCTGCTCGACCATCTGCTGCGCGATGAAACGATGGACCAGGCCGTGGTGTTTACCGCCACCAAGCGTGACGCCGACACCATCGCCGACCGTCTGAACATCGCCGGTTTTGCTGCAGCTGCCTTGCATGGCGACATGCATCAGGGCGCGCGCAATCGCACCCTGGACGGCATGCGTCGTGGCCAGGTGCGGGTCTTGGTCGCCACCGACGTCGCAGCGCGCGG
>JACMRD010000048.1 GCA_014376645.1 Herminiimonas sp. | reverse complement strand
GCCAGATCGACGGTGGCCGGCTGTTATCATCTGCGTTGATTAGCAGGAGATCACATGTTGAAAGTATCAAGCATCACCACCCGTACGGCTCCACCCCGTGAATGACCGGTCGGACAGTGCGTCACGCACCTCATCCCGGGTGGTCGTGATCGGCGGCGGCCCGGCCGGGCTGATGGCAGCCGAGACCCTGGCCGGCCACGGCCTGCAAGTCGATCTGTATGACGCCATGCCTTCGGTCGGGCGTAAATTTCTGCTGGCAGGCAAGGGGGGCATGAATCTGACGCACGCCGAGCCTGCCGCCGCGTTCATTACACGATTCGGCATGCGGCAGGATCAGCTGGGCGCGATGCTCGGCGAGTTTGGTGCCAACGCGTTGCGGGCCTGGGCGAGTGCGCTCGGTGTCGACACCTTTATCGGCAGTTCGCAACGGGTTTTCCCGGTCGGCATGAAAGCGGCGCCCCTGTTGCGGGCTTGTCTGCACCGTCTGCGCGAAGCAGGGGTGCGCTTCCACATGCGCCATCGGTGGCGGGGCTGGGATGCAGACGGTGCGCTGTGCTTCCACGCCCCCGCTGGCGAAGTCATCGACAAGCCGGACGCGGTGGTGCTGGCGCTCGGTGGCGGCAGCTGGGCACGTCTGGGTTCGGATGGCACCTGGGTGCCTGTCCTGCGCGAGCAGGGCATCGAGGTGGCTGAACTGAAGCCAGCCAATTGCGGTTTCGATGTCGACTGGAGTACGCATTTTCAACAGAACCATGCCGGCGAGCCGCTCAAATCGGTCAAGGCGCGCTTCACCGATCGTCATGGCGTAGACCATGAACGTGCCGGCGAATTGCTGGTCACTGCGAGCGGCGTGGAGGGAAGTCTGATCTACGCATGGTCGGCCATGTTGCGCGACACGATCGCGGAATCGGGCAGCGCCACGCTCCATCTCGATCTGGCCCCAGGGCGCTCGCCGGAACGCACCATGGACGATGTGCGCCATCCACGCGGCGCGCGTTCACTGTCAAGCCATCTGCAAAGCCGGCTCGCACTGCACGGCGTCAAGTCCGCGCTGTTGCGGGAAGTGCTAGGCGCCGATGGCATGCACGACCCTGAGCGTCTGGCGGCGACCATCAAGGCCCTGCCCTTGACCCTCGTTGGCACCCGACCGATCGATGAAGCCATCAGCAGCGCCGGCGGTGTCTGTTTCGACGGACTCGACGCGTCTCTGATGCTGCGAAACCGACCAGGTGTTTTTTGTGCCGGGGAGATGCTGGACTGGGAAGCACCGACCGGTGGCTACCTGCTCACGGGGTGTTTCGCCAGCGGCCGCGCGGCCGGTCAAGGCGTGGCGCGCTGGCTATCGGCACAGGACACGGCATTGGCTACCGAAGCGACGGCTCTCAACGCCTGACAGCCGCCGTATCAATGTCCAGGTAGCGCCATGCGGTGGCCTCGACCGGATGGCGCTTGTAGTTACGCAACCAGGGCTGCAGCAGGGTTGCTTCCAAGGGATGGGTGCGTACCACCCACGGCGCATAACCGTCGATCAACTGATTCATCTGGCGGTACAGGGCAGTGCGCTCAGGTGAATCCGGCAAGCGGCGGGCCTGATCGTAGAGCCGGTCGTATTGCGGTAGCCGAAAACGGGCATAGTTGGCGCGCCCGACATTGCCGCCGTACAGAAGCTGCAGGAAATTTTCACCATCCGGGTAATCGGCGATCCAGTTCGTCTCCAGCATCTGTACCGAGCCCAGGCGCGATGCCTTGATCAATTCGACAAAGCGGTCGCTCTTGAAGATGACCCGGATGCCGATCGCTTCCAGGCTGCGACGCCAGAATTCATCGCGCAGGCGTCCGGTGGTCGAGGCCAGACTATGCATCTGCAGCGTCAACGGTCTTCCGTCGGGCAGGCTGCGGTAGATATCGGCGCCGCGCCGGCGGTAACCGAACCGCTCGAGCAGGGCGGCTGCCAGCACCGGATCGTAGCGGCGACTGTTGCGATAGGCCGGATCGTACCCAAGTACATCCGGTGGCAGCGGCGATTGCGCGGCCAGCGCCATGCCGTGGTCAAGCACGCGAATGTCCTCTGCCTGGTCGTAGGCCAGTCCGATTGCCCGGCGCAGCGCGATCTTGTCGGCTGTGTAGCCACCCACGACCGGGTCTTCCATGTTCATCCACAGATAAAAGGTGCGCAGCGGCGCCGCAGTCGACAGGACGATGCCACGCTGGCGCAGCGTCGACTTGAGTTGGCCAGCTTCCAGCGCCATGTCGGCCAGCGGCGCCGGCAAGGGCTCCAGGTAATCGAACTCGCCATTCAGGAAAGCCAGCACGCGAGCCTGCTGCTCCTCCATGATCTTGATGTCGATGCGCCCGATCAGCGGTAACTGTTTTCCGCGCAGGGCGGACATGATGGCGGAGTCGGCAGGCGTTCCCTGGCCCGTGAAGATCGTCCTGCGAAAGACCGGGTTTGCTTCCAGCACGATCCGGTCATTGCGTTGCCAGAGAACCACGCGGTAGGGACCGGTGCCGACCGGATGACTGCCGGGCTGGGCAGTGTGCGCTTCCAGCACCTCCCGCGCGACTGCGCCGGTGGCCGGCGTAGCCAGGGAAAACAGCAAATTGTGGTCGGGCTGGCGCAGGCGTATCTGTAGGGTGTAGCGGTCGAGCGCCTGCAAACCGGCGATCGGTGTGTCGATATCGAAACGGTCGGGCAGGGTGCCGGCCGTCAAGGCGGGGAGCAGCGCCTCGTCACCCAGCAATTTGTGTTCGAACATGAACAGCCAGGGCGACCTCAGGACGGGATCGTAGAGTCGCTTGATGCTGTAGACGTAATCGGCCGCCGTCAGCTCCCGCGTCCGGTTGCCGAATGCGGGATCGGCGCTGAAGTGTATGCCCGGCTGCAACCGGAAGATGTAGGTCAGGCCATCGGCGCTGACCTCGGGCATCGCGGTCAAGGTGTTCGGTTGCAGGCGTACCGGGCGGGCGAGGTAATCGTAGCGCAGCAGCGAATCGAAGATGTTTTCGTTGATCGACAGGGTGCTGGCGTCGGACGCCGTGGCGGGGTCAAGGCCGGTCTCGGCATCGCTGAGCATGACATGCAAGGTCTTCTTCAAATCGGCTGCGGCGGCCGGCCAGCCGGGGGCCACAGACAGCATGGCCGTGAGGCAGAGCAGGGCGAGCGAACGCCTAAGTTGCAAAATAGAAATAACCAGCGGCTTAATAAGAACTATTATCATTCGCATGCTATGATGGGATCATTAATGGCGGTAAGAGCGGCTGCGGCATCACACTGGCGCGGCCGGGCTTCCACGGTCCCGCCGCTACGAGAGTCTGCACCGCACTGGAAGACGAACCATGCCAGAAAACCTGATCATTAGCACCCTGCAGACGGAGATCGAACATCTCGGTCTGTTGCACAAGGGTGAATGCGCCACCGTCACCGGCCTGGCGACCGTCACCGGCGACGACCAGATCGCCATACGCATGCGCTTGCTGGAGCTGGGTTTCGCACCCGGCGAGCAGATCCGGGTCATCGCGGAGTCGTTCCCGCGGCGCGATCCGATGGCCGTGCGGGTCGGTAATTCCACCTTTGCCTTGCGTCGTCACGAAGCCGCGCTGATTCACATCCGGCGCGCCTCGGGAGAGGCAACCTGATTCATGCAGCATCCTTCGATTCCATGAGCCTGACTACACCCCTGCGCCTGGCGCTGGTTGGCAATCCCAATTGCGGCAAGACCGCGCTGTTCAACCGACTGACCGGCGCACGCCAGAAAGTCGCGAACTATGCCGGCGTGACCGTCGAGCGCAAGGAAGGCCAGTTCCTGTCCGGCGCCAATCGCAGTTACCAGGTGGTGGACCTGCCGGGCGCCTACAGCCTCAATGCGATGACCCCGGACGAGGCGATCACGCGCGACGTCCTGTTCGGTAACCGTGCCGATGAAGCGCCTCCCGACGTCATCGTGCTGGTGGCCGATGCCACCAACCTGCGGCTGAACCTGCGTCTGGTGCTGGAAGTCCTGCGTCTGAAGCGGCCGACGATCCTTGCCCTGAACATGATGGACGTCGCCGAAAAACGCGGCCTGGTCATCGACGTCGCCCGGCTGCAGGCCGAGCTCGGCATTCCGGTGATAGAAACGATTGCGGTCAGACCGGGCGGCAGTGCGGCATTGACCAATCAGCTCGACGCCATGGCGGCGCTGCCGCAAGGCCGGCTCGATCTCGAGGCGGCGGCACGGTTCCAGGCTGACAATGCCGCCACGCTCGAAGACACCCAGCGCGAGGTGCGACGCATTCTCGACACGGTCATTTCCGCCCATGGCAAACCGCAAACCATGGGCGACCGCATCGACGCCGTCGTGCTGCATCCGATTCTTGGCTACCTGATTCTGGCGGTCGTGCTGTTCCTGATCTTCCAGGCGGTCTTCAGCTGGTCGGTCCTGCCGATGGATCTGATCAAGAGCGGCGTCGATGGTGTCGGCGCCGCGCTGCGCGAGGCGATGCCGCCCGGCATCCTGCGCAGCCTGCTGGTCGATGGCATTCTGTCGGGTGTCGGCAGCGTGCTGGTGTTCGTGCCGCAGATCATGATCCTGTTCCTGTTCATCCTCTCGCTGGAGGATTCCGGTTATCTGCCGCGGGCGGCCTTCCTGCTCGACCGGATGATGGGTAGCGTCGGCCTGTCGGGGCGGGCGTTCATCCCGTTGCTGTCGAGTTTTGCCTGCGCCATTCCCGGCATCATGGCGACCCGTACCATCCAGAATCCGCGCGACCGCCTGGCCACGATCATGATCGCGCCGCTGATGACCTGCTCGGCGCGCCTGCCGGTGTACGCATTGATCATCGGCGCCTTCATCCCGAATCGCTCGATCGGCATCGTCAACCTGCAGGGACTGGTGCTGTTCGGGCTGTACGTGGCCGGTATCGTCTCGGCCATGGCGGTGGCTTGGGTCTTCAAGCGCACCATGGGCAGCAAGCAGTACACGCCGCTGATGCTGGAGCTGCCGAATTATCACTGGCCGAACTTGCGCAACCTGGCGCTGGGTTTGTGGGAGCGTCTGCGCATTTTCGTCGGTCGGGTCGGGACCATCATCCTGGCGTTGATGGTGCTGCTGTGGTTCCTGTCGAGCTTTCCGACGCCTCCGGTCGGCGCGACGGGGCCGGCGATCCAATACAGCCTGGCCGGGCAGCTCGGGCAGATGCTGCAGGTGGTGTTCGCACCGATCGGCTTCAACTGGCAGATCGCCATTGCCCTGATACCGGGGCTGGCCGCGCGCGAAGTCGCCGTCGGCGCACTGGGCACCGTGTATGCGCTGTCGGCCACCGGTGATCAATTAGCGACGACGTTGACCCCGATGATCGCGTCGACCTGGACCCTGCCGACTGCACTGTCTTTGCTGGCCTGGTATGTCTTTGCACCGCAATGTATCTCGACCCTGTCGATCGTGCGGCGCGAAACCAATTCCTGGACCCCGGCGCTGGCCATGGCCGGCTACATGTTTGCCCTGGCTTATCTGGCGTCGTTCGCGACCTACCAGATCAGCCGCATGTTATTGGGAGGTTGATCATGCAGGAATTCATCGTCATCCTGATCGTCCTGGCGTCTGCTTGGGCGGTGGCGCGCAAGTATCTGCCGAAACCCCTGCGTCGGCGCATGGCGGCGCTGTCGGCACGATCGGTGCGCCGCATCGGACTGAAGCGTCTCGCGCTGTGGCTGGAGCAAGAACTTCCGGTGGCATCGTCCTGCGCCGACGGTTGCGGCAGTTGCGGTAACTGCGGACCGGTCGCCAAGGCCGGCACGACCAGCTTCTCCATCACGCCCGATGCGCTGAAGCAGACCATCCGCCGCTCCTGAGGCGCGCAGTCACTGCGGCGCGTTGCCGGAGAGTTCACTCCTGAAAGATCACGACCCGGCGCATGCGTTAGAATGCCGGGCCGCGATCTGCACGTCTGGTTCGCTGCAAGCACTCCTGCATAACGACCAGAAAGCCCGCCCTAGATGTGGATTGTCGAAACAGCGCTGCGTCGTCCTTACACGTTCATCGTCATGGCGTTGTTGATCTTGCTGGCGACACCGCTGGCATTGCTGTCGACGCCGACCGACATCCTGCCTGAAATCAATATTCCGGTCGTCAGCATCATCTGGACCTACAACGGGCTGTCGGCGCAGGAGATGGGACAGCGCATCGCCAACTCGAGCGAACGCGGGCTGACCACCACCGTCAACGACATCGAACACGTCGAGTCGCAATCGCTGACTGGCATTTCGATCATCAAGATCTTTTTCCAGCCGACTGCGAACATCCAGACCGCGCTTGCCCAGGTGGTCTCGAGCACCTCGGCTCAAGTGCGCCAGCTGCCGCCGGGTATCTCGCCCCCTCTGGTGATCATCTATTCGGCGTCCAGCATTCCGGTGATCCAGCTGGGCTTGTCCGGTCCGACCCTGTCGGAGCAACAATTGAACGATATCGCCGTCAACAGCCTGCGGCCGCAACTGGTGACGATTCCCGGTGCCGCGGTGCCGTTTCCGTATGGCGGCAAGACGCGGGTGGTATCGGTCGACCTGGACACGCAGGCGATGCTGGCCAAAGGGCTGACGCCGACCGATGTCATCAACGCGGTCAATACGCAGAATCTGATCCTGCCGGGGGGATCTGCAAAATTCGGCGCCACCGAATTCAGCGTGCGCATCAACGGTTCGCCGGAGACCATCGCCGGGCTCAACGACATTCCGGTGCGCACGCAGAACGGCGCCACCACCTACCTGCGCGAAGTCGCACACGTACGGGACGGATTCCAGCCGCAGACCAATATCGTGCGCCAGGATGGTCGCCGCGGCGTGCTGCTGTCTGTTCTCAAGAATGGTGGTTCGTCGACGCTCGACATCGTCAACGAATTGCGCGCCAAACTGCCGATCGTGGCGCAGTCCCTGCCGAAGGAACTGACCATCACGCCGCTGTTCGATCAGTCGCTGTTCGTCAAGGCGGCGATCACCGGCGTGGTGCACGAAGCGGCGATCGCAGCGATCCTCACAGCCGCCATGATCTTGCTGTTTCTGGGTAACTGGCGCAGCACCTGCATCATCGCCGTCTCGATCCCGCTGTCGATCTTCGCCTCGATCCTGGCGCTGCACGCGCTCGGGCAAACCATCAACATCATGACGCTGGGCGGACTGGCGCTGGCCGTGGGCATCCTGGTCGACGATGCTACCGTGACGATCGAGAACATCGAGCGCCATCTGCATATGGGCTCCGACCTGCACAAGTCCATCCTCGACGGCGCCGGTGAAATCGCGATACCGGCGCTGGTGTCGACACTGTGCATCTGCATCGTCTTCGTACCGATGTTCTTCCTCACCGGCGTGGCCAAATACCTGTTCGTGCCGCTGGCCGAGGCGGTGGTGTTCGCCATGCTGGCGTCGTATGTACTGTCGCGCACGCTGGTACCGACACTGGTGATGCTGCTGATGGCCAATCACGACCCCCTTGCAGCTCCGTCGGCGACACCGAATTTTTTCCAGCGCACCTATCAGCGCTTCGACCGCCGGTTCGAGCGCATGCGGGGCGGCTACATCATCGTGCTATCGAGCCTGCTGGCGCGACGGAAGTTCTATGCCACCGCCTTCCTCAGCTTTGCGCTGTTATCGTGTGGATTGTTCCTGACCCTCGGACGCGATTTTTTCCCAAGCGTCGATGCTGGCCAGATCCGCCTGCACATGCGCGCGCCGACCGGTACCCGGATCGAGGAAACCGCGCGTCTGGCCGATCAGGTCGAAAACGTCATC
>JACMRD010000268.1 GCA_014376645.1 Herminiimonas sp. | reverse complement strand
TTCCGACGGCAGCTTGGCGCCGCCGGTACGGCCCATGAACAGGAATTCGGAGCGGAACAGGCCGACGCCGTGCGCGCCGCCTTCGAGCGCGGCTACGCAGTCTTCGGGCAGCTCGATGTTGGCCAGCAAAGTGATGGCGACACCGTCGCGGGTGATTGCCGGGGTTTTCTTGAGCTTGCTGAGTTTCTTGCGGTCGCGCTGCATGCGTCCCTGGCGCTCGCGGTACTGGTCCAGCACCAATGCGCTGGGGTCGACGATGACGACGCCAGCGTCGCCGTCGATGATGACCCAGTCATCCTGGGCGATCAGCGCAGAGGCGTTGAACATCCCGACCGCGGCCGGTATGTCCAGGCTCCTGGCCACGATGGCGGTATGCGAATTCTGCCCGCCAAGGTCGGTCACGAAGCCCGAAAAGGCGCGATCGCGGAACTGCAGCATGTCGGCCGGCGAGATGTCATGCGCGACCACGATCAGGTGGGCGTTGGCGCTGTCGGGATTGAGGGTCGGCAGATTTGTGGCGGTGCCGGTCAGGACTTTCAGGACCCGCTCGCCGACCTGCTGGATATCGGCCTTGCGTTCGCGCAAGTACGCGTCGCCGATTTCATCGAACTGGGCCGACAGCTCGTCGATCTGGGTCACCAGCGCCCACTCGGCGTTGTAGTGCCGGCTGCGGATGATGTCGAGCGGTGTTTCTGCGATCATCGGGTCCGACAGGATCAGCGCATGCACGTCGATGAAGGCGCCAAGCTCGGCCGGCGAATCCTTGGGCAGGCTGGTCCAGATCGCCTGCAGCTCACGGTGTACGGTGGCCACGGCATTCTGGAGACGCGCGACTTCTGCCTCGACCTGCTGTTCGTCGATCAGGTAGTGTTTGACGTCGAGTGCCGCCGGCGCCAGCAAGTGGGCGCGACCGATCGCGATGCCGCGTGAAACCGGAATGCCGTGAAGCGTGAAAGATGCCATCTGAGTCAGCCCGTATCAGAAATGCCGCAAGGCGTCAGGCCACGGTCGCGTGCCCGGCCCGCGTGGTGATCCGCGAACCGGTACCGCGCCGGGCAAAAAATCGCTTACTCGCCCTCGCCGAATTTATTGTTGATCAACTCGGCAAGCGCGTCAAAACATGCCTGCTCGTCGGCCCCTTCGACCTCCAGAGTTACCTTCGCGCCCTTGCCGGCGGCCAGCATCATGACGCCCATGATCGACTTGGCGTTGACCCTGCGCTTGTTGCGGGTCATCCAGACATCACTCTGGAATTTTGCGGCCAGCTGAGTCAGCTTGGCGGAGGCACGGGCATGCAGGCCGAGCTTGTTGACGATTTCAATCTCTTGTTCGATCATTTTTCTACTTTATTCAATTTGGAGAAAGACGAACCCGATTGTCGACCCGCACCGCGCCATTCTGGCCGCCCGACAGCGCCATTTCGACGACGACGTCGAGGGTATCGTTACGGTAGGTAATTGCGCGCAGCAGCATCGGCAAGCTGATGCCGGCGATGACTTCGACATGGCCCGGCTGACACAGCGACAGGGTGCAGTTCGACGGTGTACCACCCATCACGTCCGTAATCACCAAAACGCCGGAACCGTCGTCGAGGCTGGCAATCGCGGCCTTGGCTAGCCATTTGACCTCCACCGGGTCCTGATCGGCGCGCACATCGACTGCCTCCAGGCGTTCGGGGCGCGCACGGAACACGTGGGCCGCGGCTTCGATGAATGCCTGGCCCAGCGGTGCATGTGTCAACAAGAGGATACCAACCATGGTGTGCGGATGTGGAAGCTTCAAGGCCGATCCGGCTCGGCGGGCAACGCTTCCGGATCCGGTATTCTAGCGGATCAGACGGCTTTCTCTACGGCATCGACGAACAGACCGGCGACATCGAAGCCGGTTTGTTGTCGGATCTCCTGGAAGCAGGTCGGACTGGTGACGTTGACTTCTGTCATGTAATTACCGATGACATCCAACCCTACCAGCAGCAAGCCGCGCGACGCCAGTTCTGGCGCAAGGGTACTGGCGATTTCGCGATCGCGTGCCGAAATCGGACGTGCCACGCCGACGCCGCCGGCCGCCAGGTTACCGCGCACTTCGGCTCCCTGCGGTATGCGTGCCAGGCAAAACGGCACCACGGTGCCGCCGATGAGCAGGATGCGCTTGTCGCCCTCGACGATCTCGGGAATGAAGCGCTGGACCATGATCGTGACGCGGCCGTTGGCCGTCAGCGTCTCGATGATTGCGCCAAGATTCATGGCGTCCGCGCGCACCCGGAAGATCCCGGTGCCGCCCATGCCATCCAGCGGCTTGAGGATGATGTCGTGGTGCTCGGCATGGAACGCCCGGATGCGGGCGTCGTCGCCGGTCACCAGGGTCGGCGCGATGAATTGCGGGAACTGGATGATTGCCAGCTTTTCGTTATGACTACGCACGGCCGCCGGCTTGTTGAAGACCCGGGCGCCGTGATTCTCCGCCAGCTCCAGCAGATACGTCGCGTAGATGTACTCCATGTCGAACGGTGGATCCTTGCGCATGACGATGGCGTCAAAGTCGCGCAGCAGCATCGATGCCGGGGCTTCGGCCTGATACCACCGGGCGCCGCTGCCGGTGTCGTCGGTGATGGTAATGCGCCTGGTATTGGCCACGACATCGCCGCCGTCGACGGCCATGTCCTTCTGTTCGAAGGCGAACACGGCATGGCCGCGCCGGTCGGCCTCGACCATCATGGCGTAGGTCGAATCCTTGTAGGTCTTGAAGCCGTCCAGCGGATCGGCACAAAAAGCGATTTTCATCAATAGATTTCCGGATTCGGGTCGGTCTTTTCCATCTCCAGCGAAGCTGCCAGCAAAGCCAGCCGCGCCACCACGCCGTACATGTAGAACCGGTTCGGCGCCGCCGTGCCCGGCTTCGCCTTCAGGTCGGGCAAGGCATGCTGCTGGGCGAAGGCGAGCGGTACGAAATGCGCACCCGGCGCATTCAGATTTTCATTCACGCTGCGCTCGGCATGCACCCGGTAGAAGCCGCCGACCACATAGCGGTCGATCATGTAGACCACCGGCTCGGCAACGGCGTCGTTGATGTGCTCGAAGGTCGGCACGCCTTCCTGGACGATCATGTCGGTGATGCCCAGGCCTTCCTTGCCGGAGGATGTCTTGTTGCGCTGCTTGCGGTTCCAGTCCTTGAGTTCACTGGCGTCGCGCACCGTCATGATACCCATGTCGTAGGTGCCGGCGTCGGCCTTGACCGCCACGAACGGGGTTTGCTTGATCCCGTATTCCTTGTACTTCTTGCGGATTTTCGCCAGCACTTGGTCGACCGTGGTCGCCAGTTGCTCGGCTCCGGACTCTTCATGGAAATTGACGCCGCTGCATTTGGCGAAATAGGGATTTAGCATCCACTGGTCCACATCGAGCAGCTTGGCGAATTTCTTCACCACTTCGTCATAAGCGGAGAAATGGCTGCTCTTGCGGCGCATTGCCCAGCCCGCATGCAGCGGCGGCAGCAGATTCTGCTCGTTGAGATTTTCCAGCATCGACGGTATGCCGGCGGAGAGGTCATTGTTCAACAGGATGGTGCAGGGATCGAAATTCTTGAGCCCGAGGCGGCGCCCGTTGGGCGAGCGGATCATCGGCTCGAGCACCAGACTGCTGCCGTCTGGCAGCTCGATCGGCGTGGGCTCCTTGAGGTCCGGGGAGAGCGAACCGAGCCGCACGTTCAGGCCGGTCTGGCGGAAGATCTGGATCAAGCGCGCCAGGTTCTGCAGATAGAACGTGTTGCTGATATGCCGCTCGGGCACGAGCAGGAGGTTCTTTGCGTCAGGACAGTATTTTTCGATTGCTGCCATCGCGGCCTGCACTGCCAGCGGCAGCATTTCCGGCGACAGGTTATTGAAGCCGCCCGGAAACAGATTGGTATCGACCGGCGCCAGCTTGAAGCCGGCATTGCGCAGGTCGACCGAACAATAGAACGGCGGCGTGTGTTCCTGCCATTCAAGGCGGAACCAGCGCTCGATGGCCGGCGTTGCGGCCAGCACCTTCTTTTCCAGATCGAGGAGAGGACCGTTCAGGGCGGTGACGAGATGCGGGACCATAACTAGCCTTTTCAACCAAGCGGATGCGCAGGAGCCTGCGAAAGTGACCAGATTCTAACGGTATTCATGCCTTGTCGTGGCAATGCGGACGTGCGGCTGTTCCAAATCATTTTACGAGAATGCCCTTAACCGCTGACCGACGTTGGGGCAATCTGATCTTTTGTAAAGGCGATCAGAAAAAAAAGCGCCTCATATCGAGGCGCTTTCAATGCCCGCTGACACGGGCCGGAGAAACAACTTTGGGGAGTTGTACGTTTAAACAGCAATCAGGAGTGGTAAGCCGATTCGCCGTGGCTCGAAATATCGAGACCTTCGCGCTCTTCTTCTTCCGCAACCCGCATTCCGATGACCATATCGACCAGTTTGTAGGCGATCAGCGAGACAACACCAGACCAGATGATCGTCGTCAGCACACCCTGGAACTGGATCCAGACTTGGGCCGAGATCGAGTAATCCGGGGTGACCTTGTTGGCGACATAGTCGTAGACGCCCTGACCACCAAGAGAAGGCGAAGCGAACACGCCGGTCAGCAGCGCGCCGAGCACGCCGCCGACACCATGGACCCCGAAGACATCCAGCGAATCGTCGGCACCCAGCAGGCGCTTTAGGCCGTTGACGCCCCACAGGCAGATGACGCCAGCGAGCAAG
>JACMRD010000267.1 GCA_014376645.1 Herminiimonas sp. | reverse complement strand
TTGGTCAACGATGGATTCGGGTCGACACAACAGTTGCACTTTTTTCGAAATCCGCTTATAGTTTTTAGCATGAACTCGCATCGTCCTTTTCCTGCAACGACTGATTCCGGCGACCTGCTTCCAGGCTTCCTGAACTCGACGCTGCTATCGCTGTTCCTGCTGCGCTAGCGCGCAGACACCCACCCCCCCTCCCTTCGTGTAGTCCAACACTCTTGCCGATTCAAGCAAGGGCGGCTGGAGTATGCTGCGAACGCCTGAGGCATTCGCCATTGATCCGGTTTTCACCTGACACACCGCCCACTTACCTTTCCAGGAGAACAGCATGGCCGACAAATTGATCATCTTCGACACGACCTTGCGTGATGGCGAGCAATCGCCCGGCGCTTCCATGACCCGCGAAGAAAAAATTCGCATCGCCAAGCAGCTCGAGCGAATGAAGGTCGATGTGATCGAAGCCGGCTTCGCAGCTGCTTCGCAGGGTGACTTCGAATCGATTCGTGCCATTGCCGGCATCATCAAGGAGTCGACTGTCTGTTCGCTGTCGCGCGCCAACGACCGCGACATCGCCCGCGCCGCCGAAGCCCTGGCGCCCGCAGAGCGAAAACGCATCCACACGTTCATTGCGACCTCCGCGCTGCACATGGAAAAGAAGTTGCGCATGACGCCGGATCAGGTATTCGAGCAGGCCAAACAGGCGGTGCGGTACGCACGGACATTTACCGATGACGTCGAATTCAGTCCGGAAGACGGCAGCCGCTCGGACATGGATTTCCTGTGCCGGGTGATCGAAGCGGTGATCAAGGAAGGTGCGACCACCATCAATTTTGCCGACACGGTCGGCTATGGCGTGCCTGAACTGTACGGCACCATGTTGCGCACCTTGCGCGAACGCGTGCCAAATTCCGACAAGGCGATCTGGTCGGTTCATTGCCACAACGATCTCGGCATGGCGGTGGCAAATTCGCTTGCCGGCGTGATGATCGGTGGCGCGCGCCAGGTCGAGTGCACCATCAACGGTCTCGGCGAACGGGCGGGCAACACTGCGCTGGAAGAGATCGTCATGGCGCTGCGTACCCGCCGCGATTATTTCAATTTCGATATCGCGATCGATGCGACCCAGATCGTGTCAACCTCGAAACTGGTCTCCCAGATCACCGGCTTCGCGGTGCAGCCGAACAAGGCGGTGGTCGGCGCCAATGCCTTCGCCCATGCGTCCGGCATTCATCAGGACGGCGTGCTGAAGGCGCGCGACACCTACGAGATCATGCGCGCCGAAGATGTGGGCTGGGCCGCCAACAAGATCGTGTTGGGCAAATTGTCGGGTCGTAACGCTTTCAAGCAACGCCTGGAAGAGCTGGGCATCTCGCTCGATTCGGAAGCCGAGGTCAACGCCGCTTTCGGTCGCTTCAAGGAACTGGCCGATCGCAAGTCGGAGATCTTCGATGAAGACATCATGGCGCTGGTGTCGGACGAGCAGCAATCGCATCAGAAAGAGTTCTACGAATTCGTCTCGCTATCGCAGCACTCGGAGACCGGCGAAAAACCGGTGGCCAAGGTGGTGTTTTCGATGGACGGCAAGGAATCTGCCTGCACGAGCAACGGCAACGGACCGGTCGACGCCATCGTCAATGCGATCGAATCCAAGGTCGCCAGCGGCGCCGAGTTGCTGCTTTTTTCGGTCAATGCCATCACGACCGGTACCGAGTCGCAGGGTGAAGTGACGATGCGCCTGTCGAAGGCGGGCCGGATCGTCAATGGCGTCGGGTCCGACCTCGATATCGTGGTCGCATCGGCCAAGGCATATTTGTCGGCACTCAACAAGCTGCATTCCAAACTGGAGCGCCTCAATCCCCAGTTATGACGCAGATGGCGGCTAGCAATGGCGGCTAACTGTTGGAACCACCAAGCGTTTTCCGTTATAATCCGCCCCTGGCCACTTCGCCAGTTCAATCAATCGTCAATACACGGCATGTTGGGTTACTCCGGTTTTGGCCGGAAGGCAGCTTACTCGACGCGCCGCACGTGAAAGGCAGTACCTACCATGACAATGGAAAAAGACAGCAAAGCCGCCATCATCGCAGACAATGCGCGCGGCCTGAACGACACCGGCTCACCGGAAGTGCAAGTTGCACTGCTGACGGCACGGATCAACGAGCTCAACGGTCACTTCAAGGCACACGCGAAGGATCATCACTCGCGTCGCGGCCTGATCATGATGGTCAACCGTCGTAAAAGCTTGTTGTCGTACCTGAAGGGCAAGGACGCTACCCGTTATCGTTCACTGATCGAAAAACTGGGCTTGCGCAAGTAATTTTGTCGCTAACCAGTCTTCGTTCATGCAATTGAAGTGCCCGCGTCGGCTAGCTGACGCGGGCATTTTGCTTTTGATTTGGTAGCAAGATGGCCCGCCGTTTTCGGCCGGCCATCGGTGGTGAGGTGGACGACAGCGCCTGAAAATCTGTCGGCAAAAAATAGAAAGGAAACACCGTGTTCAATAAAGTAACCAAGACTTTCCAGTACGGTCAGCATCAAGTCACGCTGGAGACCGGCGAAATCGCTCGTCAGGCATCGGGAGCCGTGCTGGTCTCGATCGAAGACACCGTCGTTCTGGCAACTGTAGTGGCCCGAAAGGATGCCAAACCAGGCCAGGACTTCTTTCCCTTGACCGTCGACTATGTTGAAAAAACGTACGCTGCAGGTCGGATTCCAGGTGGTTTTTTCAAACGTGAAGGCCGTCCTTCCGAGAAGGAAACACTAACCTCGCGCCTGATCGATCGCCCGATGCGTCCGCTGTTCCCAGAGGGCTACCTGAACGAAGTCCAGATCATCATCCACGTACTGTCGGTAAATCCTGAAATCGATCCGGACATCGCTGCCATGATCGGTGCATCGGCTGCCCTGTCCGTTTCCGGTATTCCGTTCAGCGGCCCGGTCGGCGCTGCCCGCGTCGGATATATCGGCGGCCAGTACGTGCTTAACCCGACCACGACGCAACTGACGCAATCGCATCTCGACCTGGTGGTCGCAGGTACCGACGCAGCTGTCCTGATGGTCGAATCGGAAGCCAAGCAATTGTCGGAAGAAATCATGCTGGGCGCGGTCGTCTTCGGCCATGACCAGATGAAAGCCGTCATCAACGCGATCCATGACCTGGTGCGCGATGGTGGCAAGCCTGAAGTCGAATGGAAACCGGCGCCGAAGGACGAGCCGCTGATCGCCCGCGTCAGCGAAGTCGCCGAAGCCAAGCTGCGCGAAGCCTATCAGATCAAGGACAAGCAGGCACGGACCGCCAAGCTGAAAGAGGCGACCGCCAGCGTCATGGCGGCCCTGGCGGCCGATGCCGAAGCGCATGGCACCAGTGCCCCGAGCGGCGCCGACGTCAATACCATCATGTTCGACATCGAAGCCAAGATCGTGCGCTCGCAAATCCTGGACGGCGAGCCGCGCATCGACGGTCGTGATACCCGTACCGTGCGTCCGATCTCGATCCGTACCGGCGTGTTGCCACGCACCCACGGTTCGGCACTGTTCACCCGAGGTGAAACCCAGGCGCTGGTCGTGGCAACCCTGGGTACGGCCCGTGACGAGCAAAAGATCGATGCCCTGATGGGCGAGTACAGCGATCGCTTCATGCTTCATTACAACATGCCACCGTTCGCCACTGGCGAGACTGGCCGCGTCGGTACCCCGAAGCGCCGCGAAATCGGTCACGGCCGTCTCGCCAAGCGGGCCTTGCTGGCAGCGCTGCCGGCACCGGAAGATTTCAGTTATTCGGTGCGCCTGGTGTCCGAAATCACCGAGTCGAACGGTTCGTCCTCGATGGCGTCGGTCTGCGGTGGTTGCCTGGCATTGATGGACGCCGGCGTACCCATGCAGGCGCATGTCGCCGGCATCGCCATGGGACTGATCAAGGAAGGCGGCAAATTCGCTGTCCTGACCGACATCCTGGGTGATGAAGATCACCTCGGCGACATGGACTTCAAGGTTGCCGGCACGGCCAACGGTATCACGGCGCTGCAGATGGACATCAAGATCCAGGGCATCACCAAGGAAATCATGCAGGTCGCGCTGGCGCAGGCCAAGGAAGGCCGCATGCACATCCTGGCCAAGATGCAGGAAGCCGTACCGCACGGTAAAACCGAGCTGTCCGATTTCGCACCGCGCCTCATCACGATCAAGATCAATCCGGAAAAAATCCGTGACGTCATCGGCAAGGGTGGCGCTGTCATCCGCGCCCTGACCGAAGAGACCGGTACCCAGATCGACATCAGCGACGAAGGCTTGGTCACCATCGCGTCGGTCGATGCCGCCGCCGGCCAGGAAGCCAAGCGCCGCATCGAGGAATTGACGGCATCGGTCGAAGTCGGCAAGGTCTACGACGGTGTGGTCCTGAAGCTGCTGGACTTCGGCGCGATCGTGCAAGTCATGCCGGGCAAGGATGGCCTGCTGCACATCAGCCAGATCGCCAACGAGCGCGTCAATGCCGTTGCCGATTATCTGAAAGAAGGTCAGGCGGTGCGCGTCAAGGTCCTCGAGACCGATGACCGTGGCCGCCTGAAGCTGTCGATGAAGGCCGCCGCCGCCGATGACGGCGTGGCACCGGTACCGACCCAGGCGCAGTAAGCCTGGTTCGCGGTAATCAGTCTTGACAAACCCGGTTATTGCAGCCGGGTTTTTTTATGTCAGAAAATCGTGACGGGAGGCGTTCATATTCGTGACGGCTGCCTAGTGCGACCCATTCTGAAAATGTTCCTGCAGTTTCAGACATAGTGCATCCAGATCGATCGGTCTGGAGAAATAGTAGCCCTGGAATTCGTCGCAACCGAAGGCTCGCAAGGCCTGCATCTGCCGCTCGGTTTCGACCCCCTCGGCGATTATCCGCAAGCCGAGCGAGCGGCCCATGGCAATGACGGCTTGGGTGATGGCCGTGTCGTTCGGATCGTCCGGAATATCCTGGACGAACGATCGATCGATTTTCAGGCTGTGCACCGGAAAACGCTTCAGGTAAGCCAGCGATGAATAGCCAGTACCGAAATCGTCGATCACGATCCGGATACCCATTGCTTGCAGTTCGCCCATGATACGCACCGCTTTTTCCGGGTCGGGCATGACCATGCTTTCGGTAATTTCCAGGTCTAGCAGCATGGGTTGCGGTCGCGGCGCGGCCAGCATGCGTTTCAGGTCATCGAGAAAATGAACTTCGCCCAGCTGGCGCGCCGACAGGTTTACCGCAATTCGCAGCGGTTGTGCGAATCGCGCCTGCAAGATCAGCGAGTCCCGGAAAGCCATCTCCAGGATATGCCTGCCGAGCGGCACGATCAGGCCGGTCTCTTCCGCGATTTCGATGAAGTGGATCGGTGCCAGCAAGCCGCGCTCCGGTTGCTGCCAGCGTACCAGCGCCTCGACGCCGGTGATGGCGCCGGTCTGCAGATCGACCTTCGGCTGGTAATGCAGGACGAATTCGTTGCGCGCGACGGCCCGGCGCAGGCGTGCTTCGAAGCCGATCTTTTCTACTGAGTGGGTGTCCTTGCTGTCAACGTAAAACTGAAAGGCATTCTTGCCCAGTTGCTTGGCGCGGTACATCGCGATGTCGGCTTTTTTCAACAGGGTTTGCGCATCCACCCCATCATCCGGGCTCATGACGATGCCGATGCTGGCGGTGAGCTGGCACTCCTGGTGATTGACGAAAAACGGCCTCGAGGCTTCCAGCAAGAGCTTGCGGGCCACCTCCGCGGGATAGACCTCGTCGGGCAGGTCTTCGATCAGCACATAGAATTCATCGCCTCCCATGCGAGCCACGGTATCGCTCTCGCGCAGCGTGGCCGAGAGGCGCTTCGCGATTTCTTCCAGTACCCGATCCCCGGCGTCGTGACCGAATGTGTCGTTGATGTTCTTGAAGCGGTCAAGGTCGACAAAAAAGACCGCAAAGCGTTTCTGGTTGCGCCGTGATGAATGGATCGCATGTTCGAGAAATTCCTTGAACAGGAAGCGGTTCGGCAGGGATGTCAGGCCATCGTACTGCGCCAGGAATCGGATCCGCTCGTCCGACTCCCGACTTTCGATGGCGATGCCAGCCAGATTGGTGGCGATATCGATCAACTGCCGATCGCGCTCGCCGGACGCACGAGGCTGAAGGCAATGCAGCGTCATTATGCCCAGCACCTTGCGATGCTTGCCCAGGATCGGCCAGGCGTCTGCGGCGCCTGTATGCACGGGCGCTCCACCAGCGTCGGCCAGCGATATCGTGCACGTCGCCGGCTTCGCCTGGGCTTCGACAAAGGAAATCAGTTCTTCGATGATCTCGGCCAGCGCGATGTCGTTGGCGACCATGCTCAAGATCTGGTTCTGTCCGGCCTGCAGTTCTTCATTGCTGCGACGCTCACTGATATCGCGCAGAAAGGCGGTAAAGACAGGATGTTCGCCGGTATCGATTGGTATCACGGTGAGTTCGACCGGAAAGGTGTGGCCATCCGCATGCATGGCCGTCAGCTCGTTGCGGCGATTCAGCACCGTGCTGGTTCCAGTCCTGACGTATGCTGCGATGCCACGATCGTGGTGGCTGCGCATGTCGGGCGGGATGATCACTTCCGACATGACGCGGCCGACGACGTCGGCGCTGGCATAACCGAAGGTCGTTTCTGCGGCTGGATTAAAGTCGAGAATGATGCCCCGGTGATCAATCGTCACGATGCAGTCCAGGGCAGAGGCAAGAATCGCAGACTTCAGATGCTCGCTGCGCGCCAGCGCGACTTTGACTTTTTCGCGTGCCTGCTCGCGCTGGTGATTGTCGATTGCGAAAGAAATGTCGTTTGCCATTCCTTCCAGGAGAGCGATCAAGGCTTCGTCGAAAAAACCGGTTTCGGTCGCATACAGGTTCAGGGTGCCGATCGGCGCGCCATCCCGGCGGAAAGGGAAGCTGGCAAATGACTGGAACCCGTCGCTGCGGGCCGCAGCGTACCAGGGATACATGGTGGGCGTCGCGAAAATATCGTGACAGACGGTGTAGTGATTGCTGCGAATGGCAGTTCCGATGCACCCGCAGCCCTCAGGTCGGTTTGCATCGACCGAGACCACTGCCTCATACACCCCTTTCTGGCCGTTACCGAAGGCAGCGGCAGCCTTGACGAAACCGGTCGACGGATTGACCAGGCCGATCCACGCCAGGTGAAAATGACCATGTTCGACAGCGATACGGCAAATTTCCGGGAACAGCAATTCTGGGTCGGCCATGCGCACGATGGCCTTGCTGGTTTGACCCAGTGCCGCATACAGGTCCGTCAGACGGCTGAGTTTCTGTTCAGCGTAGCGCCGGTCATTGATGTCAGAAATGGTGCCGACCATGCGTACGGCGCGGCGGTCGATGTCGCGCTCGACGACCTGGCCATGGATTTCGACCCAACGCCAGCCGCACACCGGGTCGCGCATGCGGGCCGCAACGTTGTGGGCAATCATCGAGGCTGCGCCAAGGTCTTTGAGACAGGCGGTTATCCCGGACACGAAGTGGGCTCGATCGTCGACATGCAGCAGATCGAGCAGATCGCGCGAGTACCAATTCGAGGCCTGTTCGACCAACACGCCGCGGAAGCTCTCGGTCAGATTGCCGCTCAGGTGCAGCGCGTCGGTATCGAGCATCCATTCGAACGCCACCTGTCGCGCGCTGTCGAGCGATCGGCTCAGGTGCAGGTCGATGGTCGTACCGGAAGATGCGGTTGTCAGAGCTACCTCGTCGAGTTGATTCTGCTTCCCCGCCTGGCGTAATTGCTTTTCGGCTGAGAAATGGGCGATGAATTCTTTTAAGCAACTTACTATTCAAGCAGACTGTATCGCGCCGGGTCCAATAATGACATTATTTTCTTTTCGATCGGCGTCGAGCGTTCTTAGGATGCTGGGTCGTTTGACCGTTACGCCGCCGGAAGCTAAAATAGCGGGTTATCAAATTCAGGACCTGTATGCGTCGCACACTGATCGCCGGCAATTGGAAAATGAACGGGTCCCTCGAGGCCAACGCGATTCTGTTGCGCGGATTGCAAGCCGGTGCGGGCAGTGCGGAAGCCGATGTCGCGGTATGCGTGCCGGCGCCCTATCTGGCGCAGGCGCAGGTAGCGCTGGCCGGGACCGGGATTGCGCTTGGCGCGCAGGATGTTTCGGCGCATGCCAGCGGGGCATTTACCGGCGAGGTCGCCGCCTCGATGCTGCAGGACTTCGGCTGCCAGTTTGTCATTGTCGGCCATTCCGAGCGCCGCACTTATCACTGCGAGGATGATGCCCTGGTCGGTCAGAAGGCGAGGGCGGCGCTGGCGGTGGGATTGACGCCGATCGTCTGTGTCGGTGAGACCGCCGGCCAACGAGACGCCGGACGGACCGGTGAGATCGTTTCGGCGCAGCTCGATGCGATTCTGGATGCACTAGAGTCTTCCGACATCGGGCGTATCGTTGTCGCCTACGAGCCGGTCTGGGCAATCGGCACCGGCAAGACCGCGACCCCGGAGATGGCGCAGGAAGTCCACGGTCTGATCCGCCAGCGTCTCGCCTCGAAGAACCCGGCAGCGGCCGCGGGGGTACAAATCCTTTACGGGGGCAGCATGAAGCCCGACAATGCGCGCGAGCTGCTAGCAATGCCAGACATCGATGGTGGGCTCGTCGGCGGCGCCGCACTGAAAGCGGTCGACTTCATCGCCATCATCGAGGCTGCCGGCTGAAACCTGCCCGCACAACGCCCCATTCATACCTGTCACCAGCGACGTTACTTTCGAAATCGGACTCATCATCATGAACACACTGCTCACCATAATCGTCATCATCCAGGTCCTGTCGGCCCTGACCATCATCGGCCTGGTTCTACTACAGCACGGAAAAGGAGCCGACATGGGTGCCGCCTTTGGCTCCGGTGCATCCGGCAGTCTGTTCGGCGCGACCGGCTCGTCGAATTTCCTGTCGAAGTCAACCGGTGTCGCCGCCGCCGTCTTTTTCATCGCAACCCTCACGCTGGCGTACATCGGCAGCAATCGCCATGTAGTCGTCAGCGGCGGTGTCATGGACAGTCTGCCTGCTGCGCCCGCAAAGACGGTCGTCACACCGACTGCGCCAGGCGTACCTGCAGCAGCAGCAACGGCGGCGCCGGCCGCCGCCGCGACCACTGCGCCGGCTACGGCGACTACGACAACGCCTGCCAACGGTGGCCAATCGAACCAGATTCCAAAGTAAGACTGGATGCAATGCTTGTGTGTGGCGAATAACCTGCTGCGTTGCTTGATTCACTGCAATGCCTCATTGATCA
>JACMRD010000266.1 GCA_014376645.1 Herminiimonas sp. | reverse complement strand
GTGTACTCGCAGTCCTATTACCGTGGCGACCGCGGCTACGACGAGCGCCACGAATATCGGGAGCGGCGCGATGACTGGCGCGGGTACGAACACCGCGCCCATGATCGCGATCACGACCGTCGTGACCGGTGAGTCGTCCCAAATCTGAGGTCATTCATAAAGCGGCGCTGCCCAAACAGCACCGCTTTTTTGAGTCGTCAACTCACTGGTAGAAGCGCACCACCTGCCTTAATGATGGCTGCTGCCAAGTCCTGATCGAGTGTCGCAAGCGGAATTCCCTCACGTAGAGCAAGCTCAAGATAAGTGGCATCGCATGCGTGACATCGTGGAGTTCCGGCCCCCGGTAGCGGTAAGAATGCCGAATCGGCAATTTGCCAACTATGCTGACACCGGGGGCGGGCGTTGGCGAATAACCGGATTCAGGTAACCAAATTTCGCATTGGGCGCATTTCTGCCGTGGCCGCCGAATCGGCAGTCAATGAAGTTGTCAGCCTGCGCTGCGCAAAAAAAGGCAGATGCGGTGGACCGACAAGGGCGCACACTTGCTTGTTCAGGTCCGGGTTTCGGTGCTCAATGGCGAGCTCAAAATGCGCGACATGCCCGAACCAAGGCGATTTTCTCCCGGCGAAAAAAGAGAGGTTCGCTGCCAACGATTTGTCTAGCGTTGCCTCCGGTTTTAACTGCTCTCCAAGCGAGAAAACTAGATTTGATCCAAAGTTAATCAAATGAAACGGACTCTCATAGGAGCGGTCGGGCAGGGTACTGGAACAAGTTTCCTTTCGCTCACACATGTGGAAGAAAAAATGACGGTCATCGAATTCCCTGAATTGCCTTTTCGGGCAACATCGCACCAGGCTTGTGACTGGCTTGCGCACCAAACCTCCGCTCCATGGACCCTGGCCCGCATGCTCGAGCACGGCCTGACGCCCTGGGTCTGGCTCGACCATGATCCGAATTATCCTGCGTTGTTCGGCGAGGCCAACGGCGGCTATCCGGCACCGATCTTTTTCGAAGAAGATATACGGCGACTTGCAGCCGGCAGCGAAGATGTGCTCATCACGATCACCAAGGATGTCCACAAGATCGTGACCCGGCTCGAAGCCCCTGGATTCCGGCGCGCTCTGCACGAGTTGCGTTTTCTGCGGACCGACCTGGAGCGGCTGGTAAAAAAAATCAGACGCGAGGCTGAATCTGAAGCCCAGGCCGTTGCTGCTGTACCGGCACCGGCACCTGTGGCGACCGAGTCCCGGATCGGCATCAACAGGGAGCAGGTGCTGACCGCTTTTTCCCGGCTGCTAAAAATCGACCTGGAACAGGCTCTCGACAATGGTCTTGGCATCTTCGGGGATGATGGCTCCAGGATCAAGAGCACGACCAGGAAGGCAAAAAACAAGATCGAATGGCATCCGGTGACACTGGCGCTAGGCTTGAACGACCTGTACCGGGTGCCACTGCCGCAGTTGCGACGCGCCTTTGCGACGCATGACTTCCTGCATCCGTGGATTGGGGATTGGGACCACAGCCTGGCGCTACTGGGCAAATAGCCCAGACCGTGAAATGCCGTGCTTGCATGACGCTGTCGATTGTGCGAACTTGAACGGGACAAACGCAGCAGTTCTGCTACTTCACTACTTTATCTGCTTTTGCATCCGGCGCCACAACGTTGACCGGCTGATGCCGAGCCGTTGCGCCGCCAGCGTCCGGTTTCCCTCGCTTGACCGCAATGCTTCTGTGACGCGCAATTCCGCGTCGCCGTTTTCGTCTGTGGCACTGAAATGCGCTGGCAAGAACAGCTCCGGGCAATCCTCCCGCAAGCCGTCGTAAGAAATCGTTTCACCCGGGGAAAACTGCAACAGGAACACCGCGATCCGGTTCGCGATGTTCTCCAGTTCGCGCACATTGCCGGGCCACGCATAGGAAGACAGATAAGGCAGCAGTGGCGCCATGATCGGCTCGGTTTCCAGCAGGCTGCCCAGCCGTTTCATGGCGCGCGCCACGAGCGTCTGCGCCAGCAGTTCCAGGTCGGCGGGACGTTCACGCAGCGTCGGCAACGGCAGGCGCAGGGTATTGATCCTGTAGTACAGGTCCTGGCGAAACTGGCGCGCAGCGATCATTTCCTGCAGCGGCTGATGGGTTGCGGCGATCACGCGCACGTCGATCGGGATAGTCACCACGCCGCCGACCCGGGTGATCTCGCGCTCTTGCAGAACGCGCAACAGGCGGGTCTGGAGCGACAGTGGCATGTCGCCGATTTCATCGAGGAACAGCGTTCCGGTGTGGGCTGTTTCGAACATGCCGCGCTTGCCGCCCCGGCGCGAACCGCTGAAGGCCCCTTCCTCGTAGCCGAACAGTTCACTTTCGAGCAGCGGCTCCGGAAAGGCCGCGCAGTTCAAGGCCACGAAGGGTTGGCCGGCGCGGGCGCTGTCATTATGGATGGCTTGCGCAAAGAGTTCCTTGCCGACGCCGCTTTCGCCAACGATCAGCACCGTCATGTCGGTCCTGGCAAAACGCCGGGCGGTGTTGATCGCCCGCTCGAATGCCGGGCTGCTGCCGAGCAGGTCGGCAAAGCTGTACTTTGCGGAGACCTGGCGTTTGCGTTGCTGCATGCGCAGGGTGGTGTCGGCCTCGGTGATTTTTTGCGCGTCGTACAGGGTGACGGCGGCGCCGACGATGTCCCCATGTTCGCGAATCGGCGTGCGGTTGGCGATCCAGTCGCGGCGCGCGAAGCGCAACACCAGTGCGCGTTCCTCGACACCGCTCTGGATCGTCTGCGTCAGCGACAGTTCCGGCTCGATCACGTCGAGCGACTTGCCCAGCAGCGGCGTATCGGTCTTGTCGAGCAATTCCTGCATGCGCGGGTTGACGGCGATGATGCGATGCTGCCGGTCGACTGCCAGCACCGGGTCCTGCAGATTGCCGAGCACGGCATTGAGTTGCTGATAGCGACCTGATTCGAGCCGGGTCACCCGCGCAAGTTCGATCGCATCGTCAAATGCGCGCCGCAAGCCGTTGAGCGAATAGGCCAGCAGGCCGAACAGGCCATGGTCTTCCGCCATTTCGACCACCAGGCTGGAGCCGACGATGACGTTGAAGCCATCGGCGCGCAAGCGCTCGAAACAGTGGCGGGCATCTTCCAATGTCTGGTAAGCGTACTGCACGATCTCCAGCTTAAGGAGGTCCTTGACATCATCGAGTTCGGGAATCGTTCGGCCATACATCACCACCCCGACCCGGGTCGACCGGCTGCGCGCCTTGATCAGCGCCTGCAACAGTGAAAAACCGTCAAGCTGAATAATCGCAACCGGCGCCTGCAGGTTGTTGCGCAGCATCGCCGCATTCGAGCCGGCACTGACGAAGACATCGACCAGACCGGCATGTACCCGTTCGCGCGCCTGCGCCAGGGCGACTTCAAACGCGCCCTCGACGACTTCGATGTCGGTCCGGTCGGCGTACTCGGCCACGATCGGTGCGCCAAACAGCGCGATATGCCGGTAGGCGAGAAAGCAGATGCGGGGACGGATACTGTTCGGAAGGGGGCGGCTGGCCATGGCGATGCGGTACCTGTCAAGTGTGTCAATGAAACGAATGGATTGTCGCACCATTGATGCGTGAAACACTGATTGTTTTGAAGTAAAAAATGAATCGTATAAAAATCAAGGCCTTGGCGTACCGCGACCAGCTGGCACGCTCCATGCTGACAAGGGACAAACAACTAGATAAAGAGACCCGCCATGGCGCTTGAACACATCACCGTGCTCGACCTGACCCACATGCTCTCCGGCCCCTATGGCACGATGCTGCTGGCCGACCTCGGCGCCCGGACCATCAAGGTGGAGCCGCCCGTCACCGGCGAAGGCACGCGGCGCCTGCTGGAACATGATCCGGATTATTCGATCGACGGCATGGGTGCGTATTACCTTACGCTCAATCGCAACAAGGAAAGCGTCTGTGTCGACCTGAAGTCCGATGCCGGCAAGGCGGTGTTTTTTGATCTGGTGCGCAAGGCCGATGTGGTGTACGACAATTTCAGCGTCGGCGTGACCGAGCGTCTGGGTATCGACCATGCGACCCTGGTCGCCATCAATCCACGCATCATTACCTGCTCGGTGACCGGCTTTGGCCAGACCGGACCGGAGATCAACCGGCCGGCATTCGATCAGGTGGTGCAGGCAATGGGCGGCGGCATGTCCATTACCGGTGCCACGGATGGCGAGCCGACCCGCAGCGGCATTCCGATCGGCGATCTGTGTGGCGGGATTTTCGGCAGCATGGGCGTGCTGGCGGCGATTGCGCAGCGCGAACACACGGGCTGCGGCCAGCATGTCGATGTATCGATGCTCGACGCCCAGATCTCGATGCTGAACTACATGGCGACCATGCACCTGATGTCGGGCATTCTGCCCGGTCCGATCGGGAATGCGCACTTTGTCCACGTGCCCTACAACAGCTTTGCCACCAGCGACGGCCACGTGATCGTGGCCTGCATCGGCGACGCCTTTTTCACGCGCTTTGTTGAGACGATGAACCTGCCGGCGCTGCAAAAACCCGAATATGCACAGCAGCCGGTGCGATATGCGGCCCGGGCCGAGGTCGAGGCCATCGTCAACCAGGAAATGAAGGGACAGACCACCGCCTACTGGCTCGAGAAGCTGCGCGCGGCCCGGATTCCCTGCGGCCCGGTCAACAACTTTGCGCAAGCACTGAGCGACACCCAGGTCAACGCCCGCGAGATGGTGGTCAATGTGGCGCTCGCCTCCGGCAAGACGGTGCGCATGCCCGGCAATCCGATGAAGTTGTCGGCATCGGCGCCGCAGCAATACAGCCGGCCGCCGGCGCTGGGGGAGCATACCGGTGGCGTCCTTGAAGGCTTGCTAGGATACTCCGGCGACACCATAGCGCAACTGCGCCGGGACGGCGCCATCGGATGAGCATCCGATCCGGATTCGATCCGGCGTCGATTCGCATCATCATTCAGACATCACTCAGACATGAACCGGAACTTGACCATGGAACAAATTTTCATCACCGATGTATCGCCACGCGACGGCTTGCAGAACCAGGCCATGCCAGTATCGACTGCCGACAAGCTGCAACTGGTCCGGCTACTGGTGCAGGCCGGCGTGCGCAGCGTCGAGGTCACCAGCTTTGTTTCGCCAAAGGCAGTACCGCAGATGGCCGATGCCGGCGAGCTGCTGCATCAGCTGAACCTGGCGCTGCCGACGCTGCGCAGCTCGGTGCTGGTGCCGAACCTGAAGGGACTGGAGCGTGCCCACGCAGCCGGCGCCAGGGAAATCGCGGTCGTGCTGTCGGCGACCGACACCATGAATCAAAAGAACATCAACATGTCTCTGGAGACCGCGACCGAAGCCTCGGAGCAGACGCTGCGGCAGGCGCGTGCGCACGGGCTGCTGACACGGGCCTACATTGCCGTGGCCTTCGAGTGCCCGTTTGAAGGCGTGCCGCCGCTGGACCGCGTGATCGCCCTGGCGCAGCGCATGCTCGCTGCCGGCGCCCATGAAATCGTGATTGCCG
>JACMRD010000265.1 GCA_014376645.1 Herminiimonas sp. | reverse complement strand
CTCCTGGTCATACTGCACGATGTACTGGTCGGTACCGTACATGGCGGTCTGGTTGGCGGAGCCGGCGCCGCTGACGGCAGCCTTGAACCGGGTATCACTGGCGATGGTGTAGTCGGTCAGGATGCCGCCATAGCTCCAGCCACCGAGCCCCAGCCTGGCCGGGTCGGCGATGCCGGCGGCAACGGCCCAGTCGACCGCGCCGAGCAGGTCCTTGACTTCACGATTGCCCCAGTCGGCATAGATGGCTTTCTGAAACGCATCGCCACGGCCGGAACTGCCACGGTAGTTCACCTGCAGCACCACATAGCCGTTGCCCGTCATCAGCTCACGCAGTCCATGGTAACGATGCGCGTCCTGACTGTTCGGCCCGCCATGAATGAGCAGCACGGTCGGATAGCGCTGACCGGCGCGATACTCGGGCGGCTTCGACACCAGCCCGTTGACGCGGGTGCCGTCGCTGCTGACGGAAGTGAATTCATCGGTGGTACCCAGGCGCAGTTCGGCCAGCCACGCGTCGTTGTGATGGGTCAGTGGACGCAATTGTCCGGCTTCCAGCAGATGCAGTTCGGCCGGCTGCTTGGCCGTGGACGCCAGCACCGCGAGCCTGCCGGCGCCGAAGGTGACGGCATCGGACAGCAAGTGACGACCGCTGCTCAGGCGCTCGACGCGCTCGTCGCCGATTGCAAATCGCGTCACGAATGCCGCGCGGTCATCCTCGACGGTGGCAGTGATCGATTGACCGTCTGCTGACCAGGACAGCGGGGCATGGACCGCACGATCGAGCCGACTGCCCAGCACGCGCGGCGCGCCGCCGGCGGCGGCGATCAGGCTCAGCCGAGCCCGTTGATAAGCGGAAAACCGGACCGGGTCGCCGCTGAGAAAGGCGATCGACTTACCGTCCGGGCTCCAGACCGGCGCGCTGTCACGCTCGCCGGTGGTGGTCGTGAGCATGCGCGGCGCCGCGCCGGCCGCAGCGGCGATGACGAAGAGACTGCGCTCTTCCGTGGCATCGGGATTGCCGGCGCGATTGCTGAAGAAGGCGATGCTGGCGCCATCCGGTGACCAGGCCGGTGCGCTTTCGGAATAGGCGCCGGCGGTCAGCGCGACCAGTGCGCCGCTGCCCATGTCGAGCAGACGCAGATGGGTCTGTTGCGCGCCGAGATAGCCATCGCGATCCTGCTTGAAGTGCAGGCGGTCGATCACGATCGGCGGCGGTGTCTTGCGCTTCCAGCCTTCCATGGTCTCGGGCGTGTCGGCGGGATCGGCATCGGCGACCACCAGCACAAGCCGGGTACCATCCGGCGACCAGGCGAAATCCTCGATACCGCCGGCGATATCGGTGAGCTTGCGGGATTCGCCGCCGCGCCGATCCAGCACCCAAAGCTGCGCGCCTTTTTTCTTGTCGGCTTCGTCACCGCGCTTGCTCAAAAACCCCAGAAACTCACTGCTGCCGCTCCAGCGCGGAATGCCGCTGACATCGCCGGCGGAAGTCAGCCGCACCTGCCGGGACCCGTCGCCGCTGATCATCCACAGATCGGTCTGGTCCTTGTCCTTGCCCAGATCGGCGCCACGCACCGTGTACGACAACCACTGCCCGTCTGGCGACGCCTGCAGGCCACCGAGGTGCTGGATGCGATTGACGTCGTCGATGGTGACCGGGTGGCGCGCTGGCACCGTGGGTACGGACTGCGCCAATGTGGTCTGGATTGCCAGTGGCAGGACGAGGCTGCCGATCCACAACTGGAGAAAAAATTGCTGCAAACGCATGTTCGACGCTCCTGGGTGATGACTCGATGCGTCGTGACGGCGCAATTCCGCACGACGAGGTGGCGATGAAGAAAACGGTCGGCCGATGCCGGAGTCGCGCTGGTAACAAGCGCGATACGTACACAACTCGACCGCGTTATATGTTGCTAAAAAATAATATTTTAATCGAGATACAGCTCCGGCGCAGGCATGTATCGCGGCCGCGGCGAGTACCGCGCCGACCGTGATGCAACAACAGTTGCACCGCCGTCGAGCCCGCCTTACCATGAGCCGAATGCCCGGCGCCATCTGTTTTGCCGTGGCCCCCAGTCATGCCTCCTGCCGGACCCCTTGTGCCTAAACCAACACGCAGTCGCGCAGTACCCGACCCCGCCAGCGTGGCTGCCCCCACATCGGTAGCGGCTTGTCTGCAGGCCGGCCCACCATGCTGAGCGCATCACCTGGCAACGGCAGGAAGTCGCTGCAACGCCCGTTCCTGCTGTCAGCTTTGGTGCTGTCGATACCGGCGTTCTATCTGGTGCTGGCGGGTCCGGCTCCGCTCTATCGCGGCTTGGGCAGCGTCCTCTACATCGCCATGGCGATCGGTCTGGCGTCCGATCTGTGGCAACAGTGGCAGCGCCTGCACCGGCGCCGGTTCTGGCGCGCGGTGCCGATCGAACTGATCCTGCTCGGCGGCGCGCTGGCGAGCAGCATCGTCAGCACACCGCCCTGGTCGGTGCCGGAATGGATGCTGCGCATGGGATTCTGCGGCATCGTGTTCGCCCGCCTGACGTTGTTCCTGGCGGCGTGGATCGAACGGCGCCGGTTGTTCCAGTTGCTGGCCGCCGCCGGCGCGCTGATGGCGATCGCCGGCGGCGGCTTCTATTGGCTCGAGCCGCAAGTGCACAGCTATGCCGACGGTCTGTGGCTGGCATTCATCACGGCGGCGACGCTCGGCTATGGTGACATGGTGCCATCGACGCCGGCTTCCCGTATCTTCGCGGTGTTCATCGTGCTGCTGGGTTACGCCGTTTTTTCGGTAGTCACCGCCAGCATCGCCGCGCTGTTCGTGGGCGAAGACGAAAAACGCTTCGAACGCGAACTGCACGCCGACGTCCGGCATCTGCGTCACGAGATCGGGCTGCTGCGCGATGAGTTGCGCAAGTCCGAGCAGCGTCAGGCGCCGCAGCCGACACATACACCCTGAACCCCGATTGAACAGGATCGCCGGCGCTGACCGGCCTTCACGTACACTCGGCGCTCGTCATTCATCCCCTCCCCCCATGAAGACTCTCGAGCTCATCGCAGCGATTCTGTTCGCTCTGGCACTGGTGCATACCTTCGCCGCACCATGGTTCGAGCGGCTGGCACACCGCAGCACGACCCATTCCGGCCTGCTCCATCTGTTGGGCGAGATCGAAGTCGTCTTCGGCATCTGGGCAGCGGTACTCATCGCCGCCATCGCCGCCAACAGCGGTCCTGCACAGGCGATCGCCTATGCCGAGTCGCGCCAGTACACCGAGCCATTGTTCGTGTTCGTGATCATGGTGGTGGCCGCGTCGCGGCCGGTGCTTGATGCCGTCACGCGCCTCGTTGCGCTGCTGGCGCGTTTCCTGCCGCTGCCTACTGCCGTGGCGCGGGTCTGGCTGTCGTTCGCGCTGGTGCCGCTGATTGGCTCGCTCATCACCGAGCCGGCAGCCATGACGCTGGCGGCCCTGATCCTGGGCCCGTTGGTGTTTCGCCCCGAGGTGCCGGAGTGGCTGAAATACGGCGCCCTCGGCACCCTGTTCGTCAATGTCTCCATCGGCGGCACCCTGACCGCCTTCGCCGCGCCGCCGGTGCTGATGGTGGCGACCGTCTGGAACTGGGACAGCGCCTTCATGGCGGCCAACTTCGGCTGGAAGGCCGCCCTCGCCGTGGGTTTGAACGCCAGTGCGCTCACCTGGCTGCTGCGCACACATCTGGGCCGGCGCGCTGCATCGGACGAGGCGGCGACTGCTGCACCATCCATGCCGTTGACGGTGACCGTGGTCCACCTGCTGTTTCTGGCCTCGGTGATCGTGTTCGCGCACCACCCGGTCATCTTCCTCGGGATCTTTCTGTTTTTTCTGGGGTACGTACAGGCCTATCCGGCGTTCCAGAATCCGCTGATCCTGAAGGAAGCACTGCTGGTCGGCTTTTTCCTGGCCGGTGTGGTGGTACTGGGTGGGATGCAGCAGTGGTGGCTGCAACCGATCGTCTCGCAACTCGAGCCCCTG
>JACMRD010000047.1 GCA_014376645.1 Herminiimonas sp. | reverse complement strand
GCTCAGTTGGTAGAGTCCCAGATTGTGATTCTGGTTGTCGCGGGTTCGAGCCCCGTCGGTCGCCCCACTCGATTCAATCGTTTCCCCCAAATTTCTGCCTGTTTTCCTCCCGTTCCGGCGAACGCCACGACGAGACCGCAGTGCGTCCGATCGTGCTGGCGCGCCGCATAGGCACCCACGGCTCAAGCAAAATTTACACGCATCGCATGCAGATTTTTCCAGCCGCACAGTTGTCATTACGCCTGCCAGGCCTTGCTTTCCATGGCACACGGCTTGCTGCTCGCATCCTGATTGTCAGGCCGGCTTACCGCAACATGCTTCCGGCCAGTTGCAATTGACCCGATCCCACCAACACATGCGCCGCTGTCTTGGCAGTGGCCGAAGGAGATACTCATGAATGCCAGCTCGGTTTCACCAGGTACACCAGATAACGGCCGCGATATCGGCAGCACTGTCGGCAACAATATGAGCGGCAGCGCCGCCATGCAGAATGGTGGCAGCACAGGCCATGACGGCTCGGGTTCGACGGCCGGACGGCGCTCGGCAGCGAACCTGCGCAGCGATCTGTCGAGCTTGAAGGATGATCTCGACTCGCTGCTTAGCCGCGCCAGTTCGATGACGGACCAGGAACTGGCGGAGGCGCACGACCGGATGATGGCGCAGTTCAGTTCAATGCGTCATACCGCCCGCGGCATGGCGGCAGAGGCGAGCCGCCAGATCAGCCGTAGCGTCGATGTCACCACTGATTACGTCAAGGACAAGCCGATGCAATCGGTAGCCGTCGCAGCCGGGCTGGGACTGGCGCTGGGCATGCTCCTGCTGCGGCGCTGACGGGCACGCTGCGATTGCAACGGACCGGCGCCGTACACGGTTTGTGCCGGTCTGGACGCCAGCTCGTCTGCGCGCGCAACGCTGGATGATCAGGTCGCACTGAGCCGCCAGAATGCTTCGGGTGCATACAGGTCGTGCAGCCCGGCACGGGCAGCGGTGCGTAGTGCCCGCAACTGGCTCTCGTAACACTGGAGGGCGACGTGCTTTCGCGCGCCCGCAGCACTGGCTTGGCCATCGCTGGCGCGTCCGGCATGCGCCCGTGGCATCCGGGCCGGAGTGGCCTCCACGCCCGCCGAGGACAGGCAGGACAGGCGCTCCTGCAGCAAACCTGGCAGGCGCCGGTATGCCGGTTCTTCGTACATGAGCCAGTCGCGTTCGACCGGCACCACCGATCGCTGCAAGGTCTTCATGGCAATCAGTGCCGCCGCATGCGCGGCGGCGTGATCGTCGTGGACCAGTCCGGCCGGTAACAGGATGCAGGCGGGATCGGCGCTGCGCACCACCTGCACTAGCCTCGACGCCATCAGGTTGACGTTACTGTCACGCTGATACTGGGCGCCGATGAAATCGAGCCACAGGGGCCGCGCTTCGAGGCAGGCAAGTGCAGTCCGGTCCTCGCGCCGGCGGGCTACCATCGCTTGCTGCGCCGAGGCGAAACCAGCGGCCCGGTCCCACGACGTGCGCATGTCGCCGTCATCCGGCGTGCCGGCAAACAGCGTCACCACCAGGGCGCCGGGATGGGCGGCGATCACTTCACCGCAACCGAACACGGCATCGTCGAGATGCGGCGAGATCACGAGCAGATCGGCTGCGGAAATGGCGAGGTGCATGCCGGCCTCACCAGCGGACCACGCGGGACCTGCGACCGGCGCAACGGGTCACGGTCTTTTCAACGCAGCAGCCGTGCCTCCGGAAATGGGTTCGCAGGTCACGGACGGAAATGGTCTTCAAATCGGACATTGGCACTCCAGGTTTAATCGGATCGGATCGGGCCGCGGCATCGGGTGCGCGCGGTCAAGGGTTGTTGTGGCGCGAGCGGTATGGGCGTCGTCGATGCAATTGCCGTTCCAGCATGCCAGGCGGCGGCGCCCGCCGTGCGCTTTGCTCCGACGAACGAACAGCGCTGGGTCTTCCACGCGGTGGCCCTGCCGGATCGTCCCCGGCACAGGCCCGCACTCTCCATCTTCTGCCCATCGTTTCGACCGGTAACGATTACAAGTCTCTGAAATTTTTGACAGTGGCCCTGCCGCCTGCGGTTGCGTGTCCGGCTGTCTCGACGCAAGCCACCGGCTGCAGGCGCCCGCTGCATGCCACGCCCGATGCGCGGTCGCGGTTCCGAGCGGCTTCATCCGCGCGGGTACGACGCTTGCTAACAAAACTGCATCACCATCGACCCAGGTCTCCATGCGACATATTGCGCTCATCAAGGAACATGCCTCGCCGCTCGCTGCCATCGGCTGGGCCGGGATGCGGCACCCCTATCGCAATTTCACCTGGCGCGAAATCAGCGGCCGCATTGCGCGTCTCTACGAGCAGGTCATTGCCGAGGCCGGCTTTCTCTCGGCTGCCGGCAACACGAAGGCACTCAGGGCCACCTCCCCTGCCATACCGCCGGCGCCCGCCTGCAGCCTCAATGCCGTGACCGCCATCGCCACTGATGTGGTGACGCCCCGCCAATCGTTGCTGCCGCATCGTCTGCAGCCCGGCTTGCCCGATTAATCGATCTTCCCCTTCAATCCAGCCAACAAGGAATCTCACTCATGACGTCTTTCCTGCAGTCCGTCAGCGCGTACACCGGCAACACCCGGAGGGCGGCCTCATGACGCGGGCGGTCTTCCTCAACAAGGACGGCACGTTAATTCCCAACGGTGGTTACCAGCGCGATCCAGATCTGATCGACCTGCCTCCGTTTGCCGCGCGCGGCCTGCGGATATTACAGGGACGCGGCTACGCGCTGTTCGTGGTGGCGACGCGCTCAGATGGCGCGCATGGCGTGGTGGGGGGCCATACCTTGACGAACGTCGAGCAACGCATCGACGCCCTCTTGGCACGCGAACAGATCGCCCTGGGTGGTTACTATTACTGTGCGCACGGTGCAAACGGTAGCGCAGCACCTTCCACGCCTGCCTGCGACTGCCAGCGGCACGACCTGATCCGTCGCGCCGCCGACGATCACGACATCGACCTGGCACGCTCGTGGATGGTCGGCGACATCCTCGATGACATCGAAAGCGGTCGGCGCGCCGGTTGCAAGACCGTCCTGATCAGCACCGGCAACGAGACCGAATGGGGGATTGCGCCCCTGCGTCTGCCGCACGTGATCACCTTCAACCTCTACCGTGCAGCAGAGGCGATCCTGCTGGCGGATCAACCACGCTAACCACTGCTGCGCCGGTGTCCGGATCGTCGCCATCGGCCGCGCTGGCGGCGTTGACAGCCTGCTGATTCGGCACCGGCGCCGGCGCTCCAGCCTAGTCGAGTGTCCTGGCCGGACTGCTGTCCGAAATAGTGGATGTTCGGACGCTGCGGCAGGTGCGCAGCGTCGATCTTGAATCGTAGGCATGCCTCTTGGTGGCCGATGCGTCGGCTTGTGGTTGGAATTGAACTATGCGGTGCCGGTTGCCCTGCGCAGGTGCACTTAACATCGTTTGCTAAAATTTACGGAAATCCGTAACAAACGATTGGCTTCGAAGTTTCTTGAAAACCGCGATTCTCGTACCAGCGAGGCTCCCGCTGGCATGAGCCGCACCGGCAGCATGTAGCCGTTTTCTGCGGCAGTTTGGCGATCGACAGCAACTGTCGCGGCCAGCACATCGACGGCATGAATGACAGATTTCCGTAAGATTTACAGCCGTCGTTGCCTTCACACCTGCGACCGATCGCGGCTCTCGCGCTGCACCGCATCGTGGGGTCCGTATTCCTCCAGCCGGTTGTACAGCGTCTTGAGGCTGATGCCGAGAATATCGGCAGCGCGCTTCTTCACACCGCCGCACAATTCGAGGGTGGCGAAGATCAGCTTGCGATCGACTTCGGCCAGCGACGTGCCGACCGGGATCGCCAGCGCCAATCCGACCGGCGACTGCGACGTGAAGGCCGGCGCCAGCGCCGCTGCATCGATCACCTGATCCGATAAGATGAACGCACGCTGGATGTAGTTGCGCAGCTCCCTGACATTGCCCGGCCAGTGATAACCGACCAGGCTGGCCAGGCCGTCGCCAGAGAGGATCTTCTCGGTGTCGTGCCTGGCGTTGAGGTCGTCAAGGAAGTGCTGCGCCAGCAACGCCACATCGGCGCCCCGCTCGCGCAGTGGCGGTATCAGCAGCGGGAACACATTAAGGCGGTGGTACAGGTCCAGGCGCAGCCTGCCGTCGCTGATGGCATCTTCCGGGTCGCGATTGCTGGCAGCAATGATGCGCACGTCCGTTGCGAGCTCCTGATTGCTACCGATGCGCATGAAAGCGCCGGTCTCGAGAACCCGCAGCAGCTTGACCTGCAGCTCGAGCGGCATCTCGGTAACTTCGTCGAGAAACAGGGTGCCACCGTTGGCGCGTTCGAAGTAGCCCTTGTGCTGACGATCGGCACCGGTGAAGCTGCCCTTCTCGTGACCGAAGATTTCGCTCTCGATGAGTTGCGGTGAAATCGCGCCGCAGTTCACCGGCAGGAAGGGCTGGCGCTGGCGCCGGCTCAGATCGTGGATGGTCTGCGCGGCGATTTCCTTGCCGGTGCCGCTTTCACCGAGCAGCAGCACCGTCGCTTCGGTGGGCGCGACGCGGCCGATATGGTGGTACAGCTTCTGCATCACCGGCGCCGCGCCGAGCATCCCGCCGAAGTGCCCGCTTCGCGCCGCGTCCCGCGTGCTGCCCGCCAGCATGGCCTTGAGTTCGAGCTGGCGCGCAACCCGGCCGAGCAGCATCTGCAGACGCCGCACGTTGACCGGCTTGGTCAGGTAATCGGCTGCGCCGACCCGCAGCGCCTCGACAGCAGTGTCGACAGTGGCCTCGCCCGTGACCAGAACGATTTCGCGCAGCGTGCGGAACTCGACCTTGTCGAAGAACACCATGCCGTTACCGTCCGGCAGATTGAGATCGACGAAGGCAATGTCCGGAGGCTGGCCCGAAATCTGCTGCTGTGCATCGCGTTGGCCCATTGCGACGGTCACGACGAAACCGGCGGCCATGCAGACCGTGGCAATTTCAGTACGGGTACGCACGTCGTCGCCGACAATCAAGGCATGTGGCATGGCGTGGATTTTCTGAGGCCGGTTGAGTACATCAAAGCAGTCATTGGTTACCGAAGCTGAGAGGAACAGGATCGCCGGCACGTCTACCCGCACGCATCGCCGCGTGTGCCCATGTGATGGCCACGACTTCCTTCCCCTGATTCACAGAGGTGTTCAAGGCTTTAGTATGTGTCGCCGTGTCCGGCCATCGTTGATCTGTCATAAGGACATCGACCGGGGTCCGAGCGAAGACGGCACGCCGCATCATCCGATGTGGCATGCCGATGGGATCGCCGCATCCTGCAGCTGTTATTTTTTCAGGACGAGCTTGTTGTTGACGTTCTTGACGCCGCTGAGCGCTTGCGCAATTTTCGCCGCATGATCTTTCTGAGCCTGGTTAGTGACCGATCCGGTCAGCGCGACCTCACCGTTGCGTGTCTCCACGGAGATGTCGCTCCCCTTGAGGGTGGTATCGGCGAGTAACGCCGTCTTCAGCTTGGTCGTGATGATGCTGTCGTCGATGGCCACGCCGGCCGAAGCCGAGCCGCCGGCGCCGGTCGCGCCCGAAGTCGTCGAGCCGGCGCTGCCGGGTGACATACCTGCACCGTTACCCGAGGCGCTGCTGGCGGCACCGCCGATGCCGGCTTCATCGCCGGTACTGCGCTTGCCGCAGCCGGTTGCGGTCATGCCCGCGACAGCTGCTAACAAGAGCACGCGTGCGGTTGTTGAACGAAAATCCATGGGTTGATCCTCTCAGGGTTCGGAGTTGCGTGATGGTCGGATCACGAGTCGCGGAAGAACCGTTGCTGTCGGTGCCGCTGGTGCCGTTGGTGCTGCTGGTGCCGCTGGTCGATCCTTTCATTGAAATGGCAGTTGATGTGATCCACCGTGTGTTCGATCTCATCAGTACGAACGCACTTTCCATGCCAACAGCCCGAGTAGGGCAATCGCAGCGCGCGATGTCGCGTTGTCATACGAGGCATCAACATGCGTGCTTTTTTTTCAGTAAAAATTACCAGTCCAAAGTAAGCGTTACAAGGAAAAAAGAACCGGTCACCACGGTCGTAGCGTTGTTCCACACCCTCTTGCGAATACCATGGCTTCAGAAAAATCGTTGAAATCGTTTGGTCTTCTTTATGGCTCGTCGCCGTCGATGGAGCGCCTCTATCAGCAGGTTGCGCGGGTTGCCGCCACCGATGCAGCGGTGCTGCTGGTGGGCGAATCGGGCACCGGCAAGGAGCTGATCGCACAGACCATCCATCAATGCAGCGCCCGCGCCGGCAACACATTCATTGCAGTCAATTGCGGCGCCATTCCACCGCACCTGATCGAGGCGGCGCTGTTCGGTCACGAAAAAGGCAGCTTTACCGGCGCCCTGCGACAGCACCTCGGCTACTTCGAACATGCGTCCGGCGGCACGCTGTTCCTCGACGAGATCACCGAGATGCTACCCGAGATGCAGGTCAAGCTGCTACGGGTGCTGGAGTCGGGTGCGTTCATGCGCATCGGCGGCAATGGCGAGGTACGGGTCAACGTGCGCCTGATTGCGGCAACCAATCGCGATCTCGATACGGCGGTCAGGGAACGCAACCTGCGTGCCGACCTGATGTATCGGCTGGCGGTATTCCCGATTCGCATACCGCCGCTGCGGGAACGGATCGGCGATGTGGAAGCGCTGGCGTTGCATTTTCTCGAACAACTTAATGCAAAAGACGACACGCAGAAAGTGTTCGCCCGCCGCTCGCTCGACATGATCGGGTCCTATTCGTGGCCGGGCAATGTGCGCGAGTTAAAGAATGTAGTGCAGCGCGCATTCATCCTGTCGACGCACACGCTGACAATCGATGAATGCATGGCGAATTTTTCGATCCGCAAACCGACTTTGCGTGAAGGGAAACTGAATTTTTTTGTCGGCACGCCACTGGCGGATGCCCAGCGCGAAACCATCCTGGCGACGCTACGCCACTACAGCGGCAACAAGAGGCTCACCGCCGAAGCACTCGGCGTGAGCCTGAAAACGCTCTACAACCGTCTCAAGGATTACTAAGACCAGCGATCACGCCAGAGCAGGCTGCATGCGCTCCAGGGCCCGCAGCAGCAGCATCGGGTCGCCCTCGGCCAGCGCGCGCGAATCCGACAACGCCTGCCGGAACGCGCGTGCATGCGGCAAACCCGCCATCAACCCGAGCATGTGCCGGGTAATGCTGTTGAGGCGGGGACGGCCACGATAAGCATCGGCCGCGGCGGGCGTGCCGTCGCTTGCCAGTTGCGCCCGAATGTACGGCAGCATCGCATGCACGACTTCGCTGCGCGAACGCACCGGCGTGTCGTCGCCGTAGTAACGGGCATCGAAGCCGCTCATCACGAAAGGGTTGTGATACGCCTCCCGTCCTAGCATGACGCCATCGACCTGCCCTAGGTGCACGTCGATGTCGGCCAACGTCTTGATGCCACCATTAATGATGATTTCAAGCGCGGGAAAGTCGCGTTTGAGGCGATACGCGAAATCGTATTGCAGCGGTGGAATCTCGCGATTTTCCTTGGGACTCAGGCCCTTGAGAATCGCATTGCGGGCATGGACGATGAAGGTGCGGCAGCCGGCCTCGGCCACCGTACCGACGAAGTCGCGCATGAACTCGTAGGATTGATGATCGTCGATGCCGATGCGATGCTTGACGGTGACATCGATCGTGACCGCATCGCGCATGGCCTTGACGCAATCGGCGACCAGAGCCGGCTCAGCCATCAGGCAGGCGCCGAAGGCACCCTTTTGCACCCGTTCAGACGGGCAACCGCAATTGAGGTTGATTTCATCGTAGCCCCACTGTTGGCCGAGCACCGCGCTCCTGGCCAGATCGGCCGGCTCGCTACCGCCGAGCTGCAGTGCAACGGGATGTTCTTCCTTGCTGAAATCGAGGTGGCGCGCGACATCGCCATGCAGCAACGCACCGGTCGTCACCATCTCGGTGTAGAGCCAGGTATGCCGCGTGATCTGGCGGTGGAACTGCCTGCAGTGACGATCGGTCCAGTCCATCATGGGCGCCACGCAGATGCGGCGCGAGTGCGTCACGGAAGACTGAACTGGCGTCAAAGCAGCTGTGTTGGAGGAGAAATCTGGGTTCAAGATGAGGTCCACTGCAAAAACCGCATTGTACCGGCTTCGACTTCGC
>JACMRD010000046.1 GCA_014376645.1 Herminiimonas sp. | reverse complement strand
TGCCGCCGGTGCACCGAAGCTGGGTGAGGTCGCTGCCTGGTCGGCGCGCCTGGCACAGGGCTACGATACGCTGGTCACGCATGCCGTCGGTGGCATTCGCGCCATGCCTGCCAAGGGCGGCAACCCGGATCTCGACGATGTCGAAGTCGCCCGTGCGGTCGCCTACATGGGCAACCAGGCCGGCGCGAAATTCAAGGAGCCTGAAGCCAAGGCAGCGCCGGCAGCGATAGCCGCACCTGTAGCCGCCGCACCAGCAATGGCCGCACCTGAAGCAGCGCCTGCGCCAGCCCCTGCGGCGGCACCCGCTGCCGCTGCAGCCGTGCCGGCCAAGCTGTCGGCCGACGCCGGCAAAAAGCTATATGAAGGCGTGTGCCAGGCATGCCATGCCGCCGGGATCGCCGGGTCGCCGAAGTTTGGCGACAAGACTGCATGGGCGGACCGCATCAAGCAAGGTTCAGCGGTACTGCACGAGCATGCCATCAAGGGCTATGTCGGCAAGGCCGGCGTGATGCCGGCAAAAGGCGGATCGGCCGCATCGGACGACGAAGTCAAGGCTGCCGTTGATTACATGACTGCCGCAGCGAAGTAATTCGCAACCAGCAACATGAGAAAAGCCGACCTGTACAGGTCGGCTTTTTTATTTTGGCGACGTCCGATCGAACGCTCTCAGACGCCCGGGTCGAGATAGTCCGGCGGAGAAACCGGCAGGACCGTTGCGACACGCCGCGCCTTTTTCTTGCGGGTCAACAGGTACACCGCCCCGCCGATCGCACTGGCCACCACCGCACCACGCAAGATCGGCACGATCAGCTTGCGCCGCGTCACCAGCGAATACGCGCTGGCGGCGAACGGCAACAGCGTTTGCAGATTGCCGTTACGCAGCATGTTCCAACTGAAGATGTTGTCCACAGCCGCATAGGCAGCCGTCGTAAAATGGCTCACCGCATTTTTGGCGATGCGGTCAGCCTGCAGGTTCTCGCGCAGAATTTCGCGCGAGACCTCGATCTGCTGGCGGCGCAGCGCACCCTCGGCGATCAGCGCTTTCTTGCGCTGATCGTATGACAATGGATGCGCCACCGGAAGCGACTTGGAATCATTGGTCATGGGCGGCTTCACAACAGTGCATCGCGGTCATTTCTCAGCTCGGCCAAGGTGGCGGGCATCGACAGCTTGCCATTCGCCAACAGGGATCGTGCGTAGCAGACGACAGCGAGGGTAAGGATCGAAAAGAACGCAGCCATGATCAGCAGGATGTTCCCACCCAGCGCGTCCCAGCACAGGTAGACCACCAGTGCGGTCCAGTAGGCAATGGCGAACCACGCCGTGACGATACCGAGCGCGGCCACCAGCAAGAGCTTCAGCAGGTTGGTGCGTACCGCGGAAAGCTCCAGTGCCGCGAGTTCGACGCGGTTGACGATCAGGCCAAACAGATTGCGCGCGACGCCACCCAGACCAGCCATAAGGCCTTGGGGATTATCAGGACCGGGAGTGAGATGTTGCGTCACGGTCAGTTATTTGCGCGCGATCAGCATGCCGATGAGGACGCCGACGCCGGCCGAGATGGCAACCGCTTTCCACGGGTTTTCCTGAACGTAGGTGTCGGTCGATTCTGCGACTTCCTTGCCGGTCTGGATGGCGGCGGTCTGCACTTCCTGCGCCTTGACCAATGCGGTGTCAAGCAGGTTCAGGCCTTGGGTGCGTAGCAGTTCGGCTTTTTCGCCGGTTGCGCTGGTTGCCTCACGAAACAGGTCCTGCGCATCCTTCACAAGTGTTTTCATATCAGTTCTCACAGTTTTCAGGTTAGATGACAGCATCGTAAAACTCCTCGTTCAGGGATGGTTTCCGCCGGACGGGCGACGTCCTTCGGCGGTCTTGTCAACGATAGGCGAATTCGGCGGATTTCTCCGTACGGCAACGAACATAATATTCTTGATTCATCTTTCACGAACGTCAACTTACGTCGCCACACCGAAGACTGGCTGCATCAGACGCCCGGCGTACAGTCGGTACAGTGTTCGATCTCAGGTAGTCCGTGACGCAGTTTTTCCTGCAGGTCGCGCAGGGCGGTACGCAAGCCCTCTTCGACCACCGGATGGTAGAACGGCATCTCCAGCATCTGCGAAATCGTCATGCCGGCCTGCAATGCCCACGCCATCAAATGCGCCAGATGCTCGGCCCGCGGTCCGCACATTTCGGCACCAAGAAAGCGTTCGGACCCGTATTCGCCATAGACACGGAGTACGCCCTGATTCTGCAGCATGACGCGGCTGCGGCCCTGGTCGGCGAAACTGACCTCGCCACTGGCGGTGCGACTCGACTCCAGCGAATGAAAGCCGGCGCCGACCACGGCAATCTGCGGATCGGTGAAGGCAATCGCCAGCAGCGCGCGACGTAGTCCAGGCTGTATGTCCGGATAACGCCCGGCATTGTCGCCGGCGATCCTGCCCTGGTCTGCGGCTTCGTGCAGGAGCGGGCGCTCGCCGTCGGCGTCGCCGGCGATGAAAATACCGCTGGCGCCGCATTGCATGGTGTGGCGATCGAATAGCGGAATACCCTGCGCATCACGTTCCAGGCCGGTACGCTCCAGGTCCAGCCGTTCCAGGTTCGGCGTGCGGCCGGCCGTTGCCAGCACCAGGCTGAATTGTTCGGTGCGTTCGACCCCATCGGGGTCGGCCATGGTCAGCGCCACACCCGTTGCGTCCCGCTCGGCGCGTACCAGAGTGACATCGTTGCGGATGTCGAGCTCAGTCGTGAAGGCTGCCTGGGCGCTGGCCTGTACCCGCGGATCGCGGATTCCGGCCAGTTGCGAACCGCGCCCGTACAGCGTCACCCTGACGCCCAGACGGTGCAGCGCCTGGCCGATCTCGAGACCGATCACACCGGTGCCGACCACGGCCAGCGACTCCGGCAGGTCTTCCCAATCGAAGACGTCATCATTGATCAGAAGGCGATCGCCCAGTTCCTTCAACGGTGCCGGTATCCTGGCGCTGGAGCCGGTGGCGATGACGATGCGCTCGACCTTTACCTGCGTGTGATCGTCGATCTGCAGGGTGTGGGGATTGATGAAACGGGCATGACCACGCAGCCTGTCCTCGGCCGGGATCTGCTCCACACCGTCGAGCACGAATCCAACGAAGCGATCCCGTTCTGCACGCACCCGCGCCATGACGGCACGGCCATCGACTCGCACCGTGCCGGGATGGACACCGAAGCGCGGCGCGAGCTGCATCGTATGGGCGGCCTCGGCAGCGGCAATCAGCAATTTGCTCGGCATGCAGCCGACCCGCGCACAGGTGGTGCCGTAAGGGCCGCCCTCGATCAGCAGCACCCGCTTGCCGTGCGAGCGCGCCGCCCGGTATGCCGCCAGACCGGCACTGCCGGCGCCGATGACGGCAATGTCTGCTGAAATGGATTTCAAGAATATCTCCCGGGCATTAAGGCGCACAGTGTACGACAACTGGCACCGCCGAACCGGCGCGGCGCCGCTTCGTTACGCGCGCCGCGCCTCAGCGTGAAGTCAAGACCTTCACTCGTCTTTCTGAGGCTGCGCAACTGAACGGATCTGAAAGCGTCCGTCATTGTTGAATAGCCAGGTTTCCGACATTTCCAGCCGGCCGTTGCGCAAGAGGCCGCTGGCCGGGCGCGGAAACGGCGCCGTATTGCGCAGCGAGGCAAGCGCCGTCGCTTCGGTGGCGCTGTCGTGATTGGTGCGCACGATTTCGCTGCGCAGCAACTTGCCGCCACCATCGACACTGAACTTGACGACGATGATCGAACGCAGCAGTGCCTGCGGCTGGCCAGGATAGACCTTGGTGGAATTGACCTCGGTAATGCGCAGCGCGATGTCGCGCTTGTAGCCGTCGACGCTGCGCGAGGTCGAGGTACCGTCCGATGTGGTCTCGACGCGATCGACGGCGGCCCGTGCGGCGGCGGTCGGCGCAGTGCCCTGCCCGCCCGGAGGCGCTACAGGCGACGAACAGGCCGCCAGCAACATGCCGGCAGCGGCCGTGATCGCAGTGGTGAAGGAATGAAAGGTGGCGGCAACCGACGCAGAGAATTTGGACATGATGGCAGGCTCGCAAGAATTCGATAGGCACATTGACGTCGTACCAGTGTCGCACGCTGCCGCTGTGTGCCGCAATCGGTTGTCACTTCCTGTTGCAGAGCGCGCAATCGAACGGTCTTCTACAGTGTTCCATTGCGGCGAAACGATTCGGTTGCCTGTACCAGTGCGCGGGCGGTATCCGGCTCGAACGCGGCGTGGCCAGCGGCGTCGATCATCTGCAGCCGGGCTTGCGGCCAGGCCTGGTGCAAGCGGAAAGCCGAGACCGGCGGACACACCACGTCGTAGCGGCCCTGGATGATCACCACCGGCAGGTGCGCGATTTGCCCCACGTTGCGCAACAGTTGATCGGGCTCCATGAAACCATCGTGCAGGAAATAATGCGCCTCCAGGCGGCCCAGGCCGAGGCTAATGGCGTCGGAGCTGAATTCCTCGACTGCCGCCGGGTCCGGCATCAGGTACAGGCAGCTGCCTTCGTAGCGACTCCAGGCGCGGGCCGCCACGGCCGATGCGGCCGCGTCATCGCCGAACAAGCGGCGCCGGTAAGCCTGCAGCAGATCGGTGCGTTCCTCCAATGGAATCGCCGCCACGAATTCGGCATGCACTTCCGGGAAAAACTGTTCCATCCCATACAGGAACCAGTCGATCTCGCTCCGGCCACAAAGAAAAATACCGCGCAGGATGAAGCCCAGGCAGCACTGCGGATGCGCCTGTCCGTAGGCCAGCGCCAGTGTCGACCCCCAGGAACCGCCGAACACCAGCCAGCGGTCGATCCCGAGCATGCGGCGCAACTGCTCGATATCCTCGACCAGCAGCGGCGTCGTGTTGTCCGCGCACGATCCCAAGGGGGTGGATTTGCCGGCACCGCGCTGATCGAACAGCACGATCCGGTAATGCGCCGGATCGAAAAACCGACGCTGCCGTGGCGAGGTACCGCTTCCTGGTCCACCGTGCAAAAACAGGACCGGTATGCCGTGCGGATTGCCGCTTTCTTCCCAATACAAGGTATGCAGCGGGTCGACCACCAGCATGCCGTGACGATAGGGTTCGATCGGCGGGAAAAGAATATCGTCAACGACGGCTGCGGTCATGGCTGCTCCAGTAAAGTGGCGCACGATAGGCTGCGCTTCGCCGCGGATTATAGCGGCGCAATGGGACAACAGCATCGAATTTGCCGGGTCAAAATCGGGTTGTCGGTTAACAAACAGCGTGAAGCCCTAGGCAAAGTTTCAAAACTATTGTAGACTTCGGCCGCTTCAGGTGTCGCAACGCACGTTGCGTCGCAGTCGATGCAAAATCTGATTTCAGGAGTGGTAGTTCAGTTGGTTAGAATACCGGCCTGTCACGCCGGGGGTCGCGGGTTCGAGTCCCGTCCACTCCGCCAAAATAACGAAGCCTGCGCAAGCAGGCTTTTTTATGTTCGTCCTACTCGAACAACCCCAACTGCTGCTCCGACTCTTCTTCCTCCAAACGCACACCCGCGCCGAGCAGACGCACCGGCTGCATGCCACGCGCAAAACCCGTTTCCAGCAGGTGCCGGAAAGTCTGCAGTTCGATCCCCGTGCCCAGGCATTCGACCGAGGTCTGCCGGAAATCGGCGAAGCGGATCTTGACCGTTAATTTGCAGATGAACCGCGCCGCGTCGTTGCGCTGCACCCGCAGCACCAGCTGTTCGACCAGGGTGCGCATTGGCGCGGCACAAGCTGCCAGGTCCGGCAGATCCTGATTGTAGGTTTCTTCCACGCTGATCGATTTGCGTTCGCGGTCGGAACAGACTTCGCGCAGGTCGATGCCGCGTACCAGCTCGAAGAGACGGGTGCCGAACTTGCCGAAGTGCTGCTGCAACTCCAGCAGTGACCAACTGCGCAGGTCGGCACAGGTGCTTGCACCGAGGCGATTGAGTTTGGCGGCGGTGACGGCGCCGACGCCGAAGAGCTTCTTGACCTGCAGCGCTGCGACGAAGGCATCGACCTGCTCCGGCAACACGACATGCTGCCCGTCCGGCTTGTTCCAGTCGCTCGCGATCTTGGCCACGAACTTGTTGGGCGCGATACCCGCCGATGCCGTGATGCCGACATCGGCCGCAATGCGCGCCCGGATTTCACGCGCCATCAGCGTCGCGCTGCCGTGGCAGTGCCGTGCATCGCTGACATCGAGATAGGCTTCATCGAGCGACAGCGGCTCCACCAGGTCGGTGTAGTCCCGGTAGATGGCCAGGATCTGGCGTGAGGCGACGCGGTATTTTTCCATCGTCGGCGGCAGCACGATCAGGTCGGGGCAGCGCTGCACGGCCTGCGCCGTGGCCATGGCCGAGCGCACGCCGAAATGGCGCGCTTCGTAATTACAGGTCGCCACCACGCCGCGCTGATCGGCACGGCCACCCACGGCGACCGGCTTGCCGCGCAAGGAGGGGTCATCGCGCGTTTCGACCGCGGCGTAAAAACAGTCGCAGTCACAGTGAATGATTTTTCTTGGCCGGGGAGTCACGAAGCTGAGCGGAGGATGGACACGCTCGTATTTTACCGAACAGAAACGCCGTGGACCGCCGGTCACGGCTTTTTGCAGAGCGAAAAAAATCGAGCCGGAATGCCGGTTCGGCGGAGTGCGGCAGACCACGAGCCTGCGTCGAATTGATTACTTGCCGCTGTAGTCCGGATCGCCCGGCATCGCCGCCTTGGCCGGATCGGCAGCGATGGCGGCCTTGCGGTTGGCCTTGGACTCTTTTTGCTCCGCCTTCAGGTCGGATTTCGCAGCGGCTTTCTCTTGCTTGTATTCTTGCTTGGCCAGCTTCTTCTTTTCCTCGTACTCTTTTTTGCCAACAGCGTCGTCTTCACGCTTCTGCACGTACGGGTCGCTCGCTGCCGGCTTGGCGTCCGTGTCGGTTGCTGCCCGGGCGCCGGCAGCATTGGTGCCGGTGGTCGCGCCGGCGCCCGATGTGTCGTTGCCCATCGGCGAGCGCGCAGTCTGTGCCGTGGCAAAACCGGCCATTGCGACGAAAGTAGAAGCAATCAGCAATTTGGAGCGTTGACTCATCGTTTGTTCCTTTAAAAAAGTAAAGAGCTACCGGGCAAGGCACGGCAACATCACGCAGATGATTTTTGTTGCGATCATTACTTTTTGATAAGGAGCCTTCGGATGAAGTTCAACGGTTTCCCAGTCTCGACGCCGACTCGGACATTTTCTTACAGCTGACACCGCGGTGACGCATGTGCAGGATGGAATCGATCAGGATCGGGCCGGCTGGGGCTTTTCCCGCTGCACCAGTACCCAGGGCCGGACCACCACGGCCCAAAGTTGCTGGTCGGCCTCCAGCCACGCTGCGGCCTGGGCATCGGTGGCTTTTGCCAGCTGCTGCTGCGTCATCCAGATTTCCACGCTGGCGCGATCATCTTCGGTGAAGGCGACCGCGACGTCGATCAGGTCGAGCCTGTCGTCGACCACTACCACCAGGCCGGAAGCAAAATAGCGCAGCAGTTCATGCCAGTACATGCGCGCGGCTTCACGATTGAGTTTCAGGCGCGGCGTTTCGTCGGGATCGAAGTTGGTTGTCATCTGGATGGCAGTTGCGGTGGGCGAGGAGGCGGGGTGCAGGATCGGGCAATCCGCGACGGCCGTCAATAGTGCGGCGGCCTGTCGTGCGCACCGGCCACGTCGCCGCTGGCGTCGCTAGCAGCGCCGGCCAGGGCTTTCAGGTGGCGTGCCAGCGCGGCGCAGAGCGCCTCGAGTTCGCCGATCTTCTTTTGCTGCTGGTAGACCATCTGGTTCAGCGTGTCGACCAGGTCCTCCTGGCGCGCCAGCTTGATTTCGATGTCGGTCATGCGATCGTCGCTCATGATTGCGGATTCCTTCAGACAGGTTTCGGTTTTTGCAGCAGGGCCTTCAGGTTGGCAAGACGGCTTTGCGGCGTGATGGTTTCGGCTTCGGTCGGTACCGCATCGCCGACATCGAGCTGCATTTCCTTGACGAAGCGCGATATGTCGCACTGCACGCTCTCGCGCGCCCGCTGCCGCTTCTTGCACCAGGTAATGTGCAGGCTGCGCTGGGCGCGGGTGATGCCGACATACATCAGGCGGCGCTCTTCCTCGATCCGGGCGGCGGCGATCTCGGGCGGCGCGTCCGGGTCGCCCCGATGCGGCAGAATTCCCTCTTCCACGCCGATCAGAAAGACGTGCGGAAACTCGAGGCCCTTGGAAGCATGCAGGGTCGACATGCGCACGGCATCCGGCTCTTCATCGCGCCCTTCGAGCATCGTCATCAGCGCCACCATCTGCGTCAGGTCGAGCAGATTCTTTTCCGAGTCAGCGCCTTCCTTGCCGCCGTTACCTTTTTCTTTCAGCCAGGTCGTGAAGTCGAGCACGTTCTGCCACTTGCCCTGCGCCTGGCGGTCGTCGAAATTGTCGTACAGGTAGCCTTCGTAATTAATCTCTTTCATCATGTCGTCCAGGACCTGGCCCGCGTTGTCGTCGCCCGGGTTGCGCCCCACGCGGCCGGCCCTGGCTTCGAGCTGATTGATGAAGGTACAGAACTGGCGCAGCGGCATGAGCTGACGGTCGGCCAGGATGGCTTCGATACCGCCCTTGAAAACCGCCTCGAACAGCGAGCACTGCCACTTGCCGGCAAAGGCGCCAAGCGCCTCCAGGGTGCTCTGGCCGACGCCACGCTTGGGCGTGGTTACGGCGCGGATGAAAGCGGGATCGTCATCGCCGTTGGCAACCAGGCGCAGGTAACTGACGATGTCCTTGATTTCGGCACGGTCGAAGAAACTCTGGCCGCCCGACATCACGTAGGGAATGCGCTCGCGCCGCAGCGCCTTTTCGAAAATGCGGGCCTGGTGATTGCCCCGGTAAAGAATCGCGTAATCGGAAAATTTTGCCCGCCGCTCGAAGCGGTGCGCCGACAGCAGGATCGCGACCTGCTCGGCCTCCTGTTCGTCATCCTGCATCGCCATCACCTTGACCGGGTCACCCAGGCCGTGTTCGGACCACAGGGCTTTGTCGAACAATTTAGGATTATTGGCAATGACGGCGTTGGCGGCCTGCAGGATGCGGGTGGTCGAGCGGTAGTTCTGTTCCAGCTTGATCACTTTCAGATCGGGGAAATCGACCTGCA
>JACMRD010000264.1 GCA_014376645.1 Herminiimonas sp. | reverse complement strand
TCGCCTTCGCAATCCGACTCCTGCCAACTGCGGATGTTTTTGAGGCTATAACGCTCATTAAGAAAACTCAATGGAGTGAATTTCACTTGACGAATAGACTGGGCCTCATCGTGACAGTCAAATAACCCAAGGAGAAATTTTGTCGATCGAACCAACCTGCCCGTTTTCTGGCGCTGCTCGCCAATCCACCGTCGCCGGATCGACGACCAATCCCGACTGGTGGCCGAACCAGCTTAACCTGAAGGTTTTGCATCAGCAGTCTTCGCTGTCGAATCCGATGGACCCGGCCTTCAATTACGCGGAGGCCTTCAAGAGCCTTGATCTGGATGACGTCATCCAGGATCTGACGACATTGATGACCTCGTCGCAGGCCTGGTGGCCGGCCGATTATGGCCATTACGGTCCCTTCTTCATCCGCATGGCATGGCACAGTGCCGGCACCTATCGCGTCACGGATGGCCGAGGCGGTTCGGGTTCCGGCACCCAGCGCTTCGCACCGCTCAACAGCTGGCCCGACAACGTCAACCTCGACAAGGCGCGCCGCCTGCTCTGGCCGATCAAGCAGAAATACGGCAGCAAGATTTCATGGGCCGATCTGATGATCCTGACCGGGAATGTCGCGCTCGAATCGATGGGCTTCAAGACCTTCGGTTTTGCCGGTGGACGCGAGGATGTCTGGGAACCGGACGAAGCAATATTCTGGGGACCCGAGGCGGAATGGCTCGGCGACAAGCGCTACGACGATGCGCACGTACTCGACAAGCCGCTGGGCGCAGTGCAGATGGGCCTGATTTATGTGAATCCGGAAGGTCCGAACGGCAATCCTGATCCGGTCCTGTCGGCACGCGATATCCGCGAGACCTTCGAGCGCATGGCGATGAATGATGAAGAAACCGTTGCCCTGATCGCAGGCGGACACACATTTGGCAAATGTCATGGCGCAGCCGACCCCGGCGAGCACGTCGGTGCCGAACCCGAGGGAGGCGACCTTGCGTCACAGGGCCTGGGCTGGATGAGTACCTTCGGAAGCGGCAGCGGCGTTCACACCATCAGCAGCGGCCTGGAAGGCGCATGGACCACCAACCCGATCCAGTGGGACAACGATTACTTCGACATCCTCTTCAAGTACGAATGGGTGCTGACCAAGAGCCCGGCCGGCGCGCAGCAATGGACACCAAAAGACGCCGATGCGCAAGGCACGGTGCCGGACGCGCACGATCCGTCGCAGCGGCATGCGCCGATGATGTCGACGGCAGACCTGGCCCTGCGCATGGATCCTGCGTATGAAAAGATTTCGCGCTTCTACTTTGCCAATCCGCAGGTGTTCGCCGAAGCCTTTGCCAAAGCCTGGTACAAGCTCACGCACCGCGACATGGGACCGGCGTCACGCTATCTCGGCGCGCTCGTACCGACCGAGACGCTGTTGTGGCAAGACCCGATTCCGAAGCTCGATCATGAACTCGTCAGCGAGCAGGATATCGCCGCGCTGAAGGCCCGGACCTTGACCTGCGGCCTGTCGATCTCGCAACTGGTGACGACAGCCTGGGCATCGGCGGCATCCTTCCGTGGTAGCGACAAGCGCGGTGGTGCCAACGGTGCGCGGATTCGCCTGGCGCCGCAGAAGGACTGGGAAGTCAACCAGCCGGCCGAACTGGCGAAAGTACTGCAGGCACTCGAAGCGGTGCAGGCAGAGTTCAACGCAGCGCAGTCCGGCGGCAAGAAGATTTCGCTTGCCGACCTGATCGTGCTCGGTGGCTGCGCAGCGGTCGAACAAGCCGCCAAACGGGCCGGTCATGATGTCAAGGTGCCGTTCGCGCCGGGACGCATGGACGCGTCGCAGGAAGACACCGATGTCGAGTCGGTCAATGCGCTGGAGCCGGCCGCCGATGGGTTCAGGAATTACCTGCCCAAGGTACACGTGGGCTCGGCGGGCGAACTGCTGCTGGATCGGGCGAATCTGCTGACCCTGACCGCGCCAGAGATGACGGTGCTGATCGGCGGCATGCGCGCCTTGAATGCCAACTACGGGCAGTCGCAACACGGCGTCTTCACCACGCGGCCGGAAGCATTGACGAACGATTTCTTCGTCAACCTGCTGGACATGAATACCAAGTGGCAGAAGTCCACATCGTCAGAAGGCGTGCTGGAAGGCGTCGACCGGGCCACTGGCGCTGTCAAGCGCACGGCAACGGTCGTCGATCTGGTATTCGGCTCGAACTCGCAATTGCGGGCACTGGCGGAAGTCTATGCTTCGAGCGACGCGCAAGAGACGTTCGTGCACGACTTCGTCAAGGCATGGAACAAGGTCATGAACCTGGATCGCTACGACCTGGCGTAATCCCGGTTTGCAGCGTGCGGCCCACTCTTCGGAGTGGGCTTTTTTTTTAGGCCGGCGTCAGGAACCGCGCACCGATCGCACCGACCTTAACGTAGATCATCGCGCCTTCCGGGCCAGTAAACGGCGTGTGGCGGCTGCCGCGCGGACTACGCAGCCAGGTGCCGGCCGGATAAGTGCCATTCTCGTCCTGAAAGATTCCGGCGAGGACGAGGATTTCCTCGCCGCCGAAATGGGTGTGGGTGTTGAACTGCGTATTCGGCGCCCAGCGCACCAGCGCGGTGTTGACGCCGTCATGCTCGTGCAGCGGCATTACCGACAGACCCGGGACCAGTCCCGGATACCAGGCCGACGTCGTGGTATCGAGCCGTACTGGTTGCAGGTCGTCCTGTGCGAACTGCCAGAGCTTGACGAACAGCAGGCAACCGTCTTTCGAAAAAGGCGCATGGCTGGTGCCGGGCGGATTGCGCAGATAGGTACCGGCAGGATAGTCGCCCCGCTCGTCTGACAACACGCCCTGGAGTACGAAGATTTCTTCACCACCCTGATGGCGGTGCAGGTCGAAACGGGAGCCGGCGGCATAACGGACGATGCTGGTGGCGCGGGCCACTTCGTCGCCGACCCGGTCCAGCATGCGCCGGTCGACGCCCGGCAGTGGCGATGCGGTCCAGACGGCTTCGCTGGCGGTTTGGACGACGCGCTGGTCGAAATGTTCATTGAGGTTCATGGGACGGCAGTCTACAACAACCGGGCAAACCCGGCACAGGCACCCCGACCAGACACCCCTTGCGATCGCAAGCATGTCCCGTCATCGACGGCACCACTCCGCATAAAAATGAGAATTAACAAGCATGAATGTCGTTAGTCTTTAGATCGTAAAAATTGTCTTTTTTACCATTTAATATTCCTCCCAACGACGATAAAGATCACCATGCCCATTCATCTGTTTTTTCCTAGCCTACGGCAATTTCCAGTCGTTGCAGTTACCGCTCTGCTTCGTCTGACCGGACCTGCTCTTGCGCTGTCGCTGGCGGCCTGTGGTGGCGGTTCGCTGAGCATCGGCCCGTTCCCGCCCATCGGCAAGACCGAGGGCGACCCTCCCTTCGTGCTGGTCGCGCCGACCTCGCGCAGCCCGGTCGCGTTCACCTTCAGCAGTAGCGACCTGAACGTTGCCATCGTCACCGGCAGCACCGTGACGATCCTGCGCGACGGCACCAGTACCATCACCGCGCAACAGGCTGGCTCCGGTACCTGGTCGCCGACCAGCGCCTCGACGCTGCTGACGGTCGCGCCACGCGCTTGCATCGCGCCGGCAGAGCGGATCAACGGCGCATGCGTTGCCCCACAACTTGCCGGCAATATCGTCACCCGCGGCGACCGTTCCTGGATGCCGGTGCGCTTCGTCGATACCTGGGTCAATGCGAATGCCTACTGCAGCAAGACCACGATCAACGGCCAGACCGGCTGGCGCCTGCCCGGTACATTCGAGATGAGCGATCTGGCGGCCTCGGGCCAACTCGCGGGACAGAGCTGGATTTTGGCGCGCAGCTGGTCGTCGGCGGCAAGCCTCGACGCCG
>JACMRD010000263.1 GCA_014376645.1 Herminiimonas sp. | reverse complement strand
CGACCGCCTTGGCGACAGCTTCACGCAAGACCGGTTTGCCCGGCACTTCCGGCTGAATCGTGACCGTCGTAGCGACAGGTTCACGGTAGATCGGTTCGCTCGGCGCTTTCGTGATCGCAGCCGGTATCGGCATGGAGGGCGCCTGCGGTGGCGGCGATGCGGGTGTTACCGCCGGCACGCTCTCGAGCTGCGGTGCGGCACTCCTGATCTGCGCGGCCTGATAATTCTGCCCCCTGAAATTCACCACCTTGGCCTTGATCGCCAGCACCAGTTCCGAACGAGTGACCGTGTCCGAGCTACCGTTCTGCGTGATGCCGCGCCGCACCTCGCTGGAGTCGCGGTTGATGTTGATGCCGCTCAGAAGGAACAGATCGCCCGGACGGGCCCGGATGATGGTGTTGATCTCGCGGTCGGCCGTCGTTGGCAAGATCAGGTCGGTGCCGAGCGCCGTGAACTTGTTCAGGCTGACGATTTCGGAAATCGACAGCCCGACCCGGGTATAGACCGTGTTGTCGCTGAAGTCACCGGACAGGGCCAGGTCGAGACCGGTTTTCAGATCCTTGGTCTCGGTAGTGACCTGACTGACCGAGGTCGAATAATTCGTGCCGACCTTCGACACGTAGGTGGTCGACTGTCCGACTCGCAGCGTGCCCTTGGTGCCGGAAATGACCGCCAGGCGCGGACGCGAGATGGCCTTCACGTTGCCCTGGGTCTGCAGGAAGTCGACCAGCATGTCGATCGAAAAGCGCGATGACGACAGCACCATGCCAAGCCCGAGTCCGGTCAGGCCGCCGCTGATGGCCTTGCCGATCGGCGCCAAGGCAGCAGCCGCCGCGGTGGGCGTACCGGGCGTCGTCGTGGTGCCGGTGATCGGAACCGGCGTGGTGCCCACCGGATTGGATGCCAGGCCGGGCGTGCCGGCCCATGCCAGGCGGTTCCACTGGATGCCGGTATCCGAATTGTCGCGCAGGTCGACCTGAAAGATATTCACGTCATAAATGATCAGCGAGCGCGTGTCGCGAATTTTCTGCAGGTAGTTGCTGATCTTGGCCAGTGACGGCCGGTTGGTGCGGAACACCAGCGAGCGATTCAGCCGATCGATGTACGGGTCCTTCGCACCCAGGAACTGCAGCGTGTTGGTCAATCCGGCCGCATTGTCTTCCGACAGGGCCGGCGGCAGTTCGACCACGAACTGCTGTTCCTGCTGGATGAACAAGGTGTTCTTGCGAAAGCTGTAGAAAAAGCCGATCGATTCCGACAAATTGTCCAGCACCTCGCTCAGACTGCCGCGCACGTCAAAGGCCGCGACCGGTCCGAACCGCTCACTGCCTTTGCTGCCGCCCTCGACGTTGAGCGCAATGCCTGTGTCCTTTAACACCAGTCGCAAGACATCGTAGACGCCCGACTCCGTCACCGACAGCCCCTGCAATTGCACGGTGGGCACCTGACCCGTCTCGATGATTGGTTTGAGCATGAACACGTCTTCGGAGCCGTAGCCGGCGTCGATATCCAGACTCGACTCGCTGCCTGCATCGACCACGGTACGGGTCGATGCGGCGCCAAGGCTCGCCTGTTCCGGCACGGCCAGCGGCCGCTGAAAACTGGCGCATCCACTCATCAGCAACAGCGCCGCAATTGCCACGGCGGTACGGCGCGGCGCGGCTGCAGCACCGCCGACACGAAGCGCAGCATGCTGCGCAGGGAAATGAATGTTCATAGTGACCTTGGTGGACAGATCAAGCGTACCGCTCGGGACATCGTTGGCACCGGCCCAGCGCGGAGCAATGCGCCTGGCTGGCGGACCGGAGTTGTTAACAGCCCAACAATGCACGTTGCCTATAAGTAATTCAACTCAAATCAGCTCATGCGAATCCAGGTTGCCTTGACCTTCTTGCTCGCGGCGACCAATCCCACCTGTGCACCGATGGCGGTGACATCGACGCCTTTGCCGCTGATCGGCGTGATGCTGATCTTGCCCCCCATGAAAGCGACGGAAGCGAAGGCGCTGCTGCCGTCCTCAGCCGTGGCATTGACGATGTACTGGGAGTCGGCCTGTGGCGCGAAGATCGGCTGGAACGAGCCCACGCTGACGAAGACTTCGATCTCGCCCGACTTGACCACATCGGAGCGCACGAATTTCGATTCGATGCGATCGGCCTCGAGTTTCTTGATGCGCGCGGTTTCGGCTTCGAGACTGGCGGTCTTGATATTGGTCGTCTTGATGTTTTCGAACACCGCATCGTTGGCCTGGAAGGTCTTGATATCGACCAGCAGGGTGGCAGGGTCCTTTTTGACCAGGTGCTTCAGGATCTGCTGTTGCTCTTTAACGCCTTCGACCAGCAGGGCTAACATCGGCGCATATTGCACGCTCTTGTAACCGTCGGCGCCGGTACGTACGACCTCGGGCACGAACGGTTCGATTTGTTGCGCAATGAAACCAAGCTGACGCTGGGATTCGAAATTGCGGTCAGGAAAAGCAGCCCGATTGAAATCATAGCGCACGCCTTGCAACTGATTGATCACGGCAAGCGCACCACTGATTTTTTCCACATTCGTCTTCAAGCGCGCATCCGACAACACGGCATAGGCGGATGATCCGCTCACCGGCCCATTGACCGCCAGTGCACCGCCCACCGCCACGCCGCCGTTCGACACCCGCAGGCCGGTGCCGTTGCTGCTCCATGGACCGATGACCAGGCCCGTCGCGCCATCGATCGCTCCATGCGAAAACAGCAATGTCGAGTCACCGGTCTGCACCAGGGCGTTGCTGGCGCCAGCCGTTGCGCCAGCCGTTGCGTCATTGTTGATCCAGACACCGTTGCGGTTGCCCGAGATCAGCGCCAGCGCATTGGCCGACAGCATGCCGGTGGACTTGATACCGCCGGTGACCTGCAATCGGTTGCCGCTGCGGTCGTCGCCTGCAGCGCCCAGCACCGTGACGTCATCGGTGCGTCCAAGGACGATGGTGCCGGACGTCGTCACAATGACGTCGGAGCCGATTGCGGTTGCATAGTTGAGCTGTTGCGCCGTTCCGGGCAGCGCATTGGCGCCGATGAACGTATTGTTGCT
>JACMRD010000007.1 GCA_014376645.1 Herminiimonas sp. | reverse complement strand
GCCGATCTCCCGTCCAATGCCGCCGACGGTACCCTGCTCGAGGTCACCCACGTGCGCCGCGACGGCAGTACCTATCCGCTTGAACTGCGGCTATATCGACCGCCTGCCTCGGACGCGACGCATCCGGTCTGCATCGCCATCGGTCGCGACTTGAGCGAACGCCACGAGGCGGCGCGCGCGTTGCGCTCGTCGGAAGCGCGCTTCCACGCGATCGTCTCCAATACGCCGGGCCTGGTGTACCAGTTTGTCCTGCAGTCTGATGGGGCGATCAGGTTCCCGTATCTGAGCGAGGGGTGTCAGGCATTGCTGGGCATCGGTGCGGAGCAATTGCAGGTAGATGCGTCGCGCTTTCTGGCGCTGATCATCGCCGATGATCGCGATTCCCATACCGCCTCGATGATGGCGTCGGCAGCCGACAAGACCAGCTGGAACTGGGAAGGCAGGATCTGGATCGAGCAATGGAAAGACATCAAGTGGATCAACCTGCGCGCCACGCCACGCGCGCTTGCCGACGGCAGCGTGCAGTGGGAAGGCATCATGACCAACATCACCCAGAGCAAGCTGGAGGAAGAGGAAGTCAAACGTTCGCGCGCCCAGCTGGCTGAACTCTCGGCCCACGTGGAGACGGTCAAGGAACAGGAGCGCATGCGCATTGCACGTGAAATCCACGACGACCTGGGCGGCAACCTGACGGCCATCAAGATGGCGCTGGCCCTGCTGGCACGGCGCCTGACGGGCGATGCGAACTTGGTCGAGAAAGCGGACTATCTCGATAGCCTGGTCGACCGGACCATCGAATCGGTGCACCGGATTTCCGGCGACCTGCGCCCGAGCATCCTTGATTTCGGCCTGGTGGCGGCCATCGAATGGCAAGCCGGAGAATTCGAAAAGCAGCTTGGTATCCCCTGCGAGGTGGTCACCAGCCGCACCGATATCAAGCTCGACCCGGACCAGGCGACAGCGCTGTTCCGCATATTTCAAGAGGCGTTGACCAACATCGGCAAGCATGCAAAAGCCAGTCGCGTGCGGGTCGATCTGGTCCGCGGCGCCCGCAACGTGCAGCTGCAGATTGCCGACAACGGCTGCGGCATGGCCAGCGAGGACCGCATGAAGCCGAAGTCCTTCGGCATCCGCGGCATGGTCGAACGCGCCAGTGCCCTCGGCGGCGATCTGTCGGTGACGGCGGGCAGAGACGGCGGCAGCGTGATCGCGGTAAGAGTACCGCTGGCCGCGAGCCCCCGCGCCGGCAAGCGTAGTGCCGGCCGCACGATCCGGGCCAAACCGGCCGATGGCAGCGCCAGCCTGACCAAACCACCGCCGCAGTCGGGGAACCTGTTTTGACCGCGCCCCGGGTGCTGCGCGTGCTGATCGCCGACGACCACGCCATCGTGCGCGAAGGCTTGAAACAGATATTGGCCGATACCGGCGACATCATCGTCGCCGGCGACGCGGGCAGCGGCCTCGATGCGATCAAGATGGCGCGCGCCGGCGAGTTCGACGTGCTGTTGCTGGATATTTCGATGCCGGACCGCAGCGGCATCGAAGTGCTCAAGCAGGTCCGGCAGGAATTCCCGAAGCTGGCAGTCCTGATGTTGTCGATGCACCGCGAAGACCAGTATGCAATCCGCTCGCTCAAGGCCGGTGCTTCCGGCTATCTCAACAAGCAAAGTGCGCCAGACGAACTGGTGACGGCAATCCGGCAGGTGGCACAGGGTCGCAAATACATCAGCCCGGCGCTGGCACAACAACTGGCCGACCAGATTGGTGACGACCGCGCGGTAGCGCCCCATGAGACGTTGTCGGACCGGGAATACCAGACCCTGACCATGATCGCTTCCGGCAAGACGGTCAGTGAGATCGCGACTGAGCTGGTGCTGTCTGTGAAGACGATCAGCATGTATCGTTCGCGCCTTTTACAAAAGATGAAGCTGCGTCATAACGCCGAGCTGACACACTACGCGATCAAGAACAACCTGGTGCAAGAATAGTAAGCCCGCAGTGACGCCAGCTTCGACCAACTGAACATTTTCAAAACGGCCCGACGACCCATGCGCGACAAGAACACGCCCCCTCCACAGAATCCCGCTGACGTCGCCCGCGAAACCTTCAGCCGCCTCGCGCGCGAGCGCATCTCGCCCACCCCCGACAACTATCGCGACACTTATAACGAGATTGTCGGCATTGCCGCCGAATCCAGCGCCGAAACCGTGCTGGCAAATTTTGCGAATCAGCTTGCGTGCATGTCGGGACCGGTTGGGCCGCTTGGCAAACAGCTCGAGCGAGCGCTGGCGGCACGCGACTGGACCGACTACAGTGCCGTCCTGACCGCACTTGGAAGCGCCCATCTGATGGCGAAACCGGCGATCGAAGCGCCGCCCCCGCCGCCGCAATCAGTCAATCGCGTCACCGTCCTGGCGCCCGAAGGCCCGCCTGCCGACGTCGACGTTCAGGTCCGCCTGCTCAGGGACATGCTGACACGGACACTGGGCTACGCATTACCACCGCTGCTGTTGAGCGCACCGGACCTGGTGGCCGATGCCGAGGCGCTGGCAGCCGCAACCAAGGAAGCGCGCAGCGAGGTCGCCCTCAACGATGTGCTGGCGCGCCTGAAAAAACTCAGCTTCAAGCTGGATCTGAGAGGCACTGACCTGGCCGAACAGCAGGAGCTGCTGCTACAGTTGTTTCGCCTCTTGCTGGAGAACGTGGCGGAACTGGTCGATGAGGACAGCTGGCTGCACGGCCAGATCGGCACCGTACAGGCCATGCTCAGCGGACCGATCACGCATCTGGCACTGCGCGACGCCGCCGTCAGTCTGAAAGAAGTGATCTACAAGCAGGGTCTGCTCAAGCATAGCCTGTCCGAGGCCAAGGTCACGGTCAAGAGCATGATGATTACCTTCGTCGACCGGCTCGGCGCCGTCGCCGTCAGCACCGGCCAGTATCATGAAAGGATCGACCAGTATTCGAAGAAGATCAGCCTGGCGCAGGACGTCAAGGAATTAAACAAGATCCTCGACGACGTGATGGTCGAGACGCGCGCCGCGCAGTCCGAGGCGCTGCGTTCGCGCGACGAAATGAACAAGGCGCGCCAGGAAATGCAGACGGCGGAAGACCGCATCCACGAACTCGAATCGAAGCTCGAACAGCTGAGCGAGCTCGTGCGCGAGGACCAGCTGACCGGCAGCCTGAACCGGCGCGGTCTCGACGACGTCTTCGAGCGCGAATTCGCACGGGTCGATCGCCAGGGCAATGCGCTATGCATCGCGATGCTGGACCTCGACGATTTCAAGCGCCTCAACGACACGCATGGTCATATCGCAGGTGACGAGGCACTGGTCCATCTGGTCAACCTAATCAAGGAGACCTTGCGAACGATGGATGTGGTCGGC
>JACMRD010000262.1 GCA_014376645.1 Herminiimonas sp. | reverse complement strand
TCGCGCAAGCCGATCCGGCTGCTGGACGCCGAGTACGATGTCCTCGGCCACGCAATTGAGCGCGCCCGCTTCATGTTGCAGATGTTTGCCCTGGGCGAGATGCCGTACCCGGAACCGGCGACGGTCTCCGCGCTGCGCCAGTTGCAGCAGGTGTTGGATGACCGCGCCAGTGCAGTGCCGCCAGTCGCAGACGATGCGGTCGGCGAGATGGCCGGGCTGGAGCCGGATGCCGATCTGGCGGCACGCATGGTGGGGGCCGACTCTGGCTCGGATGCGTCGTTCGACGATGGCAGCGCAACCGCATCGGAACTGGAATTGGAACTGGAGCCGGAGCCGGAGCCGGAGCCGGAGCTGGAACAAGAAGCTTCCCCATCCGAGCCGCTCGCCGGGAATTTGGCGCCGGTGATCGAGCCTGCGCTTGGTCAGGCGTTCGTCAAGCAAGGTTTCATCGGCGAGCGCGACATCGCGCCCGAGACTGCGGTGGCCCTTAAGGACGACCTGGACGCCGACCTGATGCCGGTGTTTATCGAAGAGGCGCTCGACATGCTGCCGCAGATCGGGCACACGCTGCGCGTCTGGCAACAGACGCCTTCGGACATCGCCGCGCCGCAGGCGCTGTTGCGCTTGCTGCACACCATCAAGGGCAGCGCCCGCATGGCCGGCGCGATGCGCCTCGGTCAGCACATGCATGAAATGGAAAGCCGGATCGAACAGGTCATGCACATCAGCGCGCCTTCGCCGCAAGTGTGGGAAGACCTGCTGGCCCGTCACGATATCGGCTTGCAGATGTTCGACGCTTTGCAGAATCCGCCGGTTCAGGCCGGCACGGCACCGGATCTGCTGTTCCAGCCCGACGCGGCAGCAGACGGTTCGATCACATCGCCATCGACCCTGCTTTCGGGCGGATTGCCGGACCGGCGCGCCACGCCACGGCCGGTGGTCGAGGTATTGTCGAGCGCAGGCAGTCCGGTGCCGATGGTCCGCGTACGGGCCGACATCCTCGACCGCCTGGTCAATCAGGCCGGCGAAGTCTCGATCGCGCGCTCGAAGCTGGAAAACGAAGTCGATGCGATGCGTCAGTCACTGCTGGAACTGACTGAAAACGTCGACCGCCTGCGTCAGCAATTGCGTGAAGTGGAGATGCAGGCCGAGTCGCAGATCGAGACCCAGAACACCTCGCGTCGCGCGAACACGCCGGAGAAGGAATTCGATCCGCTGGAATTCGACCGCTTTACGCGGCTCCAGGAGTTGACCCGCATGATGGCCGAGAGCGTCAGTGACGTTGGCTCGGTACAGCAGAACCTGTCGCGTACGCTCGACAGCGCGAGTCTGGACCTGAGCAACCAGGCGCGCTTGACGCGCGACCTGCAGCAGGACCTGATGCGCGTGCGGATGGTGCAGTTCGCCAGCGTTTCCGAACGGCTGTACCGGGTGACCCGGCAAGCCTCCAAGGAAGTCGACAAGCGGATCACTCTCGACATTCGCGGTAGTGCGGTCGAGATCGATCGCAGCGTGCTCGAACGCATGGCGGGTCCCTTCGAACATCTGCTGCGCAATGCCATCGTGCATGGCATCGAAAGCCGCGCCGTGCGGGTGGCGGCCGGCAAGCGCGAAGTCGGCGAACTGCTCGTCGAGATCCGGCAGGAAGGCAATGAAGTCGTGATCGAATTCTCCGACGACGGCCAGGGACTCGATCTGGAGCGCATTCGCGAGAAGGCGACTGCCACCGGCCTGATCGGCAGCGATCATCCGGTGTCGCAAGCCGAGCTGACGGACCTGATCTTTCATCCCGGGTTCAGCACCCAGGCGGTAGTGACGGAGCTGGCCGGACGCGGCGTGGGCATGGACGTGGTGCGTTCCGAGGCAGCGGCTCTGGGCGGCCGGGTGGCGATCTTTACCGAGACTGGCAAGGGCGCCCATTTCACCGTGCATCTGCCGCTCACGCTGGCAGTCACCCAGGTGGTATTGCTGACCACCGGAGGCAAGACCTTTGCGGTCCCCTCGGTCCTGGTCGAGCAAGTCCAACAATTGAAGACGCAGGCGCTGACGGTGGCCTATAACGAGGGATCGGTGACCTGGCAATCGCAGCGGGTGCCGATGGCGTATCTGGCCACGCTGCTCGGGGAGCACGACGTCAGCGCGGTGGCGCAGCAGTATTCGCCATTGATGATCCTGAAGAGCGGCAACGACCGCATCGCGATCCACGTCGATGAAATTCTTGGCAATCGTGAAGTCGTGGTCAAGAACATCGGCCCGCAATTGGCCCGGCTGGCCGGCATCGCCGGCGCCACCGTACTGGGTTCCGGCGAAATCGTACTGATCCTGAATCCGGTGGCACTGGCGCAGCGGGCAGCACAAGACAACGTCCGCGCGCCGCGCCTGGGCACTTCGGATGCGCCACACGGTATGGGTGCGGTCGCCGAGATGGATGGCGCTGCCGGCACGCCGCGTTCGTCGCAGGCGGTCACGGGATTGCGCACGCAAAACATCGTGATGGTGGTCGACGATTCGTTGACGGTGCGACGTGTGACCCAGCGCCTGCTCTCGCGTGAGGGGTACCAGGTGGTGCTGGCAAAGGATGGTGTCGATGCGCTCGAACAAATGCAGTCGATCACGCCGGACGTGATGCTGGTCGATATCGAGATGCCGCGCATGGATGGCTTCGATCTGACCCGCAACGTACGCAGCGATGAGCGCACCAGGCACATTCCCATCATCATGATCACGTCGCGCACGGCATCCAAGCACCGCAACTACGCCTTTGAGCTGGGCGTCAACGATTACCTGGGCAAGCCATATCAGGAGGAAACGCTGCTGGCGGCGGTCGCCGCATTCCTGAACCAGGAGCGAGCCTTGAGTTAGGTGGCGGGTGGAAGTTTTCCGTCTGCGGCAATAAATCGGCGAAAAACAATCTTGAAAAGGACTGCGCTGGCAGGCTCTTGACGAGCAGCGACGGCACTACCAGTCCGAATGGCGCGCGATGGCGATAAATGCCTGTAGATAATCAATGGCGACGTCGCTGTCGCGCATGCCCAGAAATATCTGCTTGGCGATGCCGCTTTGCCCCAGGCGTACCGTGCCGAGCTGTACCTTGCCGACATATTCGGCAACCAGCCAGCCAGGCAGTGCAGCCACACCCCGCCCGCTGGCCACCATCTGCAACATGATCTCGGTCGTCTCGATGGTCTTGTGACGCCTTGG
>JACMRD010000045.1 GCA_014376645.1 Herminiimonas sp. | reverse complement strand
CGGGCATCGGCGCCGGGAGCGGCAACTTCGCAACGCTGAATGGGTCCATCGCAATACCCTGCCCGAAAGAAGTGGTAATCTCCGAGTCTTGTATTTTATCTACGCATGCCGACAATGACTCCACAGACCGCCGTACCGACCCAGGCTGCCACCGAGGCTGCCCCAGAGGCGCCGAACCTGTCGGCACTTGCCAGGGCGCTCCTGACCGAACTGCGCCAACGCTTTCCCGCATTTGAAAAGTGCCTGCCGCTGGCGATCGGTATCGACAAGCTGTTGCTGGCGGAGATGCCGGAAATCAGCCGCAAGACACTGCGGGTGGCACTCAACATGCATACCAATTCGTCGCGCTACCTGAAGGCCATGGCCAGCGCGACGGCGCGTTTCGATCTCGCGGGAAATGCCGCCGGCGACGTGACCGAAGAACACCGCGCCCGCGCCACCGAGATGCTCAAGGAGCGCTTCAAGAAAGAACGCGACCAGCGCAATGCCGCCCGCGTGGCAGAGGACACCAAGCGCCGCGCCGACGAAGCGCTGCGCAAGATCGAGGCCGAAGCCAATGCCCGTACCGAAAAGCTGCAACTGCTCGCGGCCAAGTTCTCCGGCAAGGCCGGCCGTTAGACGAGGATGACATGACCCCGGACCAATTCATCGCTGAGCTTGCCCTCGCAGGTTTCCTCGAAACCGTGGAGGTCACCCGCGAAGCCGACGGGGTCATGCAACTGCACAGCCATCCTTTCGAAGCCAAAGCCCTGATCCTTGCCGGCGAATTGCAGATTTGGGTGGACGAAGCCGAGCGGCGCTACCAGGCCGGCGAGGTGTTCCACCTGAGCGCGAACCAGCCGCACTCCGAGCGTTACGGACCGCAAGGCGTGACTTATCTGGTCGGCAGAAAATAGCTGCCATCTGTTTGCTCTGAATTTTTTTGGTTGTCGGCCTCCCGTGAATTGCGGCACGCAATTTCAACCGCTAATCATTCGCAGCGTCGCAACACTTGTCATCTGCAAGCCAGCATCGGCATCTGCACGCTGCCGGATCCGGCGTTGCCAACCGGCGCAGAGATCCTCGACGCAGCCGATCACCTGCGCGGCCGATCACCCGAGATACCAGACCAAGGCGGCCGGCAAGAATCAGTTCCTTGCCCTGACCGACGCCGCAGCCGAGCTGCGACGCTTCGCTGTCCGGCGCTAGCGTGCCTGTGTAACGCGCCCGGAAAATTTGGCCATAAAAAGTTTCCAGGGTAGAAAAGTGCTTTGGAACTGGTGTAATCTCGCCGCACTTTCCGTTTTCCCTCTTGCATCCCATGACCATACCGTCCTTGTCGTTCCCGAGCGCACGCCGTGTACTCTGCGCCGCCGCGCTCGCCTGCGCACACCATGCCAGCGCGACGGCAGCGCCCGTCATCGCAGCCGACGCAGCATCCGCCACCGCCAGCCGTGCCACCGATGCCACGGCCGCCGACCGGCAGCTCGATCGCATCGCCAGCCAGTACTATCTGGCGGCGGCGCGTTTCGATCCCTTGGGCGCCACACAGAATGGCGACGGCCGCTTCGACGACCAGCTCGGCATGGGCATCGAGCCGGTGCGCCGGGCGCGCCAGTTCGCGCTGTACCGCCAGTTTCAGAAACGCCTGCAGGCCATCCTCCCCGCCACCCTGGGTCCGCGGGCCCGTCTCGACTACGACCTCCTCGACTTTGAGCTGACATCGCTGCTGCGATTCGAAGCGTTCCCGGATTACCTGCTGCCGATCAATCAAATGGACAGCGTGCCGGTGACCCTGGCAAATTTCGCCAGCGGCCAGGGTTCGCAGCCGCTGACCACCCCTGCACAGTACCGCGCCTACCTGCGCCGACTCAACGCGCTACCGGCCTGGATCGATCAGGCCATCCTCAACATGCGCGAGGGAATCCGGCGCGGCGTGGTGCAACCGCGCGCGCTGGTGGTCTCTGCGCTGCCGCAGTTCCGGCAACTGGTCAGCGCCACGCCCGAAAACAGCGTGTTCTACACGCCGGTGAAGAACTTGCCGGCCGGCTTCACGGCCGATGAGCGGCAACACCTGACGAAGGAGTACCGCACCGCCATCGCCGGTCGCCTGACACCGGCGCTCAAGAAGCTGGCCGACTTCCTGGAGCGCGAGTACCTGCCCGCAGCGCGTACCAGCAGCGGCTGGGGCGCCCTGCCGGATGGCCGCAACTGGTACCTGACCTGGGTCGCCGCGCTGACCACCACCAGCCTGCAGCCGGATCAGATCCATGCCATCGGCCTGGCCGAGGTGGCTCGCATCCAGGCCCAGTTCGCCGTGCTCGGCCCCAGGATGGGCTACACCGGCGCCGCCGCCGACCTGCCGACCTGGGTCGCGGCGCAGGACCGGTTCCTCGGCTTCACGACCGAGCAGCAGATTCTCGATGTCTACGGCGCGCTCAACGCCACGCTCAAACTGCGCCTGCCGAGCCTGTTCTCGACGATACCGACCACCCCGCTCGAAGTGCGCCCGGAGCCCGAACTCACGCGTTTGACGGCCTCGGATCACTACACGCCGCCGGCCAATGACAACTCCCGTCCGGGTATCTTCTGGGCCGTGGTCAACGATCCGAAACAGTACAGCAGCGTCGGCATGACCACACTGTTCCTGCATGAAGGTCAGCCGGGCCATCATTTCCAGCTGGCCCGCATGCATGAGATGACGCTGCCGGACTTCCGTAAATTCGGCGGTAACAATGCCTACGTCGAAGGCTGGGCGTTGTATGCCGAAACACTGGGCAAGGAGCTGGGCCTGTTCGAGCAACCGGAAGTCTATTTCGGCCATCTCAACGATGAACTGCTGCGCGCAGTGCGCCTGGTGGTCGATACCGGCATGCACGCCAAGGGCTGGAGCCGCGAGCAATCGATCCAGACCATGCGCCAGACCCTGGGCTATGACGAAGCGACCGCCCGCAACGCCACCGAGCGCTACATGGCATGGCCGGGCCAGGCGCTGGGCTACAAGATCGGCTCGCTGAAGATCATGGCGCTGCGTCAGCGCGCGCAGGATGCGCTGGGCGCAAAGTTCAGCCTGCCGGCATTCCACGAAGTCGTGCTCGGTGACGGCACGCTGCCGCTGGCCCTGCTCGAAGCGAAGGTCGATCGCTGGATTGCGGCGAGCCGTTAGGCAGTCGCCGGAGGATGAGCGGCGGGGTCGATCCGCTTACTGCACCAGCCCGCGCGAAAAATCCATGATCATCCGCGTCGCCAGATACAGGCGCGGCTCGATCGAATCGATCAGGATGTATTCGTTGTCGTTGGAGTGCGCGCCGAAGGACAGCAGGCCGAAGCGCTCCAGCACCGGGCTTCTGGTGTTGGCTGCAGCGAAGGCCGCGTCGGTGCCGCCGCCCTGCACCTTGGCATCGACCTTGAGGGTCTTGCCCAGTTCGGCATAGATTTGCTTGGCCCGTTCACCGACCTGCACGGCCGCCGGGGTCGACTCCAGCGGCGGACGACGGCGCTCGAACGTCAGCTCCAGCTTGGTATCGGCGATCAGCTGCTTCTTGATCGTCTCGCGCAGCCGGGTTTCCAGGCCGTCGTAATCGGACACCCGGATCACCCGGACATCGGCGGCGGCCGTTGCTTCTGCCGGGATCACGTTGCGGTTGGTGCCGCCCGAGATCATGGTCCAGTTCATCTTAAGCCCGATCGATGGATCGGAAAAATCCCTGGTCTGCAACAGCTGGTGCGACAGTTCGTAGATAGCGTTGCGGCCGTTCTCGGGCGCCGCGCCGGCATGGGAGGCGCGTCCGGTGACCTTCAGCGTCACGGCGGCGATGCCGGCGGTAGCCAACGAAAGCTGGTCGCTCGCCATCGGCGAACCTTCGTGCGACATGACCAGGTCATGCTCGGCGCCGAGTTTGGCGAGCAGGGCGCGCGCTGCCGGCGTGCCGATTTCCTCATCACCGTTGATCAGCACCGTCAGGGTGCCGTAGTCGGTGAATTTCAGCGCCTTGAGAATGCCCAGCGTGTGCAGGATCACGGCGATGCCGGCCTTGTCGTCGCCGATGCCCGGCCCATAAGCGCGGTTGCCGTCGATGCGAAACGGCTGCCTGGCTAACATGCCCTTGAGGTAGACCGTATCCATGTGCGCGATCAGCAGGATCTTCTTGCTGCCGCTGCCCTTGAAGGTAGCGCGCACCATCCGCCCGACCTTCGCCGGCGTCTCATGCATGCGGTACATGCCCGCATCCGGCTCGATGAACTCGACCGTGCCGCCCAATGCCTGCAGACGATCACCGATGAGCTGCGAGATCCGGTCCAGCCCCTCGCGGTCGCCGCTGCCGGACTCGATCGAGACCAGCTCCTTCAACGTTGCCAGCAGCGGCTCCTTCTGTTGCTGGACCTGGCCCATGACGCCAGCGTCGGGCGCCGCCACGACCGCCGCAGCCGAACACAGGGTGAGCAGCGCCATGCTGGCGCGAAGGGAAAACGGGGAGATTTTTTTCATGAAGATTGGTCAGATGGCGAAAGAACATTCGGGCGCCCATCATGCCATGGTCGAATTGCAATAAGCCATTATTTCATTGCGACCGGCAGCAACGTACCGTGCCGTGCCTGCTTACCGCCAGGCCTGATCCAATCCCACGACGACATCACCGATCGCGACGCGCTGGTGCGTGGCATCGTCGCCCGCTATGGCCGGTGGTGACGCGCCGTCTCCGGTGATGACCAGCGGGCGACGATTTCAGCCAGCGAGCGTGCAGTGAAGGGCTTGGCAAGGTAATCATCCATGCCGGCGGCCAGGCAGCGTTCACGGTCGCCTTCGATGGCGCTGGCGGTCAGGCCGATGATCGGCACGCGCGGGCAACCGGTCGCCAGTTCGCGGGCGCGCGTCTGACGCACGGCTTCATAGCCGTCCATGACCGGCATCATGCAATCCATCAGGACCAGATCGTAGGACGAGCGCGCCAAGGCCTCCACGGCCAGTTGACCGTTCTCGACTTCCTCCACGATCCAGCCGGTCCGGGTCATGAGGATGCGCACCAGCTGGCGGTTGATCTCGGTATCCTCTGCCACCAGAACCCGCCGCGTCGGCACGTCGCCGGCAGCGCCCGCAGGATCGGCTGCCAGCGCCACGCTCCGGCCGCCATGCCACGGCGCCTGGTCGCGGACGGAATCCGCAGCGATCTCGCCGGGCGCCGTGATGCGGCAAGGGATGGTCACCTCGAACGAGGTACCGGCGCCGAGCTGGCTGGTGCAGCGGATTTCGCCGTGCATCAGCTCCACCAGTCTCTTGCAGATGGTCAGCCCGAGGCCGGTACCGCCAAACTTGCGACTGATGCTGGAGTCGGCCTGGCAGAACGGTTCGTACAGCTGCTGCATCGCTTCTTTCCCCATGCCGATGCCAGAATCGGTGACGACGAGCGACAGTTCGATCAGATCCGGGTCGGCGCCGGTCTGCCGGGTACTCGGCCGGGTACTCGGCCGGGTACTCAGCCGAGTACTCAGCCGGACCGTGACGGTACCGCTGGGGGTGAACTTGACGGCGTTGCTGATCAGGTTGCCCAATACCTGACGAATCCGGATCGGGTCCGATGCCAGCCACAACGACTCCGGTACATCGAGGCGGGTATCGATCATCAGATGCTTTTTGCCGGCGGCATGACTGTGCAGATTGACCACCTCGCGAACCAGTGCGATCGGTTGGAACATCGTCGTTTCGATTTCCATGTGGCCGGATTCGATCTTCGAAAAATCCAGGATCTCGTCGATGATGCGCATCAGGCCGCGCGCTGCGCCGTGCCCGTCGCTGGCGTACTTGTGCTGCTGCGTGGTCAGGCCGGTTTCGAGCAGCAGTTCCGACATGCCCAGGATACCGTTCATCGGTGTGCGGATTTCGTGACTCATCATCGCCAGGAAACGGGACTTGGCGTCGTTGGCGGCCTCGGCATCGGCTTTCAGCGACAGCGCGCGTTCCGCATCGAGTTCGCGGCGCCTGAGCAGCCGCGCCATCAGTGCGAAGGCGATGCCGAGCGCCAGCAGGCTCGCCAGGGTAATGCCGGCCAGCAGGTGCGTGGTCTGGCGCCAGCCGCTGAGGAACAGTTCGTCGGTGATCGTGACGTTGACGATAAGGGGGTAGCCCTTGACCAGACGCGCGGCGCCCATCCGGTAGACCTCGCGTGAATCCTCGACCGCCCGCGGTCCGCGCTTGAGCACGACATCGCTTTGCTTGCCCTGCTCGATGATCTCGAAGGTCGAGCCGTTGACGATCTTCTTGCCCATCATGGCTTCGGCATTCGGCCAGCGCGCCATCAGCGTGTAATCGCGCCGATACAGCGAAATGGCGGCATGGTCGCCCAGGCTGACGGTCCTGAAGAAGTCGGCAAAGAAGTCGCACGAGATTCCGACCAATGCGATGCCCAGGAACGTACCGTCGCCGGTTTCCAGACGCCGGCTCAGATAGAAAGTCCATTTTCCGTCGCCCTTGTTGCGCACCGGTGTACTGACGAACACGACCGGATCGCGACTGTCGCGGTGATGCTTGAAATAGTCACGGTCGGCCAGATTGATTGCCGGCGCCGGAAAGCGGCGGGTGAAGTTGATGACGTCGCCGTTGGCGCCAACGATGGTCGCCACGCCGATCTGGGGCAGACCGGTGATCTGGCCGCGCATCATCCGGAAAGCCGCGTCGTTGCGATAGGCTATGATCAGGGCCGCCGGATCGTTGATCCCGCCGGCCTTGACTGTATCGACCAGGCCGTCGAGCACCAGATAGGCGGAATTGACCGCCTGGGAGGTGTTTTCCGCCAGGATCAGGGACAGGTTTCCCAGCTCCCGGCGCCACTCTTCGATCGCACGATCGTAGAGTACCCGGCTGGCGAGCACGGCCGTGATGCCCAGCAGCAGAATCAATGTCAGGCCGATCACGACCGTCGCATGCCGCGCCATCACGCCGTTCCAGCCGGAGATCGATTTCAGCTGCTCGCGCACGAGTCGCAGGGGACTCTTCTTCGTCGTTGCGTCAGACGTCATCGACCACCCGTGTCGCGAGCCCCGCAGGCGCATCGACATCCTGCAGCGCTTGCCTGGCCGCAGCCGTCACCGCCAGAAAAACCGGAGCCAGGCCAGCCAGGGCGCCAACGACGCGGGCCCGCTCTTGATGAAACGACAGGACTTCGATCTCCCGCAGCAGGGACGTGAGTTCGACCGCACCGATCAGCCCGGTCGCGCCCATCAGCGCGTGGCTCTCGGTCTTGCTGGCTGCGCAGTCACCCGACTGCATGGCAGCGGCCAGCCGATCGAAAATGGGCGCTGCCATCTCGCCAAACAGCTCGAGCAGATAACGTGCAAGCTCAGGGTCGCCGGCGGCTGACCTCAGGAGCACATCCAGATCGAGAATCGGCGATGCGGCAGCCGCGGTCGATCGCGCGCCGGCAGCGGCGAGGACCGGCGAAACGGACTCAGGCAGTGGCGACATGGGCGCCCTTGAGCGGCAGCTTGACGGAGAACACCGCACCCTCGCCGGGAGTCGACGTCAGGCTCAGAGTGCCGCCCATCAGCCGGACGATCCGGACCGCAATCGCCAGACCCAGGCCGGCGCCACCGCTGGCCCGCGAAGGCGAATCGTCGGCCTGCGAGAATTGTTCGAAAATCTGTTCCCGCAGTTCGACCGGCACACCGGGGCCACTATCGACCACGCAGAATTCGATGGTGCGTCCGACGACACGGGCTTCAAGGCGGACTGAGCCGCGTTCGGTCAGGCGCACGGCATTGTCGAGCAACCCATCGATCACCCGCACCAGCTTGGCACGATCGCACATGAGGTATTTCGGCGTGTCGTCTGCCACCGTCAGCGACAGGCGCAGATGCTTGGCGGCCGCCGGTGCGCGATGGCGGACGAGCGCCTGCTCCAGCATGCTGGCGACTTCCTCTGATTGGTTCGCCATCGTGCTTTTGCCGGACTCGAGCGCACTCAACTCCAGCACCGCCTCGATCAGCGTGAGCAAGCGCGCGCCACACTCGTGCACGATGTTGGCAAACCCGCGATGCCCGGCGTCGGTGCACTCTTCGCGCAGCATGTCGGAATAGCCGAGGATACCGTTGAGAGGCGTCCTCAGTTCATGCGACATGTTGGCCAGAAAGCGTGACTTCGCCTGATTGGCGCCGATCGCCTGCTCACGGCTGGCGACCAACTGGCCGACCAGGATGATCAGCCCGCCGGTGAAGACCAGCACGAGGACGCTGATGACGCTGGCCAGAATGAGCAACTGTAGCCGGGTCGAGTAATAGGATTCGAAGCGCTCTTGCAGATCGATGCCGACGGCCGCATACAAGGAATAGTCCTTGACCTTGGCGTAGGCGACGATCCGTTCGCGGCCGTCCACGGTACTGACCAAGCGGGTGATGCCGGCTCGATTGGCCAACATGACGGAAAAGAATTCTTTACCGACGTTCTGGCCGCGCGAATCGGTATCGCCCAGCCGCCGCACGCGGATCACGCCGTCTTCGCCGATCAGCGAAATGGTGCCCTGACGCCCGACATCGATGTCGTGATACAGGCGAGTGAAATACTGCGGGTCCATCGACACCACGACCACGCCCTTGAAGCGGCCGTCCGGATAGTTGATCCGTCGCGTCATCTGGATCGACCATTTTTTCGATATCCGGCCTTGCACCGGCTTGCTGATGAAGAGCTTGCCGGTATCGGACTCCATGTGCACGCGAACGTGCTCGCGGTCCTGCAGATTCATCGGCTGGAAGGGTTTGGTCGACAGCACCACGTCGCCTTTTTCATCGATGATCGTAAAAAGGTTGTAGATGTCGTCCGGATCGAGGCCGGTCTTCAGATCCTGCGCGATGTCGAGCGAGTTGCCGACCAAGTTGTAGCGCTGCCGCAGATAGGTCACCGCCTGGTCTGCGGCCTCGATGGTGCGGGTGGCATGTTCCTCGAACAGGCGCGCCAGGCTTTTCGCATCGCGCTCGGCGCTCTCGGTGTGGACGCGCTTGGCCACCGACAGCTGGTACAGCGTCAAACCCCAGACCGCCGCGATGACCACCACCGCAAAGAGACACAGCATGGCGCGTGCATCGATTCGCTTGAGGCGGCTGATCGGCGTCATGGATGCGTTCCGGCGCTCTGGGCGCGAACCTTCTGCGCGCAACAGGCACGCAGATAGCCGCGCAACTCGTCGTAATTGATCGGCTTGCTGAAAAAAACCACGCCGTCCG
>JACMRD010000006.1 GCA_014376645.1 Herminiimonas sp. | reverse complement strand
TTGATCAACAGTGTTGCCAGCGGCGTGGCCAGCAAGTCGACGGCACGCTCGAGCTGACCGATGTCGCTGAAATGTACTGCGCCGGCACCGAAGGCGCGCGTGGCGTCGGCGGCAAGCTGTCCGAGCGTGAGCAAGTGTTCGATGCCGTGGGCCCGCGCATAGGCGCCGATTTCTTCGTGAAAGGCGCGGCCGTCGTCGCCGACTTCGCCCATGTCACCCAGAACCAGCACGCGCGGCCCTGGCGCGGATGCCAGCACGTCGATGGCGGCACGGACCGAATCCGGATTGGCGTTGTAAGTGTCGTCGATCACCCGGGCGCCGTTGGCGGCGAGCTTGCGCTGCAGGCGGCCGGCCGCCGGCGCAAACGATTCCAGACCGCGCACGATGGCCTCGGGCACCATGCCGATGGCCAGCGTGCAGGCGATCGCAGCCAGCGCGTTGCGCACGTTGTGTACGCCGGCCGCCGCCAGCGTGAGCTCGAAGGCCAGTTCACCGGCCTGCACCGACAGGTCGCTGCCGAAGGCATTGGCGACATAAGTGCAGCGTACGTCGGCATCCGCCGTCAGGCCGAAGGTCACCACCCGGCGCTGACCGCGCGCAGCGGCCAGACCGCGCCATAGCCCGGTGTACGGATCGCCGGCCGGGAAGACGGCGACACCGTCGTCGGGCAGGCTGCTGATGACGGCGCCGTTTTCGCGCGCTACCGCTTCGACGCTGACCATGAATTCCTGGTGCTCGCGCTGGGCATTGTTGACCAGGCCGACGGTCGGCCGGGCCATTGCAGAGAGCAGCGCGATTTCGCCGGGATGATTCATGCCCAGCTCGATGACGGCGGCACGGGCATCGTCGTCCAGCCGCAGCAGCGTCAGCGGCACCCCGATCTCGTTATTGAAATTGCCACGGGTAGCCACGCTGTGCGCCAGGCCGAAGCCGGCCACCAGGATCGACGCGATCATTTCCTTGACCGTGGTCTTGCCGTTGCTGCCAGTAACGCCGATGACCGGGAGCGTGAAGCGCTGGCGCCAGCCTTGCGCGATCTGGCCCAGCGCCACCCGGGTGTCGGGCACCATCAGAAGCGGGACACTCAGAGCGGCGAGATGGGAGGCTGCAGTACGCTCTTCGACCACGATGGCAGCCACGTTGCGCAGAGCCACCTCGTCCAGGAATGCGTGGGCATCGAAGTTCTCGCCGCGCAGGGCGACGAAGAGGCTGCCGCCAGGCGCCGTGCGGCTGTCGGTGGCGAGACCGTCGAAGGCCGCGTCGTGTGTCATGCGGCTGCCGACCACCCAGTTACAGCACGCTGCCAGTGTCGAGCGCATCAGTGCGGTCCTTTCATGGTGGCGCGCGCCGCCAGCGCCAGCGCGGCGTGATCGGCGTCGAGAAACTGCAGCTTCCGGCCCTTGATTTCCTGATAGTTTTCGTGGCCTTTGCCCGCCAATAGAATCACGTCGTGTTTTCCTGCATGACGCAGCGCCCACAGGATCGCGGTCGCGCGGTCTTCGATGACCTGGGGTGCACGGTCGGCGGCGATCCCGGCGACGATGTCGGCGATGATCGCTGCCGGCAGTTCGCTGCGCGGATTGTCGCTGGTGACGATGACATGGTCGGCCGCCTGCGCGATGGCGCCCATCTGCGGCCGCTTGCCGGGATCGCGGCCACCGCCGCAACCGAAGACGCACCACAACTCACCCGCACGATCGTTCGCCAGGCCGCGCAACGACGCCAGGGTCTTTTCCAGCGCGTCCGGTGTATGGGCATAATCGATGACCACCAGCGGCTGATCGGGTCCGCCGATCTGCTGCATCCTGCCTGCTACCGGTTGCAGGGCTTCAACGGAAGCGATGGCGGCGGCGACCGGCATGCCCCGGGCTAACAACACGCCCAGCACGCCCAGCACGTTACTGACATTGAAGTCGCCGACGAGTTGCGTCTTTACCGAGATCTTTGCGACTGTCGTCGCCGTATCGTTCGTATCGGCCGTAACGGTAGTCAGCTGAAACTGACTGCCAGCGTGGCTACCGCGGATCTCGCCGGCGCGCAGCAACATGCCGCCCGGGCCGAGGTCGGATATGTCCAATACGTTTGCTACTTCAGATACGCTCGATGCGCCCCGCACGGCGGCGCGCGTGTAGCCGATCAGTTGCACAGCGGGCGCGGTGGCGCGCAGATGCACCACCAGCCGCACACCCATGGCGTCATCCAGATTGATCACCGCATGCTGCAGGCCGGGCCAGTCGAACAGCCGGGTCTTGGCTGCCTCGTAGGCCGCCATGTCACCGTGATAATCCAGGTGATCGCGCGTCAGGTTGGTCAGCAGCGCGACATCGACATGCATGCCTTGCATGCGCTCTTGCTGTAGTCCGATCGACGATGCCTCGATCGCCACGGCGACGGCGCCGCGCTCGCGCAGATCGGCCAGCGCGCGCTGCAACTGGACGGCGTCGGGCGTGGTGTAACCGGTAACGGCGCTCGGGCCGCTATTGCCCTGCTCGAACAGGCCGATACCGAAGGTGCCGATCACGGCGGTCGGTACGCCGCTCCCCGAGAGCGCCGCGCCCAGCCACTGCGTGCAGCTGGTCTTGCCGTTGGTGCCGGTCACGGCGATACAGGCCATGGTGCGATCGGGTTGTCCGTAATGCAGGGATGCCAGTGTTCCGGCCACCGCATGCAGATCGGCCAGGCCGAAGTGCGGCACGGTCCACAGCGGGTTCCAGACAAACCCGTGCTCGTCGTGGATCACTGCGCAGGCGCCGCGGGCGATGGCGTCGGCAATGAACGCGCGGCCATCGGCCGGCCGGCCGTCCTCTGACGCCGCGGCGTACGCCAGGAAGACCTCACCGGGGGCGATCCGGCGCGAGTCGCTCGACAACGCCGCGCCCGGCGCCGTCACAGCCAGCCATGCCAGCACGTCGGCCACCCGCTCGGCCGGCGTGGCCGAAGTGGCAATTGCCGGGCTTGGAATACGCACGCTCACAGCGACTCCTGCTCGGCATCGGCCGGAATGATGATGTTGGTGATGCTCGAATCCGGCGCCACGTTCATCGAGCGCAGGGCATTGGCGGTGACGGCCGAAAAGACCGGACCGGCGATGTCACCGCCGAAGTGACCGCCGGCGGTCGGCTCGTCGAGCATGACGGCAACGATGATGCGCGGGTTCGAGGCTGGCGCGAAACCGACGAAAGACGCGACGTACTTGTTGACATAGCGGCCGCCGACGACCTTGTAGGCAGTGCCGGTCTTGCCGCCCACGCGATAGCCCGGTACCTGCGCCTTGGGCGCCGTGCCTTCTGGGCTGACCACGGTCTCGAGCATGGCGCGTACGGCGGCCGCGGTCTGGGCGCTGATGACATGCTGACCATGGGGCGGCTCGGCGACCTTGACGAAGGACAGCGGGATCAGGTCGCCGTCGCGGGCAAAGATCGTGTAAGACCGCGCCAGCTGGATCAGCGACACCGAGATGCCGTGGCCGTAGCTCATGGTGGCCTGCTCGATCGGGCGCCAGGATTTGTATGGGCGCACGCGGCCGGCGACAGCGCCCGGAAAACCGAACTTCGGCTGCTGGCCGAAACCGACGGTGGTGAACATTTCCCACATTTCCTGCGCCGGCATCTGCAGCGCGATCTTGGCGGTGCCGATGTTGGAGGACTTCTGAATGATCTGCGAGACCGTCAGCGGACCGTGGGCATGCGAATCGCCGATGGTGGCGGTACCGATCGTCATCTTGCCGGGCGAGGTCTGGAAGACGGTGTTGGGCGTGACGCGCTTGGTGTCGAGCGCCAGGGCGATGGTGAACGGCTTCAAGGTCGAGCCGGGCTCGAAGGTATCGGTCATGACCCGGTTGCGCAACTGGGCGCCGGTCAGGATCTGCCGGTTGTTCGGATTGTAGGTCGGCAGGTTGGCCAGGGCCAGCACTTCGCCGGTCTTCACGTCGAGCACGACGATGCCGCCGGCCTTGGCTTTCGAGCTGTCGACGGCGGCCTTCAATTGCGAAAACGCGATGTACTGGATCTTGCTGTCGATCGACAGGGTCAGGTCGGTGCCGTCGTGCGGCTCGCGCACGGCGCCGATGTCCTCGACGATGCGGCCCAAGCGGTCCTTGATGACGCGCCGGCTGCCGGTGACGCCGGCCAGCATCTTCTGCGACGACAGCTCCATGCCATCCTGGCCGGCATCCTCGACGTTGGTGAAACCGACCACGTGGGCCATGGCTTCGGACTCGGGGTAAAAGCGCTTGTATTCCTTGCGGGTCTCGATGCCGGCGATGCCGAGGGCGACGATTTTTTCGGCCACCGGCTGTTCGACCTGGCGCTTGAGGTAGACGAAGTTCCGATCCGAGTCGAGCTTCTTGCGCAGATCGCGCTCCGGCATCTCCAGCAGCTTTGCCAGTTGACGCAGCTTGTCGGCCGGCGCCGCCAGCACGTCGTCGGGGATCGCCCAGATCGCCTTGACCGGTACCGAGGATGCCAGCACTTCGCCATTGCGATCGGTGATCTTGCCGCGCGTGGCGGGCAGCTCCAGCGTACGAGCATAGCGTGACTCGCCCTGCTTTTGCAGGAAGTCGGTAGAGATATGCTGCAGCCAGATGGCGCGCCCGGCCAGGGCCGCGAAGGCGACGAACAGTGCGAACAGCACCAACCGGCTGCGCCAGACCGGCAGCTTGACGGCGAGCACCGGGCTGGCCGAAAACGGCGCGCCCTTGCCGGCGGCGGTACGGCCACTGCGTCCGCTGCCGCTGGCGCGGCCGTTCTGGGTGTGGCGGCTCACTTGGCGGCTCCCGCTGGCGGCTGGTCAACGGAAACCGGCGCACCGACCATCAGGTACTGGGTGCGAGCCGGCGTGACCGGCAGCATGTTGAGTTCGCGCCGGGCGGTCGCATCGATCCGGGCATGTTTGCCCAGGGTCGACTGATCGAGCTGCAGCTGCGCCCATTCGATATCGAGCTGGCGCGCCGTCGCCTGGGCGCGTTCGAGCTCGATGAACAGGCTGCGCGCATGATACTGAGCGTTGACCAGGGACAGGGCGCAGAACACCAGGATGGCGGTCACGAGCAGATTCAGGCGTCCACTCATGCCTGCGCCCCCCATGCCGGCAGTCGCTGGGCGACCCGCATGACGGCCGAACGGGCGCGCGGATTGGCGGCGATCTCTTCAGCCGACGGCTTGACGCGGCCGATCAGCTTGAGCTCCGGTTGCGGCAGGTCGACCGCGCGGATCGGCAGGCGCCGGTCCGGCTGCGGCAGGGTGGCCTTGGAGGCCATGAACTGCTTGACGATACGGTCTTCCAGCGAATGGAAGCTGATCACCACCAGGCGTGCATTCGGCGCCAGACGCTGGTAGATCGCGTGCAGGCCTACTTCGAGTTCTTCAAGCTCCTGATTGATGAAAATCCGGATAGCCTGAAAGGTACGAGTGGCCGGGTCTTTGCCTTTCTCGCGGGTTTTAACGGTGCGTGCCACGATCTCGGCAAGCTGTCGTGTGGTTGAAATTGGCTCGATTGCCCGGCGAGCAGCAATCGCCTTTGCAATCTGAAAAGCAAACCGTTCTTCCCCATAATTCCTGATCACTTTCTCGATTTTCTGTTCGGTTTCAACGGCTAGCCATTCGGCGGCAGACTGGCCGCGGCTGGTATCCATGCGCATGTCGAGTGGACCGTCCTGGCGGAACGAAAAGCCGCGCGTCGCATCGTCGACCTGGGGCGAAGAAATGCCCAGGTCCAGCAGCACGCCGTCGACCTGGTCGATGCCGCGCGCGGCGAGCGCCGAGTCGAAGGTTGCGAAACTGTCATGCACGATCTCGAAGCGGGGGTCGGCAATCGAGCGCGCCCCGGCGATGGCCTGCAAGTCCTTGTCGAATGCGAGCAAGCGGCCGCCGCTGCCCAGGCGCTGCAGCAGCAGGCGGGTGTGACCGCCGCGGCCGAAGGTGCCATCGACATACACGCCGTCGGCGCGCGCACCGCTGCAGTCGAGGCCGTCGATGGCTTCATGCAGCAATACCGTGCGGTGCGGGAACTCAGGCGCCGCTTGTAAATTGGTCACGGTGGGTCAGAACGAAAAGTTGCTCAATACTTCGGGCATGCCGAAGGCGATCGCCTCGGACTCGCTCTCGGCCAGTTTTGCCGCATCCCAGATCTCGAAGTGGCTGCCCATGCCGAGCAGCATGACGTCGCGCGACAGGCCGACGGCGGCACGCAGCTCGGGGGCGATCAGGATGCGGCCGGCGCCATCCACCTCGACGTCGGAGGCATTGCCCAGAAAAATGCGCTGCCAGGCGCGGGCGGACATTGGCCAGGCCGCGATCTGCTCACGGTGGCTCTCCCACACCGGCCGCGGGAAAAACAGCAGGCAGCCATGCGGGTGTTTGGTCAGGGTCACGCGGCCTTCGCATTGCACAGCCAGCGCGTCACGATGCTTTGCCGGAATCGACATCCGGCCCTTTGCATCGAGATTTAATGCGGACGCGCCCTGATACACCGTGAACCCCCTGCCCTGAATTTTTTGCTTTTTTTCGTCGATGCGTGGGGAAGATTCACCCCACAAAAAGACACAATCTCACACTGCCGCCCACTTTAGAGGATGCTCAATTTGCGGTCAAGTAATATTCCGTTGTCAAAAAACGTGTTTTCTCAATAGAGTCAATGACTTAGGGAACTTATCTAAGACGTATGAGATGCACAAATCCCTGATGAATTAGAGGGTTATGCGGGGAAGTGAAGGTTGGATCTCACCCATACACATGTGTTTCATGTTGAGAATGTGTCGAAAATAATCGGTAACGGGGAAAAATTGCCGGCGGCAGGACGGATTTTCCGGGGGGGGAGTGGTGATGTAAAACGCTGTTCCGTCTGTGAACGCAGACTGCAAATCGGGCCGCCGGAGGCTGTTTCAGACGCTTGCGAAAACCTTCTAGCCGGGCTTGGACGAACGCAATCTGCGCAAGCGCCGCAGCCGGGGCAGCGCGTCATCCACCATCGGCACCATGGCGAGCCCGACCAGCAGGGCGGCCAGCGGCAGGGTCGAGACGTAGCCGACATGCTTGAACCCGAGAGCGCCGACCACGCCGCCCAGAAAGAACAAGCCCACTAGCGCCGTCAGCAGCCGCAGCCGCCCCTGGTTGGCATGCACCGTCTGCCACGTAAGGTCGGCGTGCCGGCGATTCCAGTAAAGAAGCTTGCCCAATTCGATGCCGATGTCGGTGACCATGCCGGTGATGTGGGTGGTGCGCACTTCGGCACGGGACAGCTTGGTAATCATGGCGTTCTGCAAACCCATGACGAAGCACAGCAGCGATACCGTCATCGGCACGAACAGCCACTGATGATGTTCCATGCTGGCGCCGAGCACGCCGAAGCAGACCAGCAGGCCCGCCTCGAGCACCAGTGGCAGCGCATATTCGCTGCGCAACGCGCGGTGGCGCGCCCAGTTGATCAGGATCGCGGACGTCGCAGCCCCGCCGATGAACGATCCCAGCGCACCCAGACCCGCAGCCAGAAGGCCGAACTCGCCAATGGCGATGTGGTCGGCCATGGCCGAGACGATGCCCGACATGTGGGAAGTGTATTGCGCTACCGCCAGAAAGCCCCCGGCGTTGATGCCGCCGGCAATGAACGCCAGGAATCCGGCGAGGTGACTGTTTGCGCGTTGGGTTCGAGCGCTGGCAGTCAACTGGCGCAGGTAGGTGATCGGCATGATGTAGTTGGCCCGGGGAATGGCGTTCATCGTGCCTTCAGGTGGGCCGATGTCTGCTTTCAGGAATAACACGTCCGCATGTCGCAGGGCAAGGCAATCCATTAAAACGCGCTTCCAAGGGAAGCATCGGTTCGCTCACCTTGCTTGTTTCGCGGCAACGTTGCGGCTGCCCAATTTGAAAAAATCTGAATTCCCAGAGTCACGAATCGTGCCGCCAATGTCACTTCAGAATTTCTATTTAACTTAAAGTAATGTTTCTTAATTTCACTATCAGTTACACCTCGCTTCGTTACACCCCGCTTCGTTACACCCTATTCGTTACACCTGCAAGCGGCGACCATCACCAAAGGAATCCCATGGATTTTTCAAACCTCAAGATCGGCGTCCGAATGCAGGCCGCTTTCGGCATCGTGGTGCTCATGTTCTGCGGCCTGCTGGCGTTTGCCTGCATGCACATCCAGCAGAGCAGCCCGACCGGTGACGCCGCCTTTGCCTCGCAGACCATCACGACGGTGGCGGCCGGCGCTGTGGCGGCAACCGTGCTGGCGGCGGCGCTGGCGTTCTGGCTCACGCGAACCATCGCGCGGCCGCTCGCTGTCGCGGCCAATCTTGCTGAACGCGTGGCGCACGGGAACCTGAGCACCGACATCACCGTGCAGTCCTGCGATGAGATCGGCCAGCTCATGTCGGCGTTGAAAAACATGAGTGACAGCTTGCGCGGGATCGTCAGCGACGTGCGCTCCGGCGCCGCCGCCATCGGCGCCACCGCGGGCGAGATCACATCCGGCAACCTCGATCTGTCTTCGCGCACCGAGCAACAGGCCGCTGCGCTGGAGGAGACCGCTTCCTCGATGGCAGAACTGACCTCGACGGTCAAACAGAACGCCGATAACGCGCGGCAGGCCAACGGTCTGGCCACGACCGCTTCCGAAGTCGCCAGAAAAGGCGGCGCGGCCGTCGCCGACGTGGTTGCGACGATGGGATCGATTAATGCATCCTCGCGCAAGATCGTCGACATCATCGCGGTGATCGATGGCATCGCTTTCCAGACCAACATCCTGGCGTTGAACGCAGCGGTGGAAGCGGCCAGGGCCGGCGAGCAGGGTCGAGGCTTTGCGGTCGTGGCCTCGGAGGTACGCAATCTGGCACAGCGTTCGGCGGCAGCGGCCAGGGAGATCAAGTCCCTGATCGGAGACTCGGTGGAAAAGGTCGACGCCGGCGCCCGACTGGTCGATCAGGCCGGCGCCACCATGGACGAAATCGTCGCCAGTATCGGGCACGTCACCGGCATCATGGGTGAAATCAGCGCAGCCAGCCAGGAGCAGACCGCCGGTATCGCGCAGATCAATCACGCCATTTCGCAAATGGACAACGCAACGCAGCAAAATGCCGCACTGGTCAAGCAAGCCGCCGCCACGACCGAATCATTGAGAAGCCAGGCAAGGAGCCTGTCGCGGGTGGTCAACATCTTCGACCTCGGCAACGTGGCCACCATGCCCAGACGAAGCCTGATGGCTGCCTTGCCGGAGACGATCAGGATCGCCGCCACGGCACCCCCCATCGCCGGCCAGAAAACCCCCGCTCAGGCGCGGCGCCCGGCTGCCGCCGCTTCGGCAAGTCCGCTCAGTCCTGCGGCGCCGGCGGCATCGAGCACAACGATCACGCTGGGCACGCCGGTCGCTCTGGACGCCCTGTAGCAAACGGCACCCGCAGGCGCCGAATGGGACGAATTCTAGGTCGACGACATGTCGTCCTGGCTGCCGGTATCGTCACCACCGGCCAGATCCTCGATGCCATTGTCGAGCCCTGCCTCCAGGCTGCTGTTGGTACCGCTGTCGAGCCGCGCCGCATCGCGGCTCGCACCACCATCCGGTTCGGCGCCGTAGAAATTGTTCACCGTGCTGCCGCTGGCCGGCGACGCAGCCGCATGGTCGCCCAGAAAACCCGCGCCGCCACTGCGGTGTCCCATCAGGTTTTCAATTCCCTGGAAGAGAAACGCGCCGCCTGCAACACCTGCGGCCGTCGCGGCCATGTTACCCAGGAATCCACCGCCGCCGCCGAACAGACCCGGCCGCGCCGGCGCCGCTGCCGGTGGCACGTACTGCGGGGCGGGCTCGAAACGCTGGTCCGTGCGCGGCGCCGTGCCGGGTATTGCGTCGCCTTGTGGCCGCCAGGACGCAGCCGCCATTCCCATCGCACCACCCGGGTCACCGGCGCTGCGACCCCAGGCCGACGCCGGGTCGAGGAAACCGCCGCCGGCAGTGCTTGCGCGTGCCTGACGCTGCTCGGCATCGAGTTGCTGCTGTAATCCGGCAATCTGGGCGCGCGCCGCCGCCAGCGCCTGGTCCAGCAACATGGCGCGCTGGACCAGCAGATAACCGGCATCCGGTTGTTGCGAAAATGCGGCCGCGATCATCGATGCGGCTTGCGGGTCCTTGCTGACTGCCTGAACCTGGGTCAACTGGGCGAGAAACCCACGCAGGGCTTCCGTTTCCTGTGGCGTCATCATGATGTCCTTTTTGAGCAATCGATCGAACCGACCGAGTTGAGCAGATGGTGACGATGCGGGGAAAATCCAAGTCCTGCCGTTACCGTCAGCCCATCGGCGTTCCTGCCTTGATGAACGTTGTCGCAACGCTGGCCTCCCTGCTGATCAATACCGTGACCGAAACCTAACCTGCGATGCAGACGACACCGATGTCGGCCGGAACAGGCTTAACCAGCACTTGTCCCGGCAGGCGAGGCACCTGCACGGCTACCACAGGATAAATTTGTATTGGAAAAATGGCAGACACCGCACACCTGAACATTTGCGTGTCACACGGATCTAATTGTTAAATAATTTACTTTTAATTACGCAATCGTTTCACATTTTTACTGGAAAATTTCCAAGCCTGGTCGACGATGACGGCTTAATGGGTAATTTTTATTGAACCAAAGAAATTTTCTTTGCGTCGATCAGGCCTGACCACGCGATCGTGGGCGCCTATACTTGTTTCCAGCCGCAACGACGTCCACTGATTCACGACACCGACATCCGCTTTTCCAGGAGGCCGCATCATGACCAACAAGATCCCCACCGTTCCCTTGGCCGGCAGCGAGCGCCGCGTCGTGGCCAATGCCCGCAAGCTGGGCCAAGCCGCCCCCGAACCGACGCTGCAGGTGACCGTTCTGGCGCGGCGCCGCACCGGCGCCGAGTCCGTGTCGACCCTGGCCACCACGCTGGGCAACAGCGCACCTGCGGCCCGCGTGCACCTCGACCCGGCCGAGTTCGCCGCCCGCTTCGGCGCCGACCCGGCCGACCTGGCGCGCATCGAGGCATTCGCGCACACGCATGGCATCGACGTGGTCGATGTCAAGCCGGCCGAGCGACGCGTGCTGCTCAACGGCTCGGTTGGCGCGTTCAGTGCCGCTTTCGGCGTAAGACTCGACGATTACGTCGATCCGACCGGCGACCATTCTTTCCGCGGGCGCAGCGGGCCGGTGCATCTGCCGGCCGATCTGATCGATGTCGTCGAAGGTGTCTTCGGGCTGGACAACCGGCCGCAGGCGCGCACGCACTTCCGGGTGCAGCCGCCACCGCCGGTCGATCCGGCGCAATCCATCATCGCGCACGTGGCGAATCTGTCCTACACGCCACCACAGCTGGCGGCAGCCTATGATTTTCCGACGGCCGGCAGCGGCCACGGCCAATGCGTGGCCATCATCGAACTGGGGGGCGGTTACCGCGTATCCGACCTGCACGCTTATTTCGACCGGCTCGGCATCGCGCCGCCGGTCATCAAGAGCCGCTCGGTCGACGGTGCCCGCAATCGTCCCACCGGTGACAGCAACAGCGCTGATGGCGAGGTACTGCTCGATGTCGAGGTCATCGGCGCCATTGCGCCGGGCGCCACCATCGTGGTCTATTTCGCACCCAATACCGATGCCGGCTTTCTCAATGCGCTGTCGAGCGCGATCCACGATCCGGTCAACCGGCCGTCGGTGGTGTCGGTGAGCTGGGGTGGTCCGGAATCGTCCTGGACCGGCCAGGCGATGCGAGCGATGGATGCCGTCTTCCAGGACGCGGCGGCGCTGGGCGTGACGATCTGCTGCGCCGCCGGTGACGACGGCTCCTCCGATCAGCGCGGGCTGAAGGCGGAAAACGGCGTGCTGCACGTGGACTTCCCGGCATCCTCGCCGTTCTCCCTGGCTTGCGGTGGCACCCGTCTGGAATCTGCCGGTACGCCACGCAGCGAAACCGTCTGGAACCAGGGCCGCAGCGGCGGCGCCACCGGCGGCGGCGTGAGCGAGGTGTTCGTCCAGCCGGTATGGCAACAGGCAGCCGGGGTGCCGCTCTCCGGCAATCCCGGCCATCAGGTCGGGCGCGGTGTGCCGGACGTCGCCGGCAACGCCGACCCGGCCACCGGCTACCTGATCCAGGTCGACGGCCAGCAGATGATCATCGGCGGCACCAGTGCGGTGGCGCCGTTGTACGCCGCCCTGATCGCCCTGTGCAACGAGCAACTCGGCCGCCGCACCGGCTATCTCAATCCCCTGCTGTACGGCCTGACACCGGAGGCCGGCGCCTTCCGCGACATCCGCAGCGGCGACAACGATATCAGCGGACGGCACGGCGCGTATCCGGCCAAGGCGGGATGGGACGCCTGCACCGGACTGGGCAGCGTGCACGGCACCAGATTGCTGGCGGCACTCAAGGCTGGCTGAAGCGTCGCGTCGCGTCGCGTTGCGTCGCTTCGCCCCGCATCGCATCGGCTACACTGCCGGGAGAGAGACGAACGATTGCGACGCGGCGCCCTTGCCCGTTGCTCCTTGCCCGCACAGCAATCGGTCCGTCATTCCGCTACGCCTGGTCAGCTCGATCGGCGAGCGCCACCAGCTTCACGCCAACCAAGGAATTCCCATGTTACTCAAGGATAAAGTCGCCATCATCACCGGCGCTGCCAGCGGTATCGGTCGCGAAATCGCGTTCGAATATGCACGCGCCGGCGCCCGCGTCGTGATCGCCGACCTGATGCTCGACGCCGCAGATGCCACGGCCAGCGACATCATCAAGGAAGGCGGCACTGCCATGGCCGTGGCGATGAACGTGACCGATGAAGCCCAGGTCGATGCCGGCGTCGCCGCTGCAGTCGCTGCCTACGGCACGGTCGACATCCTGATTTCGAACGCCGGCATCCAGATCATCAGCCCGATCGTCGACCTGCCGCTGGCAGACTGGAAACGCATGCTGGCGATCCACCTCGACGGCGCCTTCCTGACCACCCGCGCTTGCATGCGCGTCATGGTCAAGGCTGGCCGCGGCGGCTCGATCATCTACATGGGATCGGTGCATTCGCACGAAGCCTCGCCGCTCAAAGCCCCCTACGTCGCGGCCAAGCATGGCCTGATCGGCCTGGCGAAAGTGGTGGCCAAGGAAGGTGCGAAAGACAAGATCCGCTCCAACGTGATCTGTCCCGGATTCGTGCGCACACCGCTGGTCGACAAGCAGATTCCCGAGCAGGCGAAGTCGCTCAACATCAGCGAAGCCGATGTGATCAAGAACGTGATGTTGAAGGATACCGTCGACGGCGAATTCACCACTACCCAGGACGTGGCGCAGACCGCGGTGTTCCTGGCGTCGTTCCCGTCGAATGCGCTGACAGGTCAGTCGATCGTGGTCAGCCACGGCTGGTTCATGCAGTGACGATAGCGGCGGCATGCTGCCACCAGAAAGAAGCCTGACCCGATCGGGTCAGGCGAATGTGGCGCGCGTGGGGATGGCTGTCGGCTGCAGTTCATGCACGACCACCCCGATGGCGTCATCGACGGCGCTCATCCAGCCGGCCTGCTCGATCGCCCGGCTGGCGTCCTTGTAACCCTGCTCCCAGCGCCATTCGATCGACCCCTTCGAGAAATTGATGTCCTTGGCCGCCATGTGCCAGTCCTGGCCGCCGTAGGGAATGCGCACGATATGCATGGTCGTGCTGCAGCCGATTTCCTGCAACATCTTGCGCCCTTCGGCGCCCTTGCTCCTTTCCGGCAACTGGTCGTAGAGCGAGCGTATCAGGCACTGCATCCGATGCATGTTCCGATAGGCTTCGATGTGTCGCACCGAACGCGACGCGAACATGACGTCTTTCTGCCGGGTCTGGACTTCGTCGAAGGTGGTCGGCTCGGGACCGATCGGGTTCCACAGGTCCACCATGAAGCACAACGTATCGACCGACGGCCGGTCGCTCAGGACCGTCTCCAGCGGCGTGTTGGAATACAGGCCGCCGTCCCAGTAGAGTTCGCCGGCGATGCGCACCGGCGGGAAGCCTGGCGGCAACGCGCCGCTGGCCATGATGTGGTCGACCTCGATCGGTTGTTTGTCGCTGTCGAAGCTGACCAGCTGGCCACTCGTGACCTTGACCGCATTGACTGTCAGGCGCACGCCTTCGGCTGAATGCAGGTAATCGAAATCCACCAGCTCGCGCAAGGTATCGGCCAGCTCATGGGTATCGTAAAAACTGGCCTCGTCCGGCGGCACCGCCACGCCCATGCTGAACAGGCTGAAGGCGCGCGGCGAGAAAAAGCCCTTGACGCCGCGCGTCACCGCGTCGACCGTCGCCAGCCAGGTGTTGGCACGGCGCGCCGGATCCAGCACCGCTTTCATGTCGATCGCATCCGGATGCGAGATGCCGTCCCAGAACTGGCGCAGGCGGGCAACCCGGTCGGCCGGCTTGTTGCCTGCGATTAGGGCTGCGTTGATGGCACCGATCGAGGTGCCGACCACCCAGTCGGGTGCCAGGTCATGTTCGTGCATGGCCTGGAACACCCCGGCCTGGTAGGCGCCGAGTGCGCCGCCACCCTGCAGCACGAGGGCGATACGCTGCTTGTGCCTGAACGGCGCGGCAGCGGTTGTGAGCTTTTCAGGTGTGTCTGATTTCATTGGCGATTAGCGATGAGCAATTACATTGGTGATTGCGCCGTGCTTAATGAAAACCCATATTGCCAGCGCCGAACAGTCCGACCAGCCCGATGATGATCAAATAGATCGCGACGATGAAATTGAGCAGCCGTGGCATGACCAGGATCAAGATGCCGGCAATCAAGGAAATCAGGGGGGCCAGCGTCAGATGGATGTTCATGGAAATTCCTGGTGAGGAGTTATGACCGGCTACCCGGCCAAAGGTGCCACGGAGTCGTGTACCAGCGCGGTATCTTAACCGCCCGGCAACGCGCGCACCGTGCGGTATCGAACAGACATCGGCAGCAGATGCGGAAAAAAATGCATAAAAGCAATACGGATCAACAAATACTCGAATTTTCAATTTGCG
>JACMRD010000044.1 GCA_014376645.1 Herminiimonas sp. | reverse complement strand
TTGAAGAGCAGTCGTCAGGACCAGCACGGCCCTGGATGGATCGCAACATTGTACTCAAACAACTTCGGCTGTGCGCTGCGCGCCGCACTCCACTGGATCGGGGTGAGTATTCTTTTTTGCGCACAAGAAAAAAGGCAGCCGAAGCTGCCTTTCCGATGGTTACGCGATGAACCTTAAGCCAGCTTGCCGTGGCACTGCTTGAACTTCTTGCCGCTGCCGCAAGGGCACGGGTCATTGCGTCCGACCTTGTAGCCGCCGGCAGGCTGGCTGGCGTCGCCGGCCTGGTCCGGATTGGCGGTCGGCGCCAGCAGTTCTTCCGGCGCTGCGTTGGCGTCGAAGTCGGCGTGCTGGTAATGCACGTTCCCGACATGCGACTGGCTCAGCTCTTCTTCGGCGGCGTCGATCTCGGCCTGCGACTGGATGCGCACCGTCATGACCAGCTTGACGACTTCGTTCTTGATCAGGTCGAGCATCTGGCCGAACAGCTCGAAGGCTTCGCGCTTGTATTCCTGCTTCGGATTCTTTTGCGCGTAGCCGCGCAGGTGAATACCCTGACGCAGGTGGTCGAGCGCGGCCAGGTGTTCACGCCAATGGCTGTCGACGCTCTGCAACATGACACTGCGTTCGAAGCCGGCAAACGATTCGCGACCAACGATGCTGGTCTTGGTGTCGTAACTGGCATCGGCGGCGGCGATCACGCGCTCGAGCAATTCTTCTTCCGACAGGTTCGGCGCATCCTTGAGCATGGTCGACAGCGGCACGTCGAGCTGCCATTCGCCTTGCAGGGTACGCTCCAGGCCAGGAATGTCCCACTGCTCTTCCAGCGACTCGGCCGGCACGTGTTCGCGGAACAGGTCGGTGAAGACGCCGTGCCGCAGCGAGGTGATCAGTTCCGATACTTCCTGGGCTTCGAGCAGCTCGTTACGCTGCTGATAGATGACCTTGCGCTGATCGTTGGCGACGTCGTCGTATTCCAGCAATTGCTTGCGGATGTCGAAGTTGCGCGCCTCGACCTTGCGCTGCGCCGATTCGATCGAGCGCGAGACCATGCCGGCCTCGATCGGCTCGCCTTCCGGCATCTTGAGTGCATCCATGATCTTGCGCACGCGGTCGCCGGCGAAGATGCGCAGCAGCGCATCGTCGAGCGAAAGATAGAAGCGTGACGAGCCCGGATCGCCCTGGCGCGCCGAACGGCCGCGCAACTGATTGTCGACCCGGCGCGATTCATGGCGTTCGGTGCCGATGATGTGCAGGCCGCCGGCGCCGACCACGTGGTCGTGCAGCGATTGCCATTCATCGCGCAGGACGTGGGCGCGCTGCTGCTTGTCACCGTCGGCCAGGGCCGCATCGGCTTCGATCAGCTGGGTCTGCTTTTCAACATTGCCGCCGAGGACGATGTCAGTACCACGACCGGCCATGTTGGTGGCGATCGTGATCATCTTCGGCCGTCCGGCCTGGGCGATGATCTCGGCTTCGCGGGCATGCTGCTTGGCGTTCAGGACGTTGTGCGGCAGGTCGGCCTTGGTCAGGATGCCCGAGAGCAGTTCGGAATTTTCGATCGAGGTGGTGCCGACGAGCACCGGCTGGCCGCGCTCGTAGCAATCCTTGATGTCGGTGAGCATCGCGTTGTACTTCTCGGCCGGCGACTTGTAGACCTGGTCCTGCCGGTCCTTGCGCTGGTTGGGGCGGTTCTGCGGGATGACGACCGTTTCGAGTCCGTAGATTTCCTGGAACTCGTAGGCTTCGGTATCGGCCGTGCCGGTCATGCCGGCCAGCTTGCCGTACATGCGGAAATAATTCTGGAACGTGATCGAGGCCAGGGTCTGGTTCTCGTTCTGGATGGCGACGCCTTCCTTGGCTTCGACCGCCTGATGCAGGCCATCCGACCAGCGGCGACCGGTCATCAGCCGACCGGTGAATTCGTCGACGATCACGACTTCATCGTTCTGCACCACGTAATGCTGATCCTTGTGATACAGCGTATGCGCGCGCAGGGCCGCGTACAAGTGATGTACCAGGGTGATGTTGGCGGCATCGTAGAGCGAGGCGCCTTCCGGCAACAGGCCCATGCCGGTCAGGATCTGCTCGGCCTTTTCGTGGCCGGCTTCGGTCAGCAGGACCTGGTGCGCTTTTTCATCCTTGGTGTAGTCGCCGGGAACCTCGATCTGGCCCTTGCCGTCGGGCGTTTCTTCGCCGATCTGCAGAGTCAGCAGCGGCGGCACGGCATTGATCTTGTGGTACAGGTCGGTGTGGTTCTCGGCCTGACCGGAAATGATCAGCGGGGTGCGGGCTTCGTCGATCAGGATCGAATCGACTTCATCGACGATGGCAAAATTCAGGGTCCGCTGGACCCGTTCGGACGGGTCGTACACCATGTTGTCGCGCAGGTAGTCGAAACCGAATTCGTTGTTGGTGCCGTAGGTGATGTCGGCGGCATACGCAGCCTGCTTGGTGTCGTGCTCCATCTGCGACAGATTGACGCCGGTGCCCAGACCCAGCCAGCCGTACAGGCGGCCCATCCAGTCGGCATCGCGCTGCGCCAGGTAATCATTGACGGTCACCACGTGCACGCCCTTGCCGGCCAGTGCATTCAGATATGCCGGCAGCGTGGCCATCAGCGTCTTGCCTTCGCCAGTGCCCATCTCGGCGATCTTGCCGTAATGGAGAACCATGCCGCCCACCAACTGGACGTCGAAGTGACGCATCTTGAGCACCCGCTTGCTGGCCTCGCGGCAGACCGCGAAGGCTTCCGGCAGCAGTGCATCGAGCGTCTCGCCAGCGGCGATCCGTGCCCGGAACTGCGGCGTCTTCGCCTGCAGCTCGGCATCGGAGAGCTTTTCCACCGTAGGCTCGAGCGCGTTGATGTCGCGCACCACTTTTTGGTATTGCTTGAGCAGGCGCTGGTTGCGGCTACCGAAAATCTGGGTCAGTAATGACATGCTTGAGTTCTAAAAAAGTACGCCGGGAAAATCCCTGTCGCACGCTCCGCCATGATGGCGGGCGCGCACGACGGGTCGTCGTGTGGCGAAAACGCTGGATTTTATCACGGTGCCCATTCAGCGCCGGTGGCGCATGCACGAGGTAAATGACCCCGCACCGGGCCACCCCCACCGGGTTGGGTTGGATGTTGGGCCGAATCGCGCGGAAACAATGGCAGCCCGAGCGCCTGGCGCCTGTGTGCACCCGGCCCCGGCGACTATGTGCGACGGCTACGTGCGACGACTATGTGCGACGACTATCTGTGAAAACTACTGCGCGGCGAGCGCCGCGATCTTGGCCTGGCTGGCGCCGGCGGCAAGAAACTTGTTCGGGTCCTGGGGAACGCCCTTCACCAGCACCTCGAAGTGCAGGTGGGCGCCGGTGGAGCGGCCGGTCGAGCCGATGTCGGCCACATGCTGGCCGCGCTTGACGATGTCGCCGACCTTGGCCAGCAGGCGCGAGGAATGCGCGTAGCGGGTGACGATATTGTTGCCGTGATCGATTTCCAGCATGTTGCCGAATTCATGGTGGTATTCGGCGGCGATCACGACACCCCCGGCAGCGGCCACGATCGCCGTGCCGACCGGTGAGGGGAAATCGATCCCCTCATGAAAGGTATTGCGGCCATTGAAAGGATCGAAGCGCCAACCGAAGCCGGAGGCGTTATAGCTGACATTGACCGGTTGAATCGTCGGCAGCAGCTTGGACTTGATCTTGTCGGTCATGAGCGCGGTCTCGACGACATTCAGGTAATCGGCACGATGCTCGACGTCGCGCGACATCGCGTCGAGCGCGGCCTGGAACGCGGTCATGCTGAGGTTGCGCTCGATGCGACCGATACTCGACGGTTCCGCGCCGCCCCGTCCCGGCAGCTCCTTGAAGTTGAACTCCTCGGGCTTGACGCCGGCCAGCCCCTGGACCCGTTCGCCGAGTGCGTCGAGTCGCATCAGCTGGGCCTGCATCTCACCGAGCTTGGTCGCCATGGTGGCCAGGTTTTCCTTGACGTACTTGTCTTTCTTGCCGGCGTCGTCCGTGGCGGGAGCGGTTGCGTTACCTTGCAATCCGAGTGGCAGGCCGACGCCAAAGCGCAGCGCCACGTAGTCGATCAGCACGGCCGTAGCCAGCACTGCCAGCACGAACCCGGCCAGCGCCGAGAGCAGGTGGCGATGCGTCAGGGTGACCGAGCGGGCTTGCTTGAACCTTGAATGAAGCAGAATGATTTGCATCGACGTTCCTTTGGCGCCCGGCAACCCGGCAGCGTGGGCTGTTGCCGGCACGCTTGCCAGTTCGACGAGGTGTGATAAGGTGGACTGATGATGCGTTCATCGACATTCCTGCCCCATCAACAAGGCACCTCATCGGCTCGGTTGGCCAAAGGTGCCGCGGATTTTCTACGTGCGCACGACAAGATGGCTGCGATCTTGCCGGGTGTAACCAGAATGGTAGCGTTGCAAAAGGCTTGCGCTGCTGCGCTGCCTCCAATGTTCGTTGCCTGTGCCGTGGTGCAGTTTGAATCGAGTCAGCTCGTATTGTCGACGCCCAACGCCGCACTGGCCTCCAAGCTCAAGCAACAGCTGCCGAAGCTTCAAGAGGCATTGCTCGGGCAGGGATGGCAGGTTAATTCAATCCGTCTCAAAGTGCAAGTTGCCAGGACCGTGCCCCGGGCAGAGAAGATCACGCCGCCGATCCTGCCGCCGGTGGCGACGATGGCCTTCGCCGAGCTGGGTGCTGCCCTGCCGGATTCACCGCGCAATGCAGCACTGAAGGCGGCCATCGAGGCGATGGTGCGGCGGCAGCGCCCTTAGTTTTAATTCAGCGCCCACTCCAGCCCAAGCTGGCGCAGATAGCCGTGCGGCGCACGCTCGGGCGTGTCGAAGGTGACGATTTCATAGCATTCCGGATGGGCCAGCAATTCACGCAGAAGCAGGTTGTTCAACGTGTGGCCGGACTTGTGGGCACCGTATGCGGCCAGCAGCGGATGGCCGACCAGATAGAGGTCGCCGATCGCGTCGAGGATCTTGTGGCGCACGAACTCGTTTTCATAGCGCAGACCGTCGGCGTTCAAGATGCGGTACTCGTCCATGACGATCGCGTTTTCCAGCGAACCGCCGCGTGCCAGGCCCAGGCCGCGCAGCATTTCCACATCCTGCATGAACCCGAAGGTGCGGGCGCGTGATACTTCCTTGACATAGGACTCGACGGTGAAATCGACCTCGGCCGTCTGGCCGGTGCCGTCGACGGCGGGATGATTGAATTCGATGAAGAACTTCAGCTTGAAGCCGTTGTACGGCTCCAGCCGCGCCCATTTCTCCTGCGCGCCGGTGCCTTCGCGCACTTCGACCGGCTTGATCACGCGGATGAACTTGCGCGCCGCGGCCTGCTCCTGCAAACCGGCTTGCTGCAACAGGAAGACGAAAGAAGATGCGGAACCGTCCATGATCGGAATCTCTTCGGCCGTCACGTCCACGTAGAGGTTGTCGATCCCGAGACCGGCGCAGGCCGACATCAGATGCTCGACGGTCGAGACCTTGGCGCCGCCGTGTTCGAGAGTCGACGCCATGCGGGTATCGCCGACCATCAGCGCCGAGGCCGCGAAGTCGATCACGGGTGTCAGATCGACGCGGCGAAAGACGATCCCGGTGTTCGGCGCCGCCGGCCGCAAGGTCAGCTCGACCTTGGTACCCGAGTGCAGGCCGACGCCGGTGGTCTTGACGAGTTGTTTGACGGTGCGTTGGTTTAGCATCCGGAAATTATAACAACTAACCTATGGGTCAATTATTTTCCGGTGCTGGATTTGGGGGGAAACAACGGCGCCCTGAAATAGACCTTCTACTCAATCCATGCTCGAACTGCCGTTTTGTCTTCTGATAAATCCTAAAATTCGGACTTATCCTTGTTAAATGCTGCGTCGTAAGGTCCCGCAGGTAGGCCCTGGCCTTTGGTATAAATCGCCATGAAGTTGGCTTGCTGCGCCAAAGGCACGTAGTTAGGCGCGGCTTTTGTGATCGCGGCCGTGATTGCCATAGCAACCAAACCCGCAATACCACCGCCAGAATTGTTTTGTGGCTGATATACCAGTTTCTGAGAGTTTGCCCAAAGGGTCTCGCCGGTCGCAACGCTTTTTAGGGTGTATTTCATTTCAACCGTAACAGCTGTTGCGAGGATCAGATACTGGGCATCCCAACGCTCAATTGAAATGTACATGACGGCATCAGAACCGAACAACTTCCCCAGGCGCTGCGGCTCTCCTGCATGAACCATATCTGCGTCCGACAGCCCGTCGTCTTCCATGACCCTCTTCACCAAGTGCACCGGAAACACGTAAAAGCCGCGTTCAGCCAACGGCCGGGCAATCGTCGACAAAAAATAATCCGGAGCATCTACCTCTACACTTTTATTGATGACTGGGACAACCAGAATCGAGCGAGGACTTGCGTCTCTAAAAGAGCCGTAGTCTTTACGCGCCTGCTGCACGGCACAGCCTGACAAAACAAACAGCATTGCGGTTGCTACGACTACAAGCTTGACAAAACGAGCGTACATTTTCATTCCTTCGATGCGACGGGTTTGACAGGAGTCGCCTGAGCTGACTTGATCATGATGTTCATCAACAGAGTCGACTCTGGCCACAGCCGCTTTTCGTTTTCAAACTGAGTAACGGCTTCGGCACCCTTCGCACTTCGCAAAAGAAAGTACCCATACTCTGCATGGATTCCCGGCGGAACCCTCCCTTTGGTCTGCTCCGCTGTTTGAATGATTTTTTCAAGCTCTGCAACGTGCGATGCAGAATTCGATGTGTCTTTGTAGTAGTTATACAGACTGCGATCGTAGTTTCCCCACGTGTACTTTGGAGCGGCGACGCAAGCAGCCAGAAAAAGCGGCAGTGCAAACGCAAAAATCAACTTTTGGATTTGCATCATCAATTTCCTAAATTAAGTGTGATAGCGCGTGACTCGCCACTACTAACAAATGCTTTCTCCGTATGCACCACTTTTCCTTGCCGCACCACTGAGAGAACGTGCATGCCCTCCTCGACGGTGAGTAGGTTCGGGTTGCCGTCGTAGCGCGAAGCGACCCCGACAGACAAGCCGTCGACCAGAAGTTCGGCATCGGCCGGGGCACCCTTAATTGAAACAGTAGGACGAGCCGCCCCCGTCCTGACTACCGTTGCCGGTGCGGTACATGCGAACTGGGCCAACAAAAGCGTGAGGAGCAATAAGGTTTTCATGATTATTTAACCTTCGCGTCAGTGACGAACAGGGAATTCCCGATTGCCGATCCAGACAGCAGGTCAACAATCGAGCCCTCGTTAGTTTCATCATCGCCAAAGAGTGCGGCGATCCTTCCTGTACCCACTTGTGTAGGCGGCAAGGCAATAGCAAATCCCGACTGCGCACTTTTGATCGACTCACCTGCTCTCATGATTAACAGGCTGTCACCAGTTTTTAACCCCTGACGTGCCCCGCCGGAAATATAGAGACGATTGCCTTCAGTCTTCAGGATGTCCGTTCGCCATGGACGCTCCTCAAGTTTGGCGACCAAAGCATTTTGTACGTCCGAGATTGCGGCTCCAATTGCTTGATCGTTCAATGTACCGTCGTAATCGGCTCTATTGCCAAAACCGGCAACCTGTCCAGTTTCAGTACTGACCTCGCCAACACCTGTTGCTGTAAAAAAGACGTGACCCGTACGTGCATCTGCCAGGCGAATCTCGACCTTCGCACGTGCCGTCTGCAATTTTGTCGAACTCAGAAAACCGGATTTTCCTGTGGTACTACGCCCGAATTCTGTGACTGAACCAAGAATCAATGCATCAACCCCGATGAGGTTTGATTGCCCAAGAATTGCCTGCTCTTTCTCGATCTTCCCAAGATCTTGGCGTTCAAAAACCAAGAATTTATTTGACGCGACCAAGCGGGTCATCAGCATGTCTGACGCCTGTTTTCCCAAAGGGTCGGTGCTCGAATCGACTTGAAACGTACGGCCGTATCTCGTCTCATTTGTAAATCGGCCTATCGCAATTTTGCGCTTGAACGTCTTCGCTTCGGGCAAAGTTGCCTGCCGTTGCGCTTGCGCTTGCTGGGCTCTGGAAGCAGGCGCTTCGACCGCGACCTGCGGTGGTGCGGTCACTGCGCAGCCTGTCAGCGATGCGAGCACTAGAGCAGACACGAGAAGTCGATTCATTAGGAGATTACTTTCGAAATGTGGATTGGCATTGTGGTTCTTCCCCAAAAATGCAATCTAGAGGAAGTCAAAACGAGGTGCATTTCAACAAAAAAGTAAAATTTTCACTAAGAAAATTAAAATGGCCTACCATTATATTTCTTTTTAGAAATACACAACATCCCTTTTTTGAGCCCGGCGAAGTGGCTTCACAGGTCTGGCAACGCTACAAGCAGACAGATAGCGGTGCCATGCTATCGGCTGGCGTGCTGATGCCTGGCGTGGATTTGGGCTTGCATGCCGATGCCGTTCCTGGACAGGTGGAAACGCCGCACCCGACGGCGCTTGTCGTCTCGGGCGATATCGCCGCCGCCGCCGCGCTGCCCGGGACCCGGCTCGACAAGGCCAAAAACAGGCAGGCATACGAACAGCGGCGCGGCGCGCTCAAGCCGGACTGGACAATTCCGGCCGGCAGCGACGGCAAGTCGATCGACTTGAGTCATACCGGTGCTTTTGGTCGAATGCTCCATTCCCGCGCCGAGCGCGTTTGGCGATTCATCCGCATCATTCCGCAAGGATTATTTCTGTCGGAACGGGCGGCTCTTTCACACACTGCGCGCACGCTCGGCAAGAAAGCGTGCGCAAGACAGATTGCGGGACGTGTTGAATGTGTTGTGCGACGAGGCGGGAGTCTGGCGTCCGCGATTCACGGGGCGCCAATCGACGGCAACGCTGAAAGCGCATTTCCTGTCGATTCCAGGTGTTGCCCAGCGACTGGCCGCCGCAAAGCCCACGCTGGGCGTTCGGTGTTGATCAACCTTTTTGACGGATCAACTCTGAAGTTGGCAGGACTGCCGGATGCGCCCATCACATACTGCCGTATCGAGCGACCGGCAACACGATGTCATGGGCGATGCCGTCGGATGGCCCGGCAGCCGAAAATGATCAGCCCAGCTGCGTCAACAACGTCGCTGCACCCGACACTTCGAACTTGCCGGCTTCTTCCAGGTTCAGCTGCTTGACCACGCCGTCGACCACCAGCATCGAATAGCGGCGTGAGCGGATGCCCATGTTGAACTTGGAGAAGTCTGCATCCAGGCCGAGGAGTTTGGTGTAGGTAGCGCTGCCGTCGCCCATCATGCGGACCGTGCCGCCGACTTTCTGATCGCGACCCCAGGCGCCCATGACGAAGGCGTCATTGACCGAAATGCACCAGATTTCATCAACGCCCTTGGCCTTGAAGTCGGCGGCGTGGGCCACGTAGCCCGGTACGTGCTGCGCGGAGCAGGTCGGCGTGAAGGCGCCTGGCAGGCCGAAGATGGCGATCGTCTTGCCCTTGACCAGATCTTCCACCTTGAAGGTGTTCGGGCCGATCGAGCAGCCTTTTGCTTCGACTTCGACGAATTCCGACAGTACGCCCGCAGGCAGTTGCTCACCGATTTTGATTGTCATGCTGGACTCCTTTTTTTTCGTTATGGGATGGATTGGAATTGCTCACAATTGACTGGGACCGCCTTGCGGCGCCTGCAGTATGCCTTGTTCGGCTACGCCTTGCAGTGCGGCGCGACGGTGTGTCGAAGGCGACGACACCGTCGGCCACGGCTGCGGCAAACGGTGTCGTTTTTTTCTGAGGCTTGATCCGCCGTTCAGTCCGCCTGCTTGCGCAGGAATGCCGGAATGTCGTAGGTTTCCATGCCATTCTTTTCCAGCGCCCGCACCGTTTCCGATGCCGACTCGCGCCGCCAGACCGCCGGTGCCTTCATGCCTTCGAAGGACGACGGCGATGACGGTGCGCCCATGCCGGCTGCGCGGCCCGGTACGTGCGCCATGCCGGCGCCGGCCATGACCGGCTCGTTGTTGGTGCCGGTACGCAGCACTGGCGTGGCCACCAGCTGCACGTTCTTGCGGGCGCGGCCGAGGCCAGTCGCGACCACGGTCACGCGGATGTCGTCACCCATCGTGTCGTCGTAGGCGATACCCTGCGCGATCGAAGCGTCGGCGGCGGCAAAGGCGCGCACGGTGGCCATGACTTCCTTGATTTCCTTGCCCTTCAGGTTGCGGCTGGCAGTGACGTTGACCAGCACACCGCGCGCGCCCGACAGGTCGATCCCGTCCAGCAGCGGCGAAGCGACGGCCTGCTCGGCGGCGATGCGTGCACGGTCGACGCCGGAAGCGGTGGCCGTCCCCATCATTGCCTTGCCCTGCTCGCCCATGATGGTCTTGACGTCGTTGAAGTCGACGTTGATATGGCCCGGCACGTTGATGATCTCGGCGATTCCGGCCACGGCGTTGTTCAACACGTCGTCGGCATGCTGCAGCCATTCGATCATGCTGTCGTCTTCGTAGATCTCTTCCAGTTTTTCATTCAGGATGATGATCAGCGAATCGACGTGCTGCGACAGCGCTTCCAGACCTTCGTCGGCGATGTCCATGCACTTCTGGCCTTCGTACGAGAACGGCTTCGACACCACCGCCACGGTGAGTGCGCCCTGTTCCTTGGCGATCTGCGCCACGATCGGCGCGGCGCCGGTGCCGGTGCCGCCGCCCATGCCGGCGGCGATGAAGACCATGTGCGCGCCGCGCAGCGCATCCTCGATGCGGCTGCGTGATTCTTCGGCAAGTTGACGGCCGATGGCCGGCTTCATGCCCGCACCCAGGCCGGTCTCGCCGATCTGGATGACGTTGTGGGCCTTCGACATTTTCAGCGCTTGCGCATCGGTGTTGGCAGCAATGAACTCGACGCCGCACACGCCTTTGTTGATCATGTGCTGGACCGCATTGCCGCCGGCGCCGCCGACGCCGACGACCTTGATGACGGTACCAAGTGCTGCATTGTCGAGGATATCGATTTCCATGGTGACTCCCTAAAAATTAAAGACTAAAAAGTTGAATCGGCAACCGTGCATCGCACACCTATCACCGAGAAAATTCATACCGTTCTGAACCATTCCATCTGCGCTGCATCCGAGTGCAGTTGTCAGTCGCTAGTGATCACGCGGTGTGACGACTAGCAACTGCTAACTGCGGGCTTCACCTGCTTGTAGTGCTGTAACGCCAGTGCTGTAACGCCAGCGCTGTAACGCCTGTGCTGTACCGCCAGTGCTTTACAGTTATTGCGTACCTTTACTGCATCTCCTGCCGTTGCTGCCTTTGATTCACCATCTGTTTCAAAATCAGAAATTTCCCAGGAACCAATCCTTCATCCGCGTCCAGATCGCCTTGACCGACCCATCCTGGCGCGTGACGACGTGCCCGCGCAGATACTGCTTCTTCGCTTCCAGCAGCAGGCCCAGTACCGTCGCGTAACGCGGGCTGCGCACCACGTCGGCCAACTGCCCGCTGTAGGCCGGCGTACCCAGGCGCGCGGGCTTGAGGAAGATGTCTTCAGCCAGCTCGACCATGCCCGGCATCATTGCCGAGCCGCCGGTGAGCACGATGCCCGACGACAGCACTTCCTCATAGCCGGACTCGCGCACCACCTGATGGACCAGCGCGAACAGTTCCTCGATGCGCGGTTCGATCACGGCGGCCAACGCCTGCCGCGACAGGGCGCGCGGTGCACGGTCGCCCAGGCCCGGCACTTCCAGCGTCTCGCCCGGGTCGGCCAGCACCTGCTTGGCTACGCCGTAGCGCAGCTTGATCTCTTCGGCTTCGCCGGTCGGCGTGCGCAGTGCCATCGCAATGTCGTTGGTGATCTGGTCACCGGCGATCGGGATCACGGCCGTGTGGCGGATCGCGCCTTCGGTAAAGATCGCCACGTCGGTGGTGCCGCCGCCGATGTCGATCAAAACCACACCGAGTTCTTTCTCGTCCGGTGTCAGCACTGCGTCGGCCGAGGCCATCGGCTGCAGGATCAGGTCGGAGACTTCCAGGCCGCAGCGGCGGATGCACTTGACGATGTTCTGCACCGCCGACACCGCGCCGGTGACGATGTGGACCTTGACCTCCAGTCGGATGCCGCTCATGCCGATGGGTTCCCTCACGTCTTCCTGATTGTCGACGATGAATTCCTGCGGCACCGTGTGCAGCAATTGCTGGTCGGTCGGTATGTTGACCGCTTTGGCCGTCTCGATCACGCGGGCGACGTCGGCGGCGGTGACTTCCTTGTCCTTGATGGCGACCATGCCGCTGGAGTTGAAGCTGCGGATGTGGCTGCCGGCGATGCCGGTGTAGACATTGCGAATCTTGCAGTCGGCCATCAGCTCGGCTTCTTCGAGCGCGCGCTGGATCGACTCGACGGTGGCCTCGATATTGACCACCACTCCCTTCTTCAAGCCTTTCGACTCATGCTGGCCCAGGCCGATGACCTCGTGGCGGCCGTTGGCCAGCACTTCGGCCACGACCGCGACGACCTTCGAAGTGCCGATGTCGAGTCCGACGATGAGATTTTTTGCGTCTTTTGTCATTTCGCTCTTCTGCTTATTTTTTTTTCGTACCCGACCCGAATGCCATCCCGCTGGCACGCAACGCCAGCCCATTCGGATAACGCATGTCTACACTTTCGATCCGGTTCTGCAGCCGCGCCACGAGCTGCGGATACACGCTCACCAGACGCTCGACCCGCTCCCGCAACGTGGTCCTGGTCTGCTCCCGTCCCAGTTCTACCGCCATGCCATTGTCGAGCTTGACCATCCACGCATACCGCTCCGACAGGTGCACCGACTCCGGCGTCAAGTCGACCGGCGCGAACCACTGGTGCATTTCCTGAAACCGTGCCACCACTTCCTTTTCACTGCCTTTCGGCCCGCCGAATTCGGGCAGCTCGCCATCCTCTTCCGCTTCGTCCAGGTTGACCGTGAAGACGTCACCCTTGACTGAAATCAGCCGGCCGTCATCGCCCCAGGTACCCAGCGGTGTGTGCTCTTCCAGCGTGACGATCAACTGGTTCGGCCATTCACGCCGCACCATCGCTTGCCGGACCCACGGCACCGTCTCGAAGGCCGCGCGAACGGTTTCCAGATTCGCGGTAAAGAAATTGCCCTTGATCCGCGGCAGCGCAGTGCCGCGCACCGTCAACGGATTGACGTGCCGCAGCTGTGCGTCGGCGCCCTCGATGCGAATCACCTTCAGGGTGAACATCGGCCGCTGCGCCAGCCACCACAGACCGGCGGCGAACAAGGCCAGCGCCACCAGGCCGAACAGCGCGCTGGAGGTTGCATTCATTGCCTTGATGTCTTGCCACATGATCTAGACCTCGCTCCCCGCGGTATCGTGACCCTTGTCGTCACCCTTGTCCTGACCCTTGTCGTCACCCTTGTCCTGACCCTTGCCGTGTTCGTTGCTGCCCTTCGGCATCTTCAAGCTCGCCATGCGCAGGATTTCCACGCACAGCGCTTCGTAACTCATGCCGGCCGCGCGCGCGGCCATCGGTACGAGTGAATGTCCGGTCATGCCGGGTGAGGTATTGACCTCCAGCAGAAACGGCTTGTTGTCGGATGCGCGCAGCAGGAAATCGACCCGGCCCCAGCCTTCGCAACCGATGGCGCGGTAGGCTTCCACGGCGATGCGGTCCATCTCGGCGGCGGTCGCGGCGTCGAGCGGCGCCGGGCACAGGTAACGGGTCGCGTCGCCGAAGTACTTGGCCTGGTAATCGTAGTTACCTTCCGGCGCGATGATCTCGGCGATCGGCAGGGCCCGCGCCTGGGCGCCGCTGCCGAGCACGGCGACCGTGAATTCGCGCCCGGTGATGAATTCCTCGGCCAGCACCACCTCGTCGAACTGTGCTGCCAGCGCATAGGCGTCGCGCATGTCGGAATACCCGACGACCTTGGTGATGCCGATGGTCGAACCCTCGTGCGGCGGCTTGACGATCAACGGCAGGCCGAGCGTATCGGGCACGCGGCGCAGGTCGGTGCTGGCGTTGAGCAGCGCATACTTCGGCGTCGGCAGGTCGTGCATCAGCCAGATCAACTTGGTATAGACCTTGTCCATGCCGATGGCCGATGCCATCACGCCGCTACCGGTGTAGGGAATGCCGAGTTGCTCGAGCGCGCCCTGCAAGGTGCCGTCTTCGCCAAAGCGGCCATGCAGCGCGATGAAGACGCGGTCGAATTTTTCCGCAGCCAGTTCGGCCAGGGTCCGTTCGGCCGGATCGAATGCATGGGCATCGATGCCCTGGCTGCGCAGCGCGGCCAGTACGCCGGTGCCGGACATGATCGAGATTTCGCGCTCGGCGGAGCGGCCGCCGAAGAGGACGCCGACGCGGCCGAACGATGCGGCATTGGAGATGACAGGTGTGGTGCTCATGCCTGGGTTCCGGTGAATGGGGGTGCCAGCAAGGCGGGTGCCAGCAAAGCGGGTGCCAACAGGGCGGCCAGTTTTACCGGCACGCTCGAGATCGATCCGGCGCCCATGGTGATGACCACGTCGCCGTCCTTCAACAAGCCGGAGAGGGTCTCCGGCATGTCGTTGATGTCTTCCACAAAAATCGGTTCGACCTTGCCGGTCACGCGCAGCGCATGGGCCAACGCGCGGCCGTCAGCGGCGACGATCGGCGCTTCGCCGGCGGCATAGACCTCGGCCAGAACCAGCACGTCAGTGCTGGAAAGGACCTTGACGAAATCCTCGAACAGATCGCGGGTGCGGGTGAAGCGGTGCAGCTGGAATGCCAGCACCAGGCGGCGGCCCGGATAGGCGCCGCGCGCAGCGGCCAGCGTGGCGGCGGTCTCGACCGGATGGTGGCCGTAATCGTCGACCAGCGCAACGCTGCCGCCGCCGGCCAGGGTGAATTCGCCATGCCGGGTAAAGCGGCGGCCGACGCCGGTGAAGTCGGTCAGTGCCTTTTGCGTGTCGCAATCGGCGACGCCGACTTCGCGGGCGATGGTGATCGCGGCGCAGGCGTTCTGCACGTTGTGCATGCCGGGCTGGTTCAGGCGCACTGTCATTGGCGCATAGCCTTCCTGGACCACAGTGAACTGCATGAAGCCGCCGATAGCCTTGGCGTCGATGGCACGCACCTGCGCCTCTTCATGGAAGCCGTAGGTGATGATCGGCTTGGAGATCAACGGCATGATTTCGCGCACATGCGGATCGTCCAGGCACAAGACAGCGATACCG